>DASQNG010000147.1:0-14600 GCA_035645095.1 Gaiellaceae bacterium | reverse complement strand
CTCCTCGCGGTCGAGCCGCACCTGGTCGGTGAGCGGCACGGCCTTCGCGTTGTGCACGAGGTCGTCGAGCTTGTCGATCAGTACGAGGACGTCCATGTGGTCTCCAGAAGTGTACTCAGTGGGTTATTCGCGGGGGTTCTCCGGCGCACCGGGGTGGCCGTTCGGGAACTTCTCGGCAAGCCGGCGCGCGACGGGCTCCGGCACGAGTTCGTCCACCTTTCCGCCGAACGCGGCGATCTCCTTCACGCCGCTCGACGAGACGAAGCTCACCTGCGGGCTCGCCATCACGTAGACCGTCTCGATCTCCGGCGCGAGATGCCGGTTCAGCTGGTTCATCTGGAACTCCCACTCGAAGTCGGAGATCACGCGCAGACCCTTCACGATCGCCTTCGCCTGCCAGCGGCGCGCGAACTCGACGACGAGCTCCGAGAAGACGTCCACCTCGACGTTCTCGAGCCCGACGAGCGCCTCTCGCAGTAAGCCGACGCGCTCGTCGAGCGAGAAGAGCGGCGTCTTGTGCCGCGGGCTCCCGACGACGCCGACCACGACGCGGTCGAAGATCGCCGCGGCGCGGCCGATCACGTCGACGTGGCCGAGCGTGACGGGGTCGTAGCTGCCGGGGCAGATCGCGGTGATCACGGTGGGCTCGCGGAGAAGGGATGCTCGAAGAGCGTGAGGCGCGCCGAACCGTACCGTCGGGACGTGCGCTGCGCGAGCGGCAGCGACGGCTCGACCCGCGCGTCGGTCTCCACGACGAGCAGGCCGTCCGGCGCGAGCACCGGCGGCAGGAGGCGGGCGAGGCGTGGCTCGAGCGCCGGCCACTCCCCGTAGGGCGGGTCGACGAGTACGAGCTCGTAGCGCCGCGTCTCCTGCCGGAGCGTCAGGAGCGCGTCCTGGCAGAGGACACGCCCGCCGCCGAGGCCGAGCTTGGCGAGGTTCTGCGCGATCGTGCGGCAGGCGGCACGGTCGGACTCGACGAACGTCGCGCGCTCGGCGCCGCGGGAGAGCGCCTCCAGCCCCAGAGCGCCCGACCCCGCGTAGAGGTCGAGCACCGACGCGCCCTCGACAGGCCCGATCAGGTTGTACGCGGCCTCGCGGACGCGGTCACCCGTCGGCCTCGTCCCCTCCCCCCGCGGCGCCGCGATCCGGGCGCCGCGCTTGCTGCCGGAGATGATGCGCACGCGCCGAGGCTAGCGTCCGCCGCCGCCGCTCCGGCGCGGCGTACGAAGAGGCCCATCCCGCTGGCCACGACACGCTACGCGGAGCCGGGCAGCACCTCTGCGAGGCGTGACGCGAGGTAGTGGTACTCCGCGAACGGCGGCGGCGGGTGCGCCGCGCAGGCCTCGCTGAGCGCGTGCGCGAGATCCTCCACGCGCCGCTCCCGCGCCGCGTGGCGCCCCTCGCGGAGCGCACTCCGCAGCCAGCGGCGGAACGCGAGGCGCGCGATCTCGTCGGCGTCTCCCACCGCAGCCGGCGAGCCCTCCCCCCGCAGCCGCAGCACGACGTCGACGAGACGGTGGTGAATCGCCTCCGTCACGACGCACCCAGGTGCTCGGCGTCGCCGAGCAGCGCGTCGACTTCGGCCGCCATCGTGCCTGCAGGCAGCGCCCGCGCAGTATCGCGTGCGGCCTCGAGGAGCTCCCGGTCCCTCGTGATCCTCGCGAACCTGAGATCGGAGAGGCCCGACTGACGCGCGCCCAGCAGCTGGCCGCCGCCACGGAGCTCCAGGTCCTTCTCCGCGAGCTCGAAGCCGTCGGTCGTCGCGACCATCGCCTCGAGCCGCTCGCGGGCGACGTCGGTGAGCTCCTCCTTCGCGCGCGAGACGAGGAGGCAATACGACTGCTCGGCGCCGCGGCCGACGCGACCGCGCAGCTGGTGGAGCTGCGCCAGCCCGAAGCGGTCTGCCTCCTGCACGATCATGATCGTCGCGTTCGGGACGTCCACGCCGACCTCGATCACCGTCGTCGCGACGAGCACGTCGAGCTCCCTCGCCTTGAAGCGCGCCATCAGGTCGCGCCGCTCCGCGGGCTTCAGCCGCCCGTGGAGGCAGCCGACCGCGAAGCCCCGCAGCTCGCCCTTGCGCAGCCGCGCCGCCTCCTGCTCGGCGGCCCGCGCGACCGTCGACGCCGTCTCCTCGACGAGCGGGCAGACGACGTACGCCTGCCGGCCCTCGGCGAGATGCGCCCGCAGGCGCGTGTACGCCTCCGACGTCCGCTCCTCCGTGACCCACGCCGTCACGATCGGCTTCCGCGACGCCGGCGGCTGCGCGATCTCGCTCACCGCGAGGTCGCCGTAGACCGTGAGGGCGAGGGTGCGGGGGATCGGCGTCGCCGTCATGTGGAGCACGTGCGGCGCCCGCCCCTCGACGAGGGCGGCCCGCTGCTCGACGCCGAAGCGATGCTGCTCGTCGACGACGGCGACCGCGAGGTCGCGCAGCTCGAAGCCCTCCGCGATCAGCGCGTGCGTGCCGACGACAACGTCCGCGTCGGCCGCGGCATGAGTCTTCACCGAGCCCGTGACGAGGGCGCAGCGGACGCCGAGCTGGGCGCAGACGCTCTCGATCGTGAGGAAGTGCTGCTCCGCGAGCGTCTCAGTCGGGGCCATCAGGGCGCCCTGGCGCGCGGCCTCGACGGCACGCAGGAGGGCGTAGAGCGCGACGACGGTCTTGCCGGAGCCCACGTCGCCCTGCAGCAGCCGCTGCATCGGCGTGGTGCGAGCCAGATCGCGGTCGAGTTCGGCGATCGCGGCCTCCTGATGCTCCGTCAGCACGAAGGGGAGCGCCGCGCGGTACCGCTCGACGAGCTCGCCCGGCGGCGGCAGCGCGACGGCGATCGACGCCTCACGCTCGGCCGTCCTCCGGACGAGCGCGAGCTGGAGCGTCAGCAGCTCGTCGAAGGCGAGTCGCCGGCGCCCCTGCTCGGCCTCGGCGAGCGACCGCGGCCGGTGGAGCGCGACGAGCGCGTCTGGGCGCAGCGGGAGCGCGCGCTCGGCCTTCACGCGCGCCGGCAGCGGGTCGGGGCGGTCCCGGGCGAGCGGCAGCGCCGCCTCCACGAGCTCCCGCAGGCGCGCGCTCGCCAGCTCCTCGCTCGCGGGGTACACGGGGGCGAAGTCCGCAGTCGCCACGTCGCCGGCGAGGTCGTAGGAGCGCACCTGGAAGCCGTAGCGGTTGGGCGCGCCGCGCAGGCGGACGTGCGTCCCGGGCTGCAGTTTCTCCTTCAGCCACGGCTGGTTGAACCACGTCGCGCCGATCCGGCCGCTGCCGTCGGCGACCTGCGCCGTGAGGATCTGCAGCCGCCCGCGCCCGCGACGGAGCGACGTCGAGAGGACGTCCCCCTCGATCACCGCCTCCTCCTCCCCCCACAGCTCCGCGATCCGGCGGCGGGGCACCGGCTCCTCGTACCGCCGCGGCCGGTGGTCGAGCAAGTCGCCGAGCGTGTGCAGCCCCAGCTTCGCGAGCCGCTTCCGGAGCGTCGGCCCCACACCCTCGAGCGTCTCGACCGGCTGCTCGAGCCGCTCGGGCCGCGCCCAGCAGCGGGACGGCGGCCACCTCTCCGTGAGCGAGGAGCCCTCGGGCGGGTCCACGGCTGCGAAACCGGTGGGCAGCCGGTCCATCGCGCGAGTATCGCAGCCGGTTCGGCCGGTGTCAGGCGATCGTGAGCGGCGTCCCCGGCGGCATCAGCTGCGCGAGCCGGACGATGTCCGCGTTCCGCAGGCGGATGCAGCCGTGGGAGACCTGGCCGGGGATCAGCCCTGGCTGGTTCGTGCCGTGGATGCCGACGTAGCCGCCGGCCGGCCAGTCGGTGAGGACGGCGGAGCGCGCGCTCGTCCCGAACGCGACCGGGCCGTAGAGCGGGCTCGAGTAGCGGGTCAGCTTGTTGCGGATGTAGAACTCCCCCTTCGGCGTCGGCGTCCGCGCCTGCCCCACGCCGATCGGCGCGGTGAAGATCGGCTTCCCGAAGCGGTACAGCGTCAGCGTGAGCTTCGTCGTCGAGACGACCGCGCGCGTGTTGACGGTGTTGTAGCCGCCGAGCGCGTCGCGGGGGATCCAGCCGACGGTGTTGTTCGGGAGTACGGGCAGCCGCGCCTTGATCCAGAGCCTGCCACCCCGCTCGACCCGAGCGAGTGCGAGGACGACGTTGCTCGTGCCTTCGGGCGTGCGGACGGTGAGCAGACCGACGACGCGCGCGGTCGCCGACGGCTCTGCTCTCACCGCGACCGGTGCCAGCACGGCCATGAAGCGTGAGACACCGTCACGGGTGCTCAGCACGACCGGCGTGCTCGAGCCGCTCGTCGCGGCCACGAGCGACGGGCCGTCGGCCGCCGCCGGGCCGGGTACGGCCGGAAGCACGACGCCGGTCGGCGCGGCCGCCGGCTCCCGCCCGTAGGCGACAGCGACGAAGGCCGCGAACGCGACGAAGAGGAGCGCCAGGGCGGCCCTGCGGCCGCCCCGGCGTCCGGTGCTCCCCCCTGCTAGCCGGTGAATCGCGGCGAGCCTCCCCGTGCGGTCATCGCCGGCGCCGCCGCGATGAACTGCGTTCCGGCGACGGCCTGCAGGATCTGCTGCTTCGTCGCCGCCGGGTCGAACGCGTTCGGTGCGGGCGGTGCTCCGTTGATGTGCCTGATCCACGCCGCGTGGCGCGCCTCGACGGTGTGCACCGAGAGCGCCGCCGCGAGGACCGCCTCCGAGTCGATCAGCGGCGCCTGCCCCGCGTAGGCCTTCACGCCCGTGTCCTCGAGCAGCTGCGCCGTCGCCTTGAAGCGTGCCTCGCTCTCGGTCGTGCCACGGAAGTTGAACGTCGGCTTCTTCACCGCTGCACCGCCGAGCGCCTTGCGCAGGAACGCCACGTGCGCCCGCTCGTGCGCGCCGACGACCCTCGCGAACCCGAGCACCCGGCCGCTCAACGCGCCCATCCGCTCGGCCTCGGTGTAGAACTCCGCCTCCAGGTACTCGAGCGTCAGCGCGAAGTTCAGGATCGCCACGTCGTTCTTCGTCGCCGCCTGGGCGGGAGTCGCCAACGCGGCGAGCACGGCGCCGCCGCCGACGACGGCACCGCCCGCGACGAGCGACTTCTTCAGGAAGCCCGCACGCGAGTCGTCACCGACCCGGTCGAACGCTTCGAGGATCGCGCCGCCGCCGTCGACCTCGTCGAGTGTCAGTACATCGGACATCGTGTTCGTCTCCTCGTGGTTGCTCATGACGCGGGTCACGCCTGGATGAAGCCGGTGCGGCCGACGGCCGCCTCGACCTGCTGCTTGGTCAGGGCCTTGTCGAACGCGAGCGGTGCCGGCGGCTTCCGGACGATGTCCCGGATCCACGCGGCGTGCCGTGCCTCCACCGAGACGATCGAGGCCGCGGCCGCGAGCGTCTTCTTCGTCAGCCGCGGGCCCTGCCCGTTGTAGGCCGAGACGCCGGTGTCCTCGAGCAGGACTGCCGTCGCCTGGAACTTCGCCATGTTCTCGGTCGTGCCCTTGAAGTCGAACGTCGGCTTCGGGTTGGCCTTGCTCCCGAGCGCCTTCCGCAGGAATGCGACGTGCGCCCGCTCGTGCGCGCCGACGACCCGTGCGAAGGCAAGGGTCTCGCCCCTGAGCGCACCGCCGGCGACGGCCTGGGTGTAGAACTCCGCCTCCAGGTACTCGAGGAGCAGTGCGAAGTTCAGGATCTCGACGTCCTGGGCCGGCGACGCCGCCGCCAGCGACAGCTTCGGCAGCCCGCCCAGCAGGACGCCGCCCGCTGCGATCGTGCCGCCACCGACGACGGCCTTCTGCAAGAAGCCGAGCCGTGAGCTCGTCTTCTTGTCGTCCAGCGCCTCCCGAATGGCGCCGTCGACGTCGACGGCCTCGAGAGTCAAGTGCTCCGGCATGAAAAATCCCCCTCCTGGTTGGACAGTGTCACGGACCGTTCGCACGGGCGGCCGTTTCGGTTCAGGAGAAGTGGGTGCCCGACTCTACTTTGGACTAAACTTGGACAACTTCTGGGCGGCGCGCTACCCTTGGAACCAGAAGAACCCCACGGTGCCGGGACCCGCGTGCGTGCCGACGACGGCGCCGAGGCTCGTCACGAGGTCGAGCTCCGCCTGAGGGCGCGCCCGTAGCACGACTTCGCGCAGCTGCTCGACCGTCTCGTCCGCCTGCGCGTGGGCGATCGCGACGTGCAGGTCGGGCGCGTCCGTCGTCGCCTGCTCGAAGCGCCGGCGGAACTCCTCGAGCGCCTTCGAGCGGCCGCGCACGCGCGTCAGCGGCACGACCTCGCCCTCGGCGATCGTGAGAATCGGCTTCACGTTCAGGAGGCTGCCCGCGAGAGCCCGCGCCCGCCCGATGCGGCCGCCCTTCACGAGAAACTCGAGCGTGTCGACGGTGAACAGCAGGCCGGCGTCCGTGCGGTAGCGCTCGATCAGCGCGTCCACCTCGGCCGCCGTCGTGCCGCGCGCGAGCAGCCGCTGGATCCCGAGCGCGAGCATCGAGATCCCGATCGATGCCGACTCGCTGTCGACGAGCCGGATCCGGTCGCGGCCGGTCTGCTCCGCCTGCTCCTGCGCCGCGAGGGTCGCGCTCCCGAACGTGCCCGAGAGCCGCGACGAGATGTGCAGCGAGTAGACGTGCTCGTAGTCGTCGAGGGCGCGGTAGACGGAGAGGAAGTCCTCCGGCGTCGGCTGCGACGTCGTCGGCAGCGCCGGCGCAGCGCGGAGACGGTCGTAGAAGGTGCGTGGGTCGAGCTCGACGTAGTCGCGGAAGCTCTCCTCGCCGAAGCGCACGTAGAGCGGGACCACGCGCATGTTCGGATGGCGCTCCTGCGCCTCCGGGTAGTCGGCGGTCGAGTCGAGCACGATCGCCGTGTTCTCCGGGGTCAGCATCATCGTGCCCGCCGCTCCGCGGCCGCTGCCGGCGCCGCACGAATGGTGGCCACGATCTCCTCGAGCTCCTGGTCCTTGCGCAGGCACGCCACGGCGCCCGCGGCCGCGAGCGCCTCCAGCTCGCGCAGCGTCGCGGAGGCCGTCAGTCCGACGACGGCCACCTCCGGACACACCTCGAGGAGCGCGACGGTCGCCTCGATCCCGTTCATCCCCGGGAGGCGGAAGTCCATCACGCAGACGTCCGGTGAGAGCGTGCGGCACGCCTCGACCACCGCGGTCCCGTCGGCGACGGCACCGACGACCTCGAAGTCCTGCTGCAGGCCGAGGAGCAGCTCGAGCGCCTGCCGGAAGACGTCGTTGTCCTCTGCGAGGAGCACACGGATCGGCCGCCGTGCGTCGTCCATCCGCGCTACTCCGCCGCCAGGAGGAGCGGGTAGTGCGGCTGGCCGCCGGGCTGGACGTCCAGCTCCACCGACGGATGCCGCTCCTGCACGGTGGTCAGGATCCGGCCGAGCTCGGGCTCGTCGGAGCCCGTCAGGATCGTGAGCACCTCGGCACCGTTCGCGAGCAGCCGCTCGACGACGGCGCAGGCGACGGCCTCGAAGTCCGCCGAGGACGCGACCGCCTCGCCCTGCGCGAGCCCGAGGAAGGCGCCCTTGCGGACGGGCACGCCGTCGAGCTCGACGTCGCGGGAGGCGATCGTCACCTCCCCCGTCGTCACCTGCTGGAGCGCCTCGAGCATCGCCGCCTCGTTCTCGTCCGCGCCGAGCGACGGGAGATACCGGACGATCGCGGCGAGCCCCGCCTGCACGGACCGCGAGGGGATCACCCGCACCGGCTTCGTCGCGAGCCGCGCCGCCTGCTCGGCCGAGAGGATCACGTTCGCGTTGTTCGGCAGCACGAGCACCTCCGTCGCCGGCGTCGCCTCGACGGCCGCGAGGATGTCGGCCGTGGACGGGTTCATGGTCTGGCCGCCCTCGATCACGCGGGTGGCACCGTATCCCTCGAAGAGCCGGCGGTTGCCGGCCCCCGGGACGACGGCGACGATGCCCGTCTCGAGCGTGTGGCCGAGGTCGGGCACGTCGTCGTCCGCCCCGCCCAGCAACCGCTCGGAGCGCTGCTCCGTCTGCTTGTGCATGTTCGCGATCTCGACGCCCTCGATCGCCCCGCAGCGCGTTCCGACGGCGAGCGCGCTGCCGGGCTCGTCCGTGTGGACGTGCACCTTGACGGCGGTCGGGTCGCCGACGACGAGCAGCGAGTCGCCGAGGACCTCGAGCTCCGCCTCCAGCTCGGCGAGGTCGAGCCCGGTGCCCTCGACCACGAAGACGGTGCAGTAGCGGAAGGCCGAGAGCTCCTGGTGCACCGCGTCGAGCCCCGCCTCGTGCGCCGCCTCGGGCGGCGTCTCCGGGATCGGCTCGCCGGCGACCGCGGCCGTGATGCCGCGGAAGAGCTCCAGCAGACCCGCTCCGCCGGCGTCGACGACGCCCGCCTCCTTCAGCACCGCAAGCTGCTCCGGCGTGCGCGCGAGTGCGTCCTCGCCGCGCAGGAGGAGGGCCTTCAGCAGCGGCGCGAGCTCGAGCGCCGAATGCCGGGGGTCCTCCGCCTCCTCCGCGAGCTCGCGGACGACCGTCAGCATCGTCCCCTCCACCGGGCGACGAACTGCACGGTAGGCGGCGTCGCTCGCCCCGCGGGCGGCGCGGCGGACGCGCGCCGCATCCAGCGCGCCCTCCTCGCCGAGCACCTCGGCCGCGCCCCGAACGATCTGCGAGAAGATGACGCCGGAGTTGCCGCGCGCGCCCATCAGCGCGGCGCGGGTCAGCTCCTTCGCGACGGTGGCCGGCTCGGTCGCCGACGAGCGCTCCAGCGCCTCCACGATCGTCCGCACGCTCAGCGTGAGGTTCGTGCCGGTGTCGCCGTCCGGGACCGGGTAGACGTTGAGGTCGTCGATCCGGCGCCGGTTCGCCTCGAGCGTCCGGAGCGCTGCGCGCGCCAGCTCGAGCGTCTGCTCGAGGACCGTCACGACCGCCTCACGTCCTGGATGTGCACCTCGACCGCGGCGACGTCGAGGCCGGTCAGCCGCTCGACCTCGTAGGCGACCCGCGAGCGCACGGTGGTCGCGACCTCGGCCAGGTTGAGGCCATACTCGACGACGACGTAGAGGTCGACGGCGAGGGACCCGTCCCGCTGCGACACCTCGATTCCCTGTGTCAGCCGGTCGCGGGTCAGCAGGCGTTTGAGCCCCTTCCCCGCCATCCCGACGACGCCGTAGCACTCCGCGGCCGTGTGGCCGACGATCTGCGCGATCGCGTCGGTCGCGATCGTGATGCGGCCGAGATCAGAGGCCGTGCTGAGGTGTGCCCGGTCCACGCCGCGAGCTTAGACGGTCGCCGCGCGCCGGAGAGTTGCAGCAGGGGGCGCCGCGGCGGCGGCGCCGAGGCGGCTAGACGGCCTTCTGGACCTTGCCCGCCTTGAGGCAGCGGGTGCACACGTAGGCGCGCTTGGCGACCCCGTTCAGGAGGACGCGCACCTTCTGCAGGTTCGGGTCGAAGCGCCGGCGCGTCGCCACCATCGAGTGGCTGCGTGTGTTGCCGAACGAGGGCTTCTTGCCGCAGACGGAGCAGACCTTCGACATCGGCGCGGAGTGTAGCAGCGACCCCGAGCCAAGTAACAGGTTGTTACTTGGCTCAGCGCGCGGCGGCGGCGCGGAGCTGCGCGAACACGTCGGCCATCTCGAGCGCGGTGCGGACCGCCTCGGCGCCCTTGTCGAGCCGCTCCTCCGCCTGCGCCGCGTCGTCGACCGTGAGCACGCCGAAGGCGACGGGCACTCCGGTCTCGAGCGCGGCGAGCTGCAGCCCGCTCGCGGCCTCGCCGGCGACGTAGTCGAAGTGGGGCGTGTCGCCACGGATCACGCAGCCGAGCGCGACGATGCAGGCGTAGCGGCGCGTCTTCGCGAGCGCCATCGCCGCGAGCGGGAGCTCGAACGCGCCGGGGACGGGCATGATCGTGATCGAGTCGCGCGCGACGCCGGCCTCCTCGAGCTCCGCGAGCGCGTGCCCGAGCAGCCCAGAGGTGACGGAGCCGTTGAAGCGGCTGACGACGACCCCGACCGCACGCCGCCCACCGCGTGGAGCGCCGGCGAGGACGCCGTACCCGTCGGGGATCGAGAGCTCGCCTGCGGCGTGCTCGCCCGGCCCGCTCCCGTTTCCGACGACGGTGACCGGGGCGCGCTCGTCCAGAGGCGATCCGCCGTCGAGCTCCGGCAGCTCGTGCCCGTCCGCGCTCACGCCTCTGCACCGCCGTAGAGCTCCGCGTCGAAGCGGAGGCGCTGGTGGTGCAGCGTGTGCCCGAGCTTGGCCCGCTTCGTCTCCAGGTAGCCGCGGTTCTCGGCGTTCGGCCGCACCTCGAGCGGCAGCTGCTCCACCACCTCCAGGCCGAAGCCGGCGATCCCGGCGATCTTCTTCGGGTTGTTCGTGAGGATCCGGAGCGTCGAGAGCCCGAGGTCGGCCAGGATCTGCGAGCCGATCCCGTACTCGCGCTGGTCGGCGGCGAAGCCGAGCTCGAGGTTCGCCTCGACCGTGTCGAGGCCGTGCTCCTGCAGTTCGTAGGCGCGCAGCTTGTTCAGGAGGCCGATGCCGCGACCCTCCTGGGCGAGGTAGAGGAGGACGCCCTCCCCCTCGTCGTCGATCCGCCGGAGGGCGAGGGCGAGCTGCTCGCCGCAGTCGCAGCGGAGCGACCCGAAGACGTCGCCGGTCAGGCACTCCGAGTGGACGCGCACGAGCACGTCCTCCGCACCTGCGACGTCGCCCTTCACGAGCGCGACGTGATGCTTTCCCGTCAGCGTCTCGCGGAAGGCCACGGCCGTGAACTCGCCGTAGGCGGTCGGCAGCCGGACGGACGTCGTCCGCTCGACCAGCTGCTCGTGCCGCCGGCGGTACTCGATCAGGTCGGCGACCGTGACCATCTTCAGCCCGTGACGCTCGCAGTACGGCACGAGGTCGGGCACCCGCGCCATCGAGCCGTCGTCGTTCATGATCTCGCACACGACCCCGGACGGGATCAGCCCGGCGAGGCGCGCGAGGTCGACCGCCGCCTCCGTCTGGCCGGCGCGCTGGAGGACTCCGCCGCGGCGCGCGCGGAGCGGGAAGATGTGGCCCGGCTGGACGAGGTCCGTCGCGGTCGACGCCGGGTCGACGGCGACCTGGATCGTGCGCGCGCGGTCGGCGGCCGAGATGCCGGTGGTGACGCCCTCGCGTGCCTCCACGGAGACGGTGAACGCCGTGCCGTAGGGCGTCTCGTTCTGGTCGGTCATCTGCCGCAGGCCGAGCTCGTCGCAGCGCTCCTCGGTGAGGCAGAGGCAGACGAGCCCTCGGGCGTGCTTCACCATGAAGTTCACCGCCTCGGGCGTGGCGAACTGCGCGGCGATCGTGAGATCGCCCTCGTTCTCGCGGTCCTCGTCGTCCACGACGACGACGAACCGGCCGCGCCGGACATCCTCGAGCGCCTCCTCGATCGTCGCGAACGGGGTGCGCGCGCGGGTCTCGTCGGCCGTCGTCACGTCTGCACTCTAGCCTCGAGCAGCCGTTCCACGTACTTGGCGAGCACGTCGACCTCCAGGTTGACGGCGTCGCCGGGACCCAGGCCGGCGAGCGTCGTGGCCGCGAGCGTGTGCGGCACGAGCGCGACCTCGAACCCCGTCGCGGTGAGCGCGGCCACGGTCAGCGAGACGCCGTCGACGGTGACGGACCCCTTCTCGACGAGATACCGCGAGAGACCGGGCGCGGCGACGGCGAGACGGCGCCCGTCGCCTTCCGGCTCGACGCGCTCGACGGTGCCGACACCGTCGACGTGCCCCTGGACGTAGTGGCCGCCGAGAGGCTCGCCCGCACGCAGCGCCGGCTCGACGTTCACGCGCTCGCGATACGGCTTCACGCGCGCCAGCGTCTCCGGGACGACGTCGAACGCGAGCCGCCCGGGGCCGCGCTCGACGACCGTGAGGCAGACACCGTCGAGCGCCACGGAGTCGCCGACCGCCGCCTCCACCCCGCTCTCGACGACGAGTCGGCCGCCGTCGGCGACGGCGACCCGCCCGACCTCCCGCACGAGCCCGGTGAACACAGGTGCAGGCTAACGGGCCCTCCGAACGTTGCCGCAGCGTGAGCGGCGGCGGCGCGATGCCCACGTCCGGCGCCCGCGGGATGATCAGGGGTCATGGGGGGCGTCCGGAGACCCCCGGACGCCGCCCACGCTACGGCTCACGCAGGTACGCCTCGACGAGCACGTCCGTCCCGACCGGGCGCGAGATGAGACGCTGCAGCCGCAGCGGCGCGTCGAGGTGGTCGAGGAGCCCCGGCCCGGCCCCCGACAGGATCGGCGCGACGAAGAGCAACAGCTTGTCGACGAGCCCGGCGCGGAGGAAGGCGCCGGCGAGCGTCGGCCCGCCCTCGAGCAGCAGCGACTGGACATCGTCGGCCGCGAGAGCGCGCAGCTCCTCCGAGAGCGGCCCGCTCCGCAGCTCCAGCTCGGACCCCGGTGGGAGCGGCGGCGAGCCGAATGCGAGCCGCCGCGGCTGGCGGGCCGCGGCGACGTCTCGCGCGTCGAGGCGCGGGTTCTCGAGCCGCACCGTCCCCATGCCGACGGCGACCGCGTCGGAGGCCGCACGCAGCTCGTGGACGAGGCGGCGCGACGCCTCGCCCGAGACCCAGCGCGAGCCGGGGACCGTGAGGCGGCCGTCGAGCGTGACCGCCGCCTTGTAGGTGACGAACGGCCGGTGCAGCACGACCCAGGTCCGCCACGCCTCCGTCAGCCGCCGCGCCTCCGGCGAGTCGAGGAGCTCGGCCGCGACGCCGCGTGCCCGGAGGCTCTCGATCCCGCCGGCGGCGACCGGGTCCGGGTCGGTCGCGCCCGCGACCACACGGGCGACGCCGGCGGCGACGATCGCGTCCACGCACGGCGGCGTCCGGCCCTGGTGCGCGCACGGCTCGAGCGTGACGTAGAGCGTCGCACCACGGGCCCGCTCACCGGCGGCCGCGAGCGCGACGACCTCGCCGTGGCGGCCGTCGGCCTCGGTCGCGCCCTCCCCGACGACCTTTCCGTCCCGCACGAGCACCGCGCCCACCGTCGGCCGCGGGTGGGCGCGGCCGGCTGCGGCCGACGCGACCTCGACCGCCCGCGCGAGGCTCATCTCGCCGTCACGCGACGGAGGCGGCGAGGCTGCGGTAGGCGGCGCCGACGTCGGGGGCCGCGAAGATCCCGCTGCCGACGACGAGCAGCTCGGCGCCTGCGTCGCGCACGGCCCCGATGTTCTCCGCCTTCACGCCGCCGTCGACCTGGACGAAGCAGTCCACGAGCGTCCGGAGCCGGGCGACCCGCTCGAACGCGTCCTCCTGGAACCGCTGACCCGAGTACCCGGGCGCGATCGACATGCAGAGGCAGAGATCTGCGCCGGCGTTGGCAGCCGCCGCGGCCGTCTCGACGTCGGTCTCCGGGTTGAAGGCGATGCCCGCGGCGAGACCGTGCTCCCGCGCCCGCGCGATCGCGTCGACCGGGTCGGCGACCGCCTCGACGTGGAAGGTGACGCTGTCGCCGCCCGACGCCGCGATCTCCTCGAAGTGGTGCAGCGGGTCGGTCACCATCAGGTGGCAGTCGAGGATCCCGCCGCCGCCGTGCACGAGCGGCGCGATCGAGCGCAGGACGACCGGCCCGATCGTGACCGGCGGGACGAAGTGGCCGTCACCGACGTCGAAGTGGAAGACGCGAGCGCCGGCATCGAGCAACTGTCGGATCTGCTCCCCGAGGCGCGCGAAGTCGGCCGCGTAGAGGGACGGCTCGACCTCGACCGACCGGACCCAGTCGCGCCACGCCACGCGGCGATCATACGGCTGCGGGCGCCCGTTCCCGGTGGTTCACTTCCGGCGTGCGGCGGATCGTCCCGTTCCTCAACTTCCTGCCCGTGCTCGCGATCCTGGGGCTGTTCGTGCTGTTCACGTTCGAGACGGCGAACCCGTTGCAACGCGTCGAGAAGGGGGTGCTCGTCGCCGGCCGCGTCCTTCCCGACCACGAGCTGCAGCGGCTCGGGCCGCTCCAGCACTACGTAGCGCTCTATCGCGGCACCGGGTCGAAACGCCCGCTCTTCCCGGTCGACGACGCGCTGGCGGAGCCCGACGGTAGCTTCGCCCTCCGCGCCGACGACACCGACGGCGAGCGGTTCTTCGTCTTCGTCCGCGTCGAGACCGCGGACTTCTCCACCTTCTGCGCGACGCGGCCGATCCCCCCGGTGCGACTCGAGCCCGACGAGCGCTGGGTCGTGGCCGCGACCGGGAAGGGGGTGCCGAGGCTCCGGGTCGCCGTCGACACCGCCGCCCGCTGCACCGGCTAGGTCGGCACCCGGAGCCGCGCGACGAAGAAGCCGCTCGTGCGATGGACGTGCGGCAGCGTCTGCAGGAACTCGGGGCGCGACGGGTGGCGGTACTGCGGCCACTCGTCGAGCGGCTCCACGTGGAGGCCCGACGCGTCCACGACCGCCTCCGCCTCGTCGGCGTTGACGGTGCAGACGGAGTAGACGACGACACCGCCCGGCCGGACCCGCGCCGCCGCCGCGCGCAGGAGGTCGAGCTGGAGCTCCGGGAGTGGCCGTGAGCGCCACCGCAGGTCGGCCCGCCGCGCGAGCACCCCGAGGCCCGAGCAGGGCGCGTCGACGAGCGCGCGGTCGAAGCCGTCGAGCTCGGGCGGGAGCTCGCGCCCGTCGGCGTG
>DASQNG010000146.1:0-4105 GCA_035645095.1 Gaiellaceae bacterium | reverse complement strand
CGACCACCAGGGCGAGCATCGTCCCGTTGCCGATCGGCGCCGAGACGCGCCGCGCAGCCGCGTGCGGGAGCCGGTGGGCGGCCGCCTGCGCAGCCCGCATCGTGCCACCGTGACAGACGACGACGACACGCCGTCCCGCATGACGTCGCGCCAGCGCCAGCAGCTCCGGCACGACCCGCTCCCGGAGCTCGTCGTAGGTCTCGCCGCCGCTCCAGCCGCTGCCGCCGCCGAGCCAGCGACGGTAGTCCTCGGGGAACCGCGCCTCGATCTCGTCACGCGTCAGCCCCTGCCACGAGCCGACGTCGATCTCGCGGAGCGCCGGCCGAGTCTCCACCGCCAAGCGGAGTGCCTCGCCGACGATCAGAGCGGTCTCGTGCGCCCGCCGGAGCGGGCTCGTGTAGACGGCGACGACGGCCTCGCCGGCGAGGCGCGTGGCGAGCTCGCGTGCCTGCGTGCGGCCGAGGTCGTTCAGCGGTGGATCGGCGTGCCCCTGGAACCGGCGCTCCCGGTTCCAGTCCGTCTCCCCGTGCCGCGCGAGCAGAATCGTCGTCACGGGAGCCTCGGCATGCGGCCGTTACTGTAGCCCGGTGGATCTCGGCCTCAGCGGCAAGGCGTGCATCGTGACCGGCTCGACCGGCGGGATCGGCCGCGAGGTCGCACGGCTCCTCGCCGCCGAGGGCGCGCGCGTGGCGACGTGCGGGCGGAGCGATGCACCCGGTGTCGGCGAGGCGCTGCACGTCGTGGCCGACCTCTCGGAGCCGGCTGCGCCGGAGGCCGTCGTGGCGGAGGCGGCGCGTGCCTTCGACGGCGTCGACGTGCTCGTGAACAACGTGGGCTTCGCGCGGCAGGCGCGCTTCGACGAGGTGCCCGACGAGGAGTGGGACGAGCTGTGGCAGCTGAACGTGATGAGTTACGTGCGCGCGATCCGGGCCGCAGTGCCGCACCTGCGCGCCGGCCGCGGCGCAATCGTCAACGTGTCGTCCACGGCGGGAAAGCGGCCATCGACGGGGATGCCGCACTACTCGGTGACGAAGGCGGCGGTGCTCTCGCTCTCGCGGCTCGTGGCGGACGTCTACGCCGGGGACGGGATCCGCTGCAACGCGGTCGCGCCGGGGCCGACGGCGACGGAGGCGTGGCTCGGCGACGGCGGTCTGGCCGACCAGGTGGGGGGCGACCGCGACGAGGTGCTGGCGAAGGTCGGCGCGGGACGGCCGCTGGGGCGGCTGGCCGAGCCGCACGAGATCGCCGCCGTCGTCGTCTTTCTGGCCTCGCCGGCGGCGTCGTACGTCACCGGCGCCGCGTGGAGCGCGGACGGCGGCACCGTCCCGATCATCGTCTAGCCTGGGACGGTGCCCGAGGTCGCAGGACGAGTCGCCGACACGTTCGAGGCTCGTCAGCGCGAGCACGAGGAGCGCGCGCTCTCGCCACGGGCCGTTCGCTCGTACGCAACCGGGGGCCGACCCCGTGAGGAGGAGGAGTGCAGCCTGCGGACGCCGTTCCAGCGCGACCGCGATCGGCTCCTGCACTCGAAGCCGTTCCGGCGACTGAAGGGCAAGACGCAGGTGTTCATCGACCCGAGCGGCGACCACTACCGCACGCGGATGACGCACACGCTCGAGACGACGGGGATCGCCCGCGTTGTCGCACGCGCCCTGCGGCTGAACGAGGATCTGACCGAGGCGATCGGGCTCGGCCACGACACCGGCCACCCGCCGTTCGGCCACGCCGGCGAGGAGCAGCTCGACCGCTGCCTGCGTGAGCGTTTCGGCACGGGCTTTCGGCACAACGAGCAGTCGCACCGGATCGCGGAGTCGCTGAACCTGACCGCCGAGGTACGCGACGGGATCCTCACCCACACGGGGCCGCAGGAGCCGTTGACCCTCGAGGGGAAGATCGTGCGGCTCGTCGACCGGGTCGCGTACGTCAACCACGACATCGACGACGCGATCCGGTTCGGGATCTTGTCGGAGCGTGACCTGCCCGGTGAGGAGATCGAGCTCCTCGGGGAGACGGGCGCGCGCCGAATCGACACCCTCGTCCACGATCTCGTGGAGGCGTCCGAGGCGGCCGGAGACATCGCGCAGAGCGAGGCGGTCGGCTCGGCCCTGTTCGCGCTGCGCTCGTTCATGTTCGAGCGCGTCTACCTCGGCCCGCATGCCCGCGGCGAGCACGAGCGCGCTCACGCGTCGATTCGGCGGATCTTCGAGCACCTCGACCGCCGCGGCGCCACCGAGGAGCAGATCCGGGACTTCGTGTCGGGTATGACCGACCGCTTCGCGCTCGCGTACGCGGGAGGTGTCTGATGCCGATGATCAAGGACGATTCCGTGCGGGAGGTGGTGGCCGCCGCGGACATGGTCGACGTGGTGAGCGGGCGGACGGCGCTACGGAAGGCAGGCGCCCGCTACAGCGGCCGCTGCCCGTTCCACGAGGAGCGGACGCCGAGCTTCTCCGTCAACCCGGCGGCGAAGCTGTACCACTGCTTCGGCTGCGGCAAGGGTGGCGACGTGATCACCTTCGTGCGCGAGACGGAGAACCTCGACTTCGCGGAGGCGGTGGAGTGGCTCGCCGACCGGTTCCGGGTGCAGCTCCGCTACGAGGATGCCTCGCCGCAGCTCGACGCCGCGCGCAAGCGGCGGGAGCGGCTCCACGCGCTGCTCGACCAGGCGACCGCGTTCTGCGAGCGCTACCTCTGGGAGTCGGCGGCGGGCGAGCCGGTGCGGGCGTACCTCTCCGAGCGGGGTCTCGCCGAGGCGGTTTGCCGGGAGTTCCGGCTCGGCCTCGCACCTGGGAGCGGGCTCGCGCGCCGGGCGCAGGAGAAAGGCTTCACGCGAGACGAGTTGCGCGCCGCCGGACTGACGAACGCGAGCGGGAACGACTACTTCCCGCCGCGGTTGCTGTTCCCGCTCGCCGATGCCCGAGGGCGCGTGATCGGGTTCCAGGCGCGGAAGCTGCACGACGACGACCCGCTTCGCGGCAAGTACGTGAACTCGCCCGAGACCGAGCTCTTCCACAAGTCGGCCGTCCTGTACGGGCTCCACCTCGCGCGCACGGCGATCGCGAAGCAGGAGCGTGCGGTCGTCGTCGAGGGCAACACGGACGTGATCGCGCTCCGGCAGTCGGGCCTCGAGCCCGTCGTTGCGTCGATGGGGACTGCACTGACGGAGCGGCAGCTGAAGGAGCTGCAGCGCCTCACGCGGCGGCTCTACCTCTGCTTCGACTCCGACGCCGCCGGTGAGGAGGCGACCCTGCGTGGGATGGAGCTGGCGGCGTCACTCGGGTTCGACGTCCGCGTCGTGACGCTGCCGCGCGGGCAGGACCCGGCCGACGCGCCCGACGGCTTCGAGCGCCGGCTCGTCGACGCCGCGAGCTACGTCGTCCACCGCGTCAGGCTCGAGCTCGACCGCGCGCCGGACCGGCAGGAGGCCTTCGTGCGGGCGCGGGCGGTGGTCGAGCGGACGGAGGACTCGCCCGAGCGGCAGGATGCGCTCCGCCTGCTCGCGGGGCGTCTCGACCTGCCGCGCGAGACGCTCGCCGGGCTCGGTGCGAAGGCGCAGCCGACGGCGGCACTCGTGGAGGACTTATCGCCGAAGATGCTCGAGAAGGGCGAGCGGCTCGAGCGGAACGCGCTCGCCGCCTGCGTCGCCTACCCGTCGCTCGTGCGGCTGCTGGCCGAGGTCACGCCGGACCACTTCGACTCCGAGCTCCACCGCCGCTACCGCGCCCACCTCGTCGGGGGAGAAACGGATGCGGAGCTCGTCGGCCTCCTTGCGGAGCTCGACGCGCGCGCGGCGCGGGAGGGGATCGACGAGCGGACCGGGAAGGAGCTCCTGCTCAACCTGCGCGAGCGGAAGCTTCGCCGCGAGCTCGCCCGCGCGGACATGGGGCGTTTGCGCGAGCTCCAGACGCAGCTTGCCCGGGTCAAGGAGGCGATCGTCGAGCTCGCGTAAGAGGCGCATCGGGAGGCCGCTACAATCTCCCGCGCCTTCCCCGGTAGCTCAATTGGCAGAGCATTCGGCTGTTAACCGAAGGGTTGTTGGTTCGAGTCCAACCCGGGGAGCTGCGAATCCCCTGCAAAGGCCGTAGATCGTGAGGCAGGCGCCTCG
>DASQNG010000145.1:0-6181 GCA_035645095.1 Gaiellaceae bacterium | reverse complement strand
GCCGAGCGCCGTCACCGTGCCGGCGCGCGGCGCGCGCACCTCCGAGACGACGGGAGCGGCCGGGAGGGCGTCCGGATCCGGGTCGCCGCCCTGCGCCCGGATCCACTGCTCGTAGAGCTCGAGCGCGGAGCCGTCCCCCAGCGCAGCCTCGGCACGGCGCCGCCCCTCGCGCTCGTCGACGCCGAGGTCTGAGAGCGCCAGCATCCGTGCGCACGCGGCGAGGACGAGCTCGGTGAAGTCGCGCGGGCCGGCGCCGCGAACGGTATCGCGCGCCTCTCGGATCTCGAGCGCGTTACCCACGGCCGCGCCTAGCGGCTGGTCCATGTCGGTCAGCAGGCACACGACCTCGCGGCCGGCGCGGCGCCCGAGCTCGAGCATCGACTCGGCGAGGATGCGCGCGTCCTCGAGCGTCTTCATGAACGCGCCGTCGCCGACCTTCACGTCGAGCACGATCGCGTCCGCGCCGCCGGCGAGCTTCTTCGACATGATCGACGACGCGATCAGCGGCACGATGTCCACCGTCGCCGTCACGTCGCGCAGGCCGTAAAGCTGCTTGTCCGCGGGAACGAGGTCCTCGGTCTGGCCCACGATCGCGAGCCCGAGCTCCTGCACCTGCGCGACGAACGCCTCCGTCGTCAGGTTCACGTCGAAGCCCGGGATCGACTCCAGCTTGTCGAGAGTCCCGCCGGTGTGGCCGAGGCCGCGGCCGCTCATCTTCCCGACCGGGACGCCGCACGCGGCGACGACCGGCCCGACGGCGATCGACGTCTTGTCGCCGACGCCGCCGGTCGAGTGCTTGTCGACGACGCGCCGGCCGAGCGCGCGCCCGAGCTCGACGGTCGTGCCGCTGCGGATCATCGCGTCGGTCAGCGCGAACGTCTCGGCTGCGTTCAGCCCGCGGAAATACACGGCCATGCAGAAGGCGGCGAGCTGGTAGTCGGGAATCTCGCCGCGCGCGTAGCCGAGGATCAGCTCTGCGATCTCGCCGTCTGCGAGCGTCTCGCCGTTCCGCTTCCGCTCGATCAGCTCTGCCGGCCGGATCGTCACGGAGTCGAGATCGGCGTGCCGGGGATGCCGCGGCCCGGCGTCCTCCCGCCGAGCCACGCGTTCACCGTCGCGCCGACGTCCGCGAATTCGCCTTCGTGCACCGTGCCTCGTGCGTTCCGCCCGGCGGCGTAGGCGAGGAGCAGCGCGTGCTCGCGCGAGTGGTCCGTCGAGGGCGTCGTCGGGTCGCAGCCGTGGTCGGAGGTGAGGACGAGCAGGTCGCCCGGCCGCAGCGCCTCCAGGAGGTCCTCGAGCCGCCGGTCGAAGTCCTGCAGGCAGCGGTGGAAGTTGACAGGGTCGTTGCGGTGGCCCCAGAGCGTGTCCGTCTCGACGAGGTTCGTGAACACGAGGCCGTCATCGAGGTCGCGCAGCAGCGTCAGCGTCTGGTTGATCCCGTCGACGTTCGACTTCGTCGGGAAGGACTCGTCGACGTCGCAGCCGGCGAAGATGTCGTTGATCTTGCCGACGCCGTAGACGGTGTGCCCGGCCTCGCGTACGAGCGTCAGGTAGTTCGGCCGGCGCGGCTCGAGCGAGAAGTCGTGGCGGTTCGTGGTGCGCTCGTACGAGCCGGGCACGCCCACGAAGGGTCGCGCGATGACGCGTCCGACCGCGTGCTTCCCGGCCAGGAGCTCGCGGGCGACACGACAGCCGTCGTAGAGCTCCTCGAGCGGGATCGTCTCCTCGTGCGCGGCGATCTGGAAAACGGAGTCCGCCGAGGTGTAGACGATCCACTTGCCGGTTCGCTGGTGCTCCTCGCCGAGCTCTTCGATGATTTCCGTGCCCGAGGCGGGCTTGTTGCCGAGCACGCCGCGGGCGGTCCGGTTCATGAACGGGTCGATCACGTCGTGCGGGAACCCGTGTGGGTACGTCGGCATCGCCTGCGGCGTCACGACGCCCATCAGCTCCCAGTGACCCGTCGTCGTGTCCTTCCCCTTCGAGCGGGCGACGAGACGCCCCGCGACCGCCGGCGCACCGCCCTGCGGCGGGCAGCCCTCGAGCGGCATCACGTTCCCGAGGCCGAGCGCCTCGAGCGACGGGAGGTCGAGCCCGCCGACGGAGCGGGCGACGTTCCCGAGCGTGTTCGACCCTTCGTCGCCGTAGGATGCCGCGTCGGGCAGCTCCCCCGCCCCGACGGCGTCCAACACGATGACGCACGCGCGAGGCACACGGCTATTCTACGGCGTGTATGGACTCTGTCCTCGGTCTCCTCGGGCTCGCCGTCTACATGACGGTCGTGATCGGCATCGCCGCCGGCATCACGTTCCTCGTCGTGAAGCTCAGCCCGTCGAAGGGTGTCAAGGAGATCGAGCAGCAGAACGCCGAGCGCGCCCGCGAGGCCTGAGCCGGCGGGCTAGGCGGGCAGGGCAGGCGCCCGCAGGACGCTCTCGAGCGGCGTGAAGTCGAGGTCGTGCGCCTCCGCGACGGCGGCGTACGTGATCTTGCCGTCGAGGACGTTGACGCCGCGCGCGAGCGCCGCGTCGCGCCCGACCGCAGCCGCGAGCCCGTGGTCCGCGATCGCCTCGACGTACGGGAGCGTGACGTTCGTGAGCGCCTTCGTCGAGGTGATCGGCACGGCGCCCGGCATGTTCGCGACGCAGTAGTGCGTGACGCCGTCGACGGTGTAGACCGGGTCATCGTGCGTCGTGGGGCGGGAGGTCTCGGCGCAGCCGCCCTGGTCGATCGCCACGTCGCAGAAGACCGCCCCGTCCTTCATCCCGCGGATCATCTCGCGCGAGACGAGCTTCGGCGCGAGCGCGCCGGGGATCAGCACGGCGCCGATCACGACGTCGGCGTCCGCGACTGACGCCTCGATCTGGAGGCTCGACGACATGACGAGGCTGACGCGCCCGTGCAGGATCTCCTCGAGGTGGCGCATCCGGTCGACCGAGCGCTCCAGGATCGTCACCTGGGCGCCGAGCCCGAGCGCGATCACGGCGGCGTTGTAGCCGACGATGCCGCCGCCGATGACGACGACCTTGCCCGGCGCGACGCCCGCGACGCCGCCGAGCAGCAGGCCGCGGCCCCCGAGCGGTTTCTCGAGGTAGTGGGCGCCCGCCTGCGCGGCGAGCCGTCCCGCGACCTCGCTCATCGGCGCGAGGAGGGGCAGCCTGCGGTCGTCCGTCTCCACCGTCTCGTAGGCGACGGCCGCAACGCCGCTCTCCGCGAGTGACCGCGTGAGCCGCTCGTCGGCGGCGATGTGGAGGTAGGTGAAGAGCACGAGGTCCTCGCGGAGCCGCGCGTACTCCGGCGCGATCGGCTCCTTCACCTTCAGGAGGAGCTCCGCCTGTTGCCAGACCGCGTCGACCGTGGCGATCCGCGCCCCCGTCGCCTCGTAGTCGTCGTCGCGGAACGCGCTGCCAAGGCCGGCGCCTGTCTCGACAACGACGTCGTGGCCGCGGAGGACGAGCTCACGCGCCCCTGCCGGCGTCAGCGCGACCCGGTACTCCTGCGGCTTGATCTCCTTCGCGACGCCGATGCGCATGGCCGCGCAACGATACCGCCTGACCTGCGAGGTCGCACCTGTGCAGGGAAAAGCGCGAAGCCCCGGCCGTGGACGTGACTCAGCCGGCCGCGGCGCGCTCGCGCAGGACGAGCAGCACGCCGGCGACGGTCTTCGCATCCTCGAGCCGGGCGACGAGGTCGTCCAGATCCTCCGGGCCGAACCGGACGAGGGTGACGTCCTCCCCCTGGTCGAGCTCCTGCTCGCCCTCCTCCAGCTCCTCGGCGACGAACAGCGTCAGCGGCTCCCGGACGTAGCCCGGAGTCGGGTGGAGCCGCCGCAGCAGCCGCCAGCGGCCGCCGTGGAGGCCCGTCTCCTCGCGCAGCTCGCGCTGCGCCGCGGCGAGCTCGTCCTCGCCCTCGTCGACGACGCCGGCCGGCAGCTCGAGCAACTCCTCGCCTGCGCCCTCCCGCAGCTGCCGCGCGAGCACGAGCCGCCCCTCACGATCGAACGCGACCACCGCGACGGAGCTCGGGTGCTCGACGAGCTCGCGGGTCGCACCGCCCCACTCCTCCACGACGACGTCGAAGAGCTTCCCGCTCCACACGGTCTCGCGCCGGTCCGGCTTCATGCCGCCAGCGGTTCCACGTCTCGGCGCTCCTCAACCCCGGACCCTTCGAGGAGGGCTCGCTCCTGCATCACGGCGACTGCCACACCGAGCAGCCGAGCCCGACGACCGGCTCGAGCCGCCGCTCCTCCATCAGGAGGCGAGGCGGCGCGCGACGACCCCGGCGGCGAACGCGGCACGAAAGAAAGCGGGATCGTCGGCCGGGCCACGCCCCATGTGGTGGAGCGGCAAACCCATGCACGCCGCCTCCCACCCTTCCGTCTCGACCTCTTCCGGCCAGGCTGCGACGAGCTCTGTGAGGGTGAGGTCGAGCACTGCCCGCGTGTGGTGCGAGACGCCCAGGTGCCGCTCCCGCTGGTCCGCCTCCGACGCCCTCACCGCCAGGACCGGCCTGCCCCCGAGCGCGCCGACGACGTTGGCCACGTCAGCGAGCGCGAGCGCCCCGTGGCCGAGCCGCGAGGCGGTGCCGACGATCCCCGGCCCGACGGCGCAGACGACCGCCTGCACGCCGTGAGCAGCTGCCCACGCGAGCGCCCCCGCCGCCGTGACCGCTTCCACGTCGGCGTCGAGGCACGGTGCGACGGCCACCGTCCGCTCCAGCAGTCCCCGCGCGCGCAGCGAACGCACCGCATCGGAGAGGGACACGGGCAGTGCGCCTCCCGCGACCTGCACGTAGGCGACCCGCAGCCCCGCGAGCGCGGCGCACACCGGCGCCACCTGGCTGTGCAGCGTGCAGAGCACGACGGGCAGCCCGTCCAGCGACTCGGCGAGTACGACGTCCTCCTCCACGCGCCGCAGCGCGAGCTGGCCGGACGTGTACGGAAGCGCCATCACGTGCGCCCGTTCCTCCTGCGGCAGCCCGAGGCCGCGCGTGAGGTTCGCGTGCAGGACGTCGAAGCCGCCGGAACCGAGGCCGAGCAGGCGCGCGCCCTCGTTCACGACGACGTCGTCCCCATCCTCCACCTCGCCCGTGAGCCGCGGGAACGCGAGGCACGCGACGCCGTCGACCTCGAGCCGCACCAGCCCCGGCACACGCTCGACGATCGCGGTGACGACGCCGCGACGGAGGCTAAGCGGCATCGCGCGCTGCGTCCACGAGCGCGAGCGTCACATCCACCATCGCGTCGAGGTCGGCGACTGCGATGTGCTCGCCGTCGGTATGGATCGCCGTCATCCCGTTCGCGAGATTGAGGCACGGCAGGCCGCGCGCGTTGAAGACGTTCGCGTCGGCACCGCCGCCGGTCAAGGCCGGCTGGAACTCGTACCCGCAGGCGGCGAGGGCACGCTCGGCGAGCCGCACGATCGGGTCGCCGCGACGGAACAGGTACCCCCGGTACGTCTCGCTCACCTCCGTCTCGAGCGTGCACTCCGAGACGCTCGCCGCGAAGGCGAACGTCTCGAGCATCTCCTGCACGAGGTCGGCGAGCTTCCGGTCGTCGTGCGAACGCGCCTCGGCCTGGAGCGTGCACCACTCCGGCACGATGTTCCGCGCGCTGCCGCCCGTGATCAGGCCGACGTTCGCGGTCGTCTCGTCGTCGAGCCGCCCGAGCCGGAGGTCGGCGACGGCGCGGGCGGCGGCCGCGATCGCGGAGCGCCCCTCTTCCGGGACCATGCCGGCGTGCGCGGGGCGGCCGTGGAAGCGGACGAGCAGCGACCGCTGGGACGGGGCGCCGAGGATCACCTGGCCGATCGGCGCCGCCTGGTCGTAGACGAAGCCGAGCTCCGCCTCGAGCCGGGTGTGGTCGAAGGCGAACGCGCCGAGCAGGCCGACCTCCTCCTTCGGCGTGAACAGGAGCTCGATACCGGCGTGCGGCCGGTTCTCGATGAGCACCACGCGCGCCGCCTCGAGCATCGCCACGACGGCCGACTTGTTGTCGGCGCCGAGGATCGTCCCGCCGGCGTTGCGCACGACGCCGTCGTCGAGCACCGGCTCGATCGGCCCCTGCGGCGGCACCGTGTCGAGGTGCGCACAGAGGAAGATCGGCGTCCCGCCGGCCTCCCGCCCGGGGAGGCGGCAGAGGAGGTTGCCGCTCGTCGAGCCGATCCGCCCGCCTGCGTCGTCCTCGTCG
>DASQNG010000144.1:0-12528 GCA_035645095.1 Gaiellaceae bacterium | reverse complement strand
GGCGTCTCCCCGAGCTCGCGCGCGAGCGCGCGGCCAGCCCGGCCGGCGCCGACGACGAGGATCCGCCGTTCGCCGCCGGCGCGGCGCCGGCGCGGGAACGCGCGCAGAGCGAGCCGCGACGCGCCGACGAGGAACAGGCAGAGCAGCGCATCGATGAAGAAGACCTCCGGCGGGAAGCCCTCGAGCCCGCGCCAGGTCCAGAGGAGCGCGAGCGCGACGGCGCCGGAGAGGAAGGTCGCCACCGCGAGGGCGACGAGGTCGCGGACGCCGGCGAAGCGCCACACCCGGCGGTAGACACCGAACGCCACGTACGCGAGGTAGCGCGTGCCGAGCAGGAGCGGGACGGCCGCGAGAAACGCCCCGCGTTGTGCGTCGTTGCCGTAGCCGCCCACCTGCAGCAGGTACGCGACGAGGAACGACGAACAGATGGTGCCGAAGTCGACGACGATCTCCACGAGCCGGCGCGGCTGCACGAAGAGCGCGCGGAGGGGGACGTCCCCCGGCTCGTCGCCGCGCCGGGAGCGCTCCTCGAGGTCGGCGAGCACGCTCGCGAACTGCACGAGCAGGACGAACGTCACGAGGACGCCGAGCGCGGTGATGCGCGCGTTGCCGAGGATGTTGTAGGCGACGGCGCTGGCGCCCACCAGCGCAGACACGGCGACGAGCAGCCCGACCGCCTTCCGCTCCGACAGGCCGTAGTAGACGAGCCGGTGGGAGGTGTGGTCGCGTCCGCCCTGCGAGACCGGCCGCCCCTCCAGCACGCGCATCACCGTTACGAGCGCAGTGTCGAGGATCGGGATCGCGAGCACGAGCAGCGGCAGCAGCATCGTGGTCAGCGTCGTCCCCGCCACCTTCCAGCTCGACGACAGCGCGAGCGCCGCGAGCGCGAACCCCAGCACCTGGCTGCCGGAGTCGCCCATGAAGACTGCCGCCGAGCGGCGGCGGCGGAGGTTGAAGGGGAGGAAGCCCGCGCACGCGGCACCGAGCGCGAGCGCGACGACGAGCACGACGCGGTTCGGGTTCTCCGTGACGGCGTCGAGCGCGAAGTACGCGCATGCGACGACCGCGAGCGACGCCGCGAGACCGTCCATGTTGTCGAGCAGGTTGAACGCGTTCGTGATCCCGACGAGCCAGACGAGACCGAGCGCGAGCGCCAGCCAGTCGTTGCTCACGATCTCCACCGAGAGCCCCGACCAGAGGACGAGGCCGGCCGCCGCGAACTGCGTCGCCAGCTTCGCGAGCGGGTTCAGCGTCAGCAGGTCGTCGGCGAGACCTGCGGCGAAGAGGATCGCGCAGCCGCCGAGGATCCCGAGCAGCTCCGCGCTGGCGTCGACGGCACCGGCCGCGAGCACGGCGCCGAGGCCGACTGCGAGCCCGGCGAAGATGCCGACGCCGCCGAAGCTCGGGGTCGCCCGCTCGTGCCACCGCTCCCCCGAGGGCGCCGCGACGAGCAGCCCGCCGAGCCGCCCGCCGAGGTGGAGCCGCAGCAGCCCCGCGAGGACGAGGGCGCTCACGGGGAGGGCGACGGCCGCGACGAGCGCGTTCACGGGGAGACAGCGTAGAGGAGGCCTGTTAGCCCGATGTGTGGCGGCACGGGCCTACACTAGACCTGGCTCGTGACGATCTACGTCGATCTCCTGCGCCACCGCGAGCTCTTCGGCAGCCTCTTCCGCCGCGACCTGCGCGCGAAGTACAAGGGCTCGATCCTCGGCGTGCTGTGGTCGCTGGCCCACCCGGTGCTGCTGATGCTCGTCTACCTCGTCGTCTTCTCGTTCCTGCTCAAGGTGCAGGCGGCGGACTACGACCACTACTGGCTCTTCCTGCTCGCGGGCCTGCCGGTGTGGGTCTTCTTCGCGACGTCCCTCCAGTCGGCCTCGCGCAGCCTCGTCGAGAACGCGAACCTGATCCGCAAGGTGCGCTTCCCCCGGCAATTGGTCCCGCTCTCGATGGTCGCGACGCAACTCGTGTCGTTCGGGGTGATGCTCGTGGTCGTCGTCGCGTTCAGCCTCGTCTACGTGCCGGAGGCGCGCGCCACCGTCTGGCTCGCGCTTCCCCTGGCCGCGCTCGTCATCTGCCTCGTGGCCGGCGTGGCGCTCGCCGTCGCGTCCCTGAACGCGCTCTACCGCGACGTGGAGCACCTCGTCGCGGCGCTCCTCCTGCCGTGGTTCTTCCTCACGCCGGTGCTGTACTCGCTCGAGAATGTCCCGGGCGGCGGCAACCCGCTGCTCGTGAACCTGATCCACTACGGCAACTTCCTCACGCCGGCGGTCGAGAGCGTCCGCGACCCCGTCTTCTTCGGCCGGCTGCCGGGGCTCGTCGACGTGACGTACCTGGCCGTCGCGGCCGCCGTTTCGCTCGTGGTGGGCGCCGCGGTCTTCAGGCGCGTCGACGACCGCGTGGCAGTCGAAGTCTGATCCTGCCGTCGTAGAGCCATGCGTCCTCGCGCGGGTGGTGCGCGGGCAGGCCGAGGTGCTCGCCGGGGTCGAGGCCGGCGAGGAGCGACGGGAGCAGCAGCGGGTGCGCGAAGCCAGGGTTTCGCCCGCCGCCCGGTTGCCACGGGCGCAGCGCGCGTTCGCGCGACTCGACCGAGCCGCCGACGGCGGCGAAGCCCTCCGCGTGCGCGTCGAGCAGGCGCCGCGACCAGTCCCGCGCCGGCAGCGCGCCGGCGACGAGGTGCGCGGTCGCGACCGCATCGGTCGCGACGAGCGGCTCCTCTTGGGCCGCGAGCGCGGCGGCCGTCGCGCCGTCCTCGTCACCGTGGACGCGGACGGCGAGCCGCCGGGCCTCGATCCGCGGCAGCACGTCGACGTCGAGCGCGAGCGGGTGCGACCCGACCTCCTCGAACCAGAAGTGGAACTCCTGCACGAGGTCGAGAGCGAGCCGGTAGCGGCCCGGGGGCCGCGGCGCCGCCACCGTCAGCTCGAGCTCCGTCTCGTCGCCCGGCGCCACCGGCCGCGGGAACGCGTGCCGCCGCCCGTCCCAGTCGATCGCGTTGCCGAGCGGGTCGAGCCAGTGGTAGGCGGCCTGGACGCCTTCCGTGCCGCGCGAACGCCACGGTGCCGAGCCGGCGTTGCGGAGCCGCACGCGCAGGCGGGAGCCTGTGCCCGCCCGGAACGTCGGCACCGACACCGCGAGCCACCGCACGGCCAGGGGGCCGACGGGGACGGGATGCTCGCCGACGGTCTCCATGGCCGCGGGTAGCCTACTTCCGTGACCGCGCCGCTCCTCGTCCGCGCCGCCAGGCTCGAGCCGACGGAGCGGACGCCGGTGTGGTTCATGCGGCAGGCCGGCCGCTCGTTGCCCGAGTACCGCGAGATCCGGAAGACGCACACGCTGTTCGAGGTCTGTCGCGAGCCGGAGCTCTGCGCGGAGGTAACGCTCCAGCCGGTGCGGCGGCACGACGTGGACGCGGCGGTGATGTTCGCGGACATCATGCTGCCGGTCCTCGGCATGGGCGTCGACGTCGAGCTCGTCGACGGCGTCGGCCCGGTCGTCGCCGATCCGATCCGCACGCGCGCGCAGGTCGACACGCTGCGGCTGCCCGAGCCGGAGGAGTCGGTGGCGGGACTGCTGGACGCAGTGCGGATCACGCGGCGAGAGCTGCGCGACGACCAGGCGGTGATCGGCTTCTGCGGCGGTCCGTTCACCGTGGCCGGCTACCTCGTCGAGGGAAGGCCGAGCCGGGACTTCCTCGGGGTGAAGCGGATGATGTACGCGGAGCCCGCCGTGTGGCACGCGCTGCTGGAGAAGCTCACGGACGCGTCGTGCGCGTACGTCCGCGCCAAGGTCGCGGCCGGCGCCGACGTGATCCAGCTCTTCGACTCCTGGGTCGGCGCGCTGTCGCCGCAGGACTACGCCGAGTTCGTCCAGCCGTACTCGGCGCGAATCCTGAGCGCCGTCGACTGCCCCACGATCCACTTCGGCACCGGCACCGCGACGCTGCTCGAGCTGATGCGTGACGCCGGCGGTGACGTGATCGGGCTCGATTGGCGGATCCCGCTCGACCGCGGGTGGGAGCTCGTCGGGCCGGAGTGGGGCGTCCAGGGGAACCTCGACTCCGCGCTCCTCCTCGGCCCCTGGGAGCGTGTCGAGCAGGGAGCCCTCGACGTGCTCGCGCGCGCGGCCGGCCGGCCGGGCCACATCTTCAACCTCGGCCACGGGGTGACGCCCGCCACGGACCCCGCGGTGCTGGGGCGGCTGCGCGAGCTCGTCCACGAGCAGACGGCCCGCACCTTCGTATGAGCGTCGCCGTCGTCCTGATGGCCTACGGGTCGCCGGACCGGCTCGAGGACGTGCCCGCGTACTACGCCGACATCCGCGGCGGGCGCCCGATCCGGCCGGAGCTGCTCGACGACCTCGTCGCCCGCTACCGCGCCCTCGGGATCGGCGCCGAGCCGGTCTCGCCGCTGAACGTCGTCACCGAGGAGACGCGGCGCGCGCTCGAGCGGACGCTCGGGCTCCCCGTCTTCACCGGCATGCGGCACTGGCAGCCGCGGATCGCGGCGGCCGCCGAGAGCGCGCTCGCGACCGGCGCCGACACGGTCGTCGGGCTCGTCCTCGCGCCGCACTGGTCGTCGCTCTCGATCGCGAAGTACCAGGCGCTGCTCGAAGCGGCCGTCGCGGGGCGAGCCGACCTGCGCTTCGTCGAGCGGTGGGGGTCCGAGCCCGGCTTGGTGGCCGTGCTCGCAGAGCGTGTCGCTCGCCTCGGGCGCGAGGGCTCGCACGTCGTCTTCACCGCGCACTCGCTGCCCGCGCGGATCGTCGACGAGGGCGACCCGTACCGCGACGAGCTGCTCGAGACGGCTGGACTCGTCGCGGCGGCCGCCGACGTGGAGGCCTGGTCCTTCTCCTTCCAGAGCGAGTCGGCGACGGGCGAGCCGTGGCTCGGGCCGGACATCCTCGACCACCTCGCCGCCCTCGCGGCGGACGGGGTGCGCGACGTCGTCGTCTGCCCCGTCGGGTTCGTCTCCGACCACCTGGAGATCCGCTGGGACCTCGACGTCGAGGCGGCGGAGCGGGCGCGCGAGCTCGGGCTCGACCTCCGTCGGATCGAGATGCCGAACGCGGATCCGGGTTTCGTGGAGGTGCTCGCGGGGCTCGTGCGGCGTGCGGCCGCGGTACCGTCGGCCGCGTGAGGACCGGGGAGATCCGGGTCGAGCGCGCTTCGCGGCGCTTCCGCGTGCACGCGCGGCAGGCGCGCACGCTGAAAGAGCTCTTCGTGCTGCGCGGCCGCACGGCGCCGACCGACGTGGTGGCCCTCGACGGCGTGTCGCTCGACGTGGAGCCGGGCGAGGCGGTCGGTCTGATCGGGCAGAACGGCTCGGGGAAGTCGACGCTGCTGCGGCTGGTCGCCGGGATCATCGCGCCCACCGCCGGCAGCGTCGCCGTCGGCGGGCGTGTCGGGTCGCTGCTCGAGCTCGGGGCGGGCTTCCACCCCGACTTCAGCGGCCGCGAGAACGTCTTTCTGAACGGCGCGATCTACGGCCTGCGGCGCGCGCAGATCCGGGAGCGCTTCGACGAGATCGTGGCGTTCGCCGAGCTCGAGCACGCGATCGACCGTCCGGTGCGCACGTACTCGTCAGGGATGTACATGCGCCTCGGTTTCGCGATCGCGGCGCACCTCGACGCGGACGTGCTGCTGCTCGATGAGGTGTTCGCGGTCGGCGACGAGGCGTTCCAGCGCAAGTGCTTCGGCAAGATCTTCGAGTTCAAGCAGCGTGGCGGAACGATCGTCTTCGTCTCGCACGACGCGACGCAGGTCGAGCGGCTCTGCGAGCGCGCGGTGCTGCTGCGGTCCGGCCGGAAGGAGTACGACGGGTCGGTGCACGACGCGCTCGTGCGTTACCGGCACGTGCTGACGCTCGACGCGGAGGCTGACGACTCGGTGCCGCTGCCGCTCGCCGCCGGCACCGGTGGTGCGGCGATCGTCGAGGCGCGGCTCGTAGGGGAGGAGGGGGCCGACCGCCGGCAGTTCCTCGCCGGCGAGCCGCTCTCCCTGCGCGTGAGCGTCGCCGTGGACGGGGCCGTGCCGCCGCCGCGGCTGCAGCTCGAGCTCCGCGACGACGCGGGGCTGCTCCTCGCCGAGGACTCGGTCGACACGGCCGCCGTGGGCTGGGCCGGCGGCGCAGGGGAGCGGCGGACGCTCCGCTACGACGTCGCGCGGCTGCCGCTCGGCGAGGGGCGCTTCAACCTGCGCGCCGCGCTCCTCGAGCCCGGGTCGGGTCGGCTCCTCCACGCCCTCGACGAGCCGTTCGTCTTCGTCGTGGTCGCCCCGGGGGAGGAACGCGGCGTCGTGCTCCTGGGAGGACGCTGGTCGTCCGGGGAGAACATCGAGGTCCGGTGAGCACGCGTTCCTGTCCAGACTGGCCGCTCCTGATGGAGCTCGCGCCCGACCTCCAGTTCAAGCACTTCACAGTCGCCGAGGCGCAGCTGCCGGCGGAGGTGCTGACCCAGATCAGCCAGGTCTCGCTCGGCGACGTCTCGATCTGCTGCGACCTCGAGAGCCACGTCTTCTTCGCCGACCACACGGAACCCGAGGTCGTCGAGGCGCTCCGCGGCACCCACTGGTTCGAGGTCCGCGAGTACGCCGATCGCGGCCCGGGCGCGACCAGCGCGTGAGCCACGCGAGTCGGCGGCTCCGGGCCGCCGACTCGCCTCCTCCGCTGCACCCGACACGCTGACGTGCGGCGCTAGTGGCGCGTTGACACCAGGTCACCGAGGCGGCGCGTGTTGAGGACCTCGTCGCTGCGCGCGCCGGCGCGGCGGGCGGTCGCGACCGAGAGGGCCATGTTCCCGAGGCCGCGCACCGAGTGCGCGTCGGTGGAGCAGACGAGGCTCACCCCCGCCTCGAGCGCCCGCCGCGCGTGCTCGGCCGAGAGGTCGAGCCGGTCGGGGAGGCCGTTGACTTCGAGCGCGATCCCCGCCCCGAGCGCCACCTCGAAGACGCGGTCGAGGTCGAGCGCGTTCTCGGGCCGGTGGTTGAGGATCCGGCCCTTCGGGTGCGAGAGGCAGACGCGGCCGGGCCGGAGCGCCGCCGCCCGCTGCAGCGCCTCGACGACGCGCGCGGTCAGTGCCTCGCGCCCCCAGCGCTGGCCGGCGTGGAGGCTGACCTGCACCCAGTCCAGCTCGGCGAGCACGTCGTCCGGGAGGTCGAGCGACCCATCCGGCAGGACGTCGCACTCGGTGCCCCGGAGGACGCGGAACGGCTCGACGGCGGCGTTGACGGCCGCGACCTCCTCCGCCTGCCGCCGCAGCCCGTCGGCGTCGAGGCCGGGGACGACGCGCACGGCCTGCGTGTGGTCGCAGATCGCGAGGTACTCGTAGCCGCGCTCCAGGGCGGCCTCCGCCATCTCCCGCACGCTCGCCTTCCCGTCGGAGGCGGTCGAGTGCACGTGCAGGTCGCCGCGGACGTCGTCGAGCCGGACGAGGTCAGCCGGCGCCTCGGGCGCTCCCGGCTCGCGCAGCTCCGGCGGCCGGTAGGAGAGCCCGAGCGCCGAGTAGACGTCCTCCTCCGTCGGAGCCTCGGGGAGCGGCCCCAGGGCTGCGACGTACCCGGGGGAGCCCGTCGCGCGCAGCAGCTCGGTTCCGAGCCGCTCCGGTGCGGCGACCACGAACTCGACCGGGTAGCCCTCGGCCGTCACCACGACGGCGCGCCGCTCGTCCCGCTCCAGGACGGCGACCACCTGCGGCAGCCGCTCCAGGCGGTCGAGGGCGCCGTTCGGGACCACGACCGCGAAGCGCGTCGAGAGGTCGCACCAGCGCCGCGGGTCGCCGGCCGGCACTCCGCCGACGCCCTCAGCGAGCTCCGTCACGAGCGCCCGGGCCCGGTTCAGGAGCATGCCCCGGCGCGGACGCGCCGTCGTCGCCTCCTCGAGGCCCTGCCGGATTCGCGCGGCCGTCTTCGGGCCGACGCCGCGCGCCTCCTGCAGGCGCCCGGCTTCGACCGCCGCCCGCAGCTCGTCGAGGGTGCGCACGCCCAGGGCGTGGCCGAGCTCCCGCATCCGCTTCGGCGAGAGGCCGAGCAGCCGGCCGACCCCGACGAGCTCCGGCAGCGCCTCCGCCTCGAGCTCGCGCAGCTCGGCCAGCTCGCCCGTCTCGACGAGCTCGCGCAGGCGCGCCTCGATCGCGGGCCCGATCCCGGCGAGCTCGCGCGCCCGGCCGCCGCGGACGAGCGCCGGCACGTCGGCCGGCGTCGAGCGGATCAGCTCGGCCGCACGGCGGTAGGCGCGGACGGTGTAGTAGCTGGAGCCGGAGAGGTCGAGCAGCGCCGCGAGCGCCTCGAGGCGCTCGGCCAGGAACGCGTTGTCCACGTGGGGATAGTCTCTCGGCAGCCGTGACCGCAATCGTCGTCCCCTTCAGCGGAGCCGGCGGCAAGCAGCGCCTCGACGCTCCGGCCGACGTCCGCGCGTCTCTCGCGCTCGCGATGCTCGGCGACGTCGTCACCGCCTGTGTCGTCACGGCGCCGACGGTGGTCGTCACGAGCGACGCCGACGGCGCCGCCCTCGCGCGAGAGCTCGGCGCCCGCGTGGTCGACGACTCCGGCGGCGGCCAGGGCGCCGCCGTCGCGGCCGCGCTCACCGGGGTCGAGGACGGCCCCGTGCTCGTGGTGAACGCCGACCTGCCATGCGTCGTCCCGCACGACCTGCGGACGCTCGCCGGCGCCGCCGAGCTGGGCGCGTTCGGCTTCGTGCAAGCCGGGGACGGGACGACGAACGCGCTGGCGCTGCCCTCGCCTGCGGCCTTCGCGCCGCTCTACGGACCGGGAAGCGCCGAGCGCTTCAGGGCGCACGCCGCGGCGGCAGGTCTCGACGCGATGCCGGCCGCCATCCCGAACCTCGTCGACGACGTCGACACCCTCGCCGACCTGGCGGCTGTCACCCTGCGCGCGGGCCCACGCACACAGGCGGCGGCGGGCGAGCTGGACTCGGCCGGATGAAGGTCGTCGTCCTCTCGGGCGGCGTCGGCGGCGCGCGCTTCGTGCGCGGTCTCGTCGAGGCCGTGCCGGCGAGCGACGTCACGGTCGTCGGCAACGTCGGCGACGACGTCGAGGTGCTCGGCCTCGCCGTGTCGCCCGACCTCGACAGCATCCTCTATGCGCTTGCCGGCCTGAACGACGAGGAGCGCGGCTGGGGTCGCGCCGGCGAGACGTGGCACGCTCTCGAGACGGTCACGTCGCTCGGCGGCGAGAGCTGGTTCCGGCTCGGCGACCGGGACCTCGGTCTGCACCTCGTGCGCACCCAGGCGCTCCGGGCCGGCGAGCCGCTGTCGGCCGTGACGGTGCGGCTCGCGGCGGCGCTCGGTGTCGAGGCGAGGATCCTCCCGGCTACAAACGACCGGCTGCGCACGTGGCTCGACACGCCAGCGGGGAGCTTCTCGTTCCAGGAGTGGTTCGTCGCGCGTCGGCACCGCGACGACGTGGACGCCGTCCGCTTCGTCGGCGTCGCCGAGCCTGCGCCGGGTGTCGTGGAGGCGATCGACGCTGCCGAGGCGATCCTCGTCGCGCCGAGCAACCCCTACGTCAGCATCTGGCCGATCCTCGCCGTTGAGCCGGTGCGGGCGGCGCTCGCCCGCAGGCGCGTGCCGTGCGTCGCCGTCAGCCCGCTCGTCGGCGGCCGCGCGGTGAAGGGGCCGGCAGACCGTATGCTCGCGCGCATGGCCGGCGGCACCACCCCAGCGCACGTCGCCTCCTGCTACGCCGGGCTGATCGACGCACTCGTCGTCGACGAGTCCGATCCGACGTCGGAGCTCGCGGTGCGGCGGGTCGTGACGCAGACGCTGATGACCGACCTGGCGGCGTCGCGTCGGCTCGCGGAGACGGTGCTCGAGGCCGCCGCGTGAAGGTCGCGCTCGTCGGCGGCACGGGCAGCTTCGGCCGCGCGGTCGCGCGGCGGCTGCTCGCCGCCGGCGTCGACGTGGTCGTGGGCTCGCGAGACGCGGAGCGCGCACGCGAGGTCGCGGCCGAGCTTGGGGCGGAGGGAGCGGCGAACGCCGACGCGGTCCGCGGCGCCGACCTCGTCCTGCTCGCGGTGAAGGCGGACGCCGCAGTCACCACGGCGCGCGAGCTCCGCGAGGCGATCGGTGCGACGCCGGTGCTGTCGGTCGCGGCCGAGCTGACGTTCGGCCGCGGGGGCGTGAAGCCGACGCCGGAGGCGACGTCGGTCGCGCAGCGGGTGCAGGACGAGCTGGACGCCCCCGTCGTCGCGGGGCTCCACTCGCTCGCGGCGTCGAACCTCGTCGAGGAGCCGCCCGACGAGGACGTGCTCGTCTGCGGCGACGACGCGGGTGCGAAGGCGCTGGCGCTCGAGCTCGCCGGGAAGATCTCCGCGGGTCGGGCCGTCGATGCCGGGCCCCTCGCGAGCGCCCGTGCTCTCGAGGGCATGACAGCTGTGATCGTGAACGTGAACAAGCGCTACAAGGCGCACGCCGGCCTCCGCGTCACCGGCCTGCACTAGCGGCGATGCCGCGCGAGCTGCGCGTCTTCGCGCTCGAGGGCATCCCGGAGATCGAGGCGGGCGACGACCTTGCGAGCCTCGTCGCCGCCGCGGCCGCGCGCGCCCGTGGCCTGGCGAACGGTGACGTCGTCGTCGTCGCGCAGAAGGCCGTGTCGAAGGCGGAGGGCCGCGTCGTACATCTGGATTCGGTCGAGGCGTCGGCGCGCGCGGTCGAGCTGGCGGGCGGCGAGCGCGATCCGCGCCACGTGCAGGTGATCCTCGACGAGAGCGTGCGTGTCGTCCGCTCGCGGCCGCCGCTCGTGATCGCCGAGACGCGGCACGGGTTCGTCTGCGCTTCGGCGGGCGTCGACGCCTCGAACGCGAAGGGCGCCGACACGCTGGTGCTGCTGCCGCTCGACCCCGATGCGTCGGCTGCGCGGCTGCGCGAGGGCCTGCGCGAGCACGCCGCCGTCGACGTGGGCGTGATCGTCAGCGACTCCTTCGGTCGCGCGTGGCGGCAGGGGACGACCGATGTCGCGCTCGGCGTCGCCGGGCTCGTCGCCGTCCGCGACCTGCGCGGCGTCCGCGACGCGCAGGGCTACGAGCTGCACGCGACGCAGATCGCGGTCGCGGACGAGCTCGCCGGCGCCGCCGAGCTCGTGCTCGGGAAGGTGGGCGGGACGCCCGTGGCGGTGGCGCGCGGCCTCGACGTGGGTGGCGCCGGCAGCGGCGCCGACCTCGTCATGCCGCCGGAGCGTGACCTCTTCCGCTGACGCGCAGCACCAGCACGATCGCGAGCAGCGTTGCGACGATGTCGTTCCCCACACACCAGTTGCAGACGGCGTCGATCACGGCGACCTGGACGACGAGGAGGTACATCGCGAAGAGGAAGCCGACGAGCGCGAGCGCGGCCGCCGCCGTCCACTGCCGCAGGAGGACGAGGGCTCCGAGCGTCAGGTAGTGGAGCAGGCCGAGGAGCGCGACCGGGAGCCCCGCGAGCGTTGCATAGTCCGACCGCTGGACGATCTCGCAGCCGCCGGTGACACAGAGCGGAGCGACGTCGGCATAGTGCGTCCAGGTGAGGTAGGCGGCGATCGCGGCGCCGACCGCCGCGAGCGCGAGCGCCGCGACGTCGAGCCTGCGTGCCGTCACGGGGTGATTGCGGCGTCGATCGCCTGCGAGACGGCGGCGACCGACAGCTCCTGGACTTCGAGGCGCGACGGCGTGCCACCCTCGCGCGGCGCGATGAGGAACGACGGGGTTCCCTGGATCCCGTCGATCCGCGCCTGGTCGCTCGCCCGGGCGATCTGCTGGTCGACGTTCGACGCGTCGTCCAGCATGCGGTCGACGTCCAGGCCCGGCGTCTGCTCGGCGACGTCGCGCACGAGCTCGTCCGTCACCCAGCCGGAGTTCTCGCCGCCCTGCCGTGCGTAGAACCCGTCGAGCACGTTCCAGAGCCGGTCCTGCTCGCCGGCGGCGAGCACTGCGCGCAGCGCGGTCGCGGAGTCCTCACCGAGGAACGCGAGACCGCGGTATTCGAGGCGGAGCTTCCCGGGCCGGACGTAGCGCTCGACGAGCTCGGGCAGCACGTCCCGGGCATAGTCCGCGCAGAACGGACACTGGATGTCCGCGTACTCGATCAGCGTGAAGGGCGCGTCCGGGCTGCCGAGGAACGCACCGTCCTGCTGGAGGCCGGTGAGGTACTCGGGCGCCCGATCAGTCGCCGGCGGGGTGTCGTCCTCTCCGCCGCGGGCGCCGAAGACGCTTGCGCCGATCAAGAGCGCAGCGACGACGAGGGCGCCGAGCACGGCGAGCAGCAGCTTCGTCCGTGACCCACCCGTTGGCGTGCCGCGGCGCCGCCGCGCCTGCGGCCTCGGTCGTGCGGGTGCCTGTTTCGTGCCCACGGGTCGAAGTATGGCCGAGGTCGCGGCTCACGCATGAGGCGGCGGCCGCGGACCTGGTGCGGATTACCGCAAGAGATTTGCGGCGGGTGCGGGCGAGACTAGATTGTCGTCCGTGGCGACGACAGATCGGCACCGCGCGCTGTTCGACGCCGCCGTCGCGCTCAGCTCGGAGCTCTCGCTCGACGCGCTGCTCG
>DASQNG010000143.1:0-15692 GCA_035645095.1 Gaiellaceae bacterium | reverse complement strand
GGCCTTCTTCCCCCACGCGGCGTCGCTGCGTCAGGCTTTCGCCCATTGCGCAAGATTCCCCACTGCTGCCTCCCGTAGGAGTCTGGGCCGTGTCTCAGTCCCAGTGTGGCTGATCGTCCTCTCAGACCAGCTACGGATCGTTGCCTTGGTGAGCCGTTACCTCACCAACAAGCTAATCCGCCGCGGGCTCATCCTCGATCGGAGGCCGAAGCTACCTTTTCTCACGAGCCCGAGAGCTCGAGAGGCTATCCGGTATTAATCCGGGTTTCCCCGGGCTATCCCAGAATCGAGGGCAGATTACCCACGTGTTACTCACCCGTTCGCCGCTGTCCCCAGGCCCGAAGGCCTGGTTCTCGCTCGACTTGCATGTGTTAAGCGCGCCGCCAGCGTTCGTCCTGAGCCAGGATCAAACTCTCCGTGAAGATGTGTTTGCCGACGCAGCCGTCAGACGGCACGGCCGGCAAGCTTCTCTTCGAGCTTGAGCTCAAAGTGTCTCCCACACCGTCACCGAGGTGACGGCGGGTCGACGGGTTTTTGTTAAGCCTCGAACGACTCACAGGCTCGTACCGTTGAAGGACGGAGCCCACGAGACCTCGAGGTCTCGACGTAAACGCACGCTGTTGAGTTTTCAAAGACCAGTGCCACTTCGGGTAGCGGCGTAAAAAAGCCTCCGACTCGCGCCAGAGGCCTCCGATGGTTCGGTACAGATCGTATCCGACTCCGCTCGAAGGCGCTCCGTTGTGGTCGAGTGTCAGGGACTTCGTTACACCGACCCTCTCGGGCGGCCGAGGAATAGTACCAACTTCCTCGGGGCTGTCAAGCGGTCTCGCGGGGGCCCTCCGTGAACCGGATGAAACGCCGTTTGCCCGCCTGGACCGTGCCCGACGCGAGTGTAGCGCGCGGGACGTCCAGCTCCCGGAGCGGCTCGCCGTCGAGCTTCACGCCCCCACCCGAGATGAGGCGCCGCACCTCGCTCGTCGAGAAGCCAAAAGCCGCCGCGAGGGCGGCGGGCAGATGGACCGGGTCGCCAGCCGGAAGCGGCGTCTCCTGGACGTCGTCCGGCGCCTGGCCCTCGCGCACCACGCGGTCGAAGTGGGCGGCCGCCGCGGCCGCCGCCTCCTCCCCGTGCGACCGCGCGGCGACGAACCGCGCGAGCTCGAGCTTCGCCTGCATCGGGTCGGCGCCCGGCGGGAGCTCGCGCTCCCACACGAGCCGGTACCACTCGTCGAGGAGCGCGTCCGGGATGCGCATCGTGCGGCCGAACTGCTCTTCCGGCGGCGCCGTGAGCGGGACGTTGTTGCCGGCGGACGAGCTCATCTTCGCACCGTCCCACGAGGGCAGGAGCGCAACGGTCAGCACCACCTGCGGCTCCTGCCCGTACGCGGACTGCACCGTGCGGCCCGCGAGCAGGTTGTAGAGCTGGTCCGTGCCGCCCAGCTCGACGTCGGCGGCGACGGCGACGGAGTCGTAGGCCTGCATCAGCGGGTAGAGGAGCTCGGAGACCGAGATCGGCTCGCGCGCCGCGTAACGCTTCGCGAAGTCGTCCCGCTCGAGCAGCTGCGCGACCGTGGTCGTCCGCGTCAGCCGGAGGATCTCCGCGAAGTCGAGCCCGGCGAGCCACTCGCTGTTGAACCGCACCTCGGTGCGGTCGGGGTCGACGATCTGGAAGGCCTGCTCGACGTACGTATTCGCGTTCGCGTCGATCTCCTCGTCCGTCAGCATCGGCCGCTCCGCCGAGCGTCCTGACGGGTCGCCGATCCGGGTCGTGTAGTCGCCGACGATGAGGACGCCCAGGTGACCGGCTTCCTGGAACGCGCGCATGCGCTGGAGCGGCACGCCCCGGCCGACATGGATGTCGGGCGACGTGACGTCGATGCCGAGCTTCACGCGCAGCGGCCGCCCGAGCTTCAGCTTCTCCTCGAGCGCTCCCGCGGGCAGCACGTCGACGGCGTTCCGCGTGAGCATCGCGACGTCCCTCACGGGCGCGAGCGTAGCGGCGTCACGTGCGCGGGCGTCACCGCCGCCGGCGACGGGCAGCCGCAGAGCGCGAGGGCGAGCTCCACTTCCTCGCGCAGGAGTTCGAGCACGCGCGCTGCGCCGCGCTCGCCTTCGGCCGCGAGCCCCCAGAGCACCGCTCGGCCCGCCAGGACGGCGCGTGCGCCGAGCGCGAGCGCCTTCACGACGTCGGCCCCGCGCCGGACGCCACCGTCGACCAGGACTTCGAGGCGGCCCTCCACCGCCTCGACCACCTCGGGCAGCAGCTCGAGCGTCGGCGCGACGTCGTCGAGCTGCCGTCCGCCGTGGTTGGAAACGACGACGGCGGCGGCGCCGTGCTCGCAGGCGAGCGCAGCGTCCTCGTGCGTCTGGACGCCCTTCACGACGACCGGGAGCGGCGAGTCGGCGACCAGTCGCTCCAGGTCGCGCCAGGAGAGAGTCGGGTCGACGAGCGAGAGGATGTCGAGCGGCGTCGCCCCCTCCCAGCCCCCGGCGGCGGCGGCGAAGCTCGGGACGGTGATCTCCGGCGGGATGCGGAAGCCGGTCCGGAGGTCGCGCTCACGGCGGCCGAGCCGCGGTGCGTCGACCGTGAGAACGATGGCGCCGAAGCCGGCGGCCTCTGCCCGTTCGACGAGGCTGCGCGTGATCCCCCGGTCGCGGAAGACGTAGAGCTGGAACCACCGCGGTGCGCCCGGTGCTGCGGCCGCGACCTCCTCCGGCGTCGCCGTGGCGAGCGTCGAAAGGCACATGATCGTCCCCGCCGCGGCGGCCGCCCGGGCGGTGCCGGGCTCGCCGTCGGGGTGCGCCATGCGCTGGATCGCCGTCGGCGCAACGAGGAGCGGCATCGAGACCGGCGTCCCGAGCACCGTCGTCGCCGTCGTCGTTTCCGCCACGTCCACGAGGACGCGCGGCCGCAGCCGCAGCCGCGCGAAGGCGGCGACGTTCTCCCGCAGCACGCGTTCGTCGCCCGCGCCGCCGGCGAAGTACCCGAAAGCGCCGGGATCGAGCGCGTCCTCGGCGAGCCGCTCGTAGTCGGCGACGTTGAGTGGCTCCTGCACGCGCCGAATCTAACTGGCGTGGGCGCGACAGCGACCGCGGGGCCGGCGCGGAGGCGAACCGGCGACGTTCGCGCGACGAACGAGTGGTGATGGTCGCAGTCGCATCCCCGCCGCTGGTAGCGTCGAGCCGCCGCTCGCCGCGGCCGATACCGATGCTGCGCCGTCGTGATCTCGCCCACCTCTCCGACGAGGCGCTCCTCGGCCTCGTCGCCCGGGGCCGCGAGAACGCCCTCGCGGAGCTCTACGATCGACTCGGCGGCGCCGCGTACGGGCTCGCATACCGGGTGCTGCGGGACGAAACGCTCGCCCAGGACGCCGTGCAGGACGCATTCCTCGCACTCTGGCGGACGGCGGCGGACTTCGTCCCGGAGCGGGCGCGGGCCTCGACGTGGTTGCTGACACTCGTGCACCGCCGTGCCGTCGACGTCGTCCGACGCGAGCAGCGGCGGCGGACTGAGCCGCTCGAGAGCGCTCCCGAGCCGCAGACGGAGTCGGCAGCGGACGACGCATGGCTGCGGCTCGAACGGGTGCGGGTGCAGGAGGCGCTGCGACAGCTGCCGGACCAACAGCGCGAGGCGCTCGAGCTCGCCTACTACGGCGGCTACACGCAGTCGGAGCTCGCCGAAAGGCTCGGCGAGCCGCTGGGTACGATCAAGAGCCGGATGTTCACGGGGCTGACGCGTCTACGTCAGCTCCTCGACGACGCAGCGGAGGGGCCATGGCCCATCAGATCCACGACCTGACGGCTCCCTACGCGCTCGACGCGCTCGAGGTGCACGAACGGGAGGCGTTCGAGGCGCATCTCGCCGGCTGTGAGACGTGCCGCGACGAGCTCGAGGGGTTCTGGGCCGTGACCGGCTCGCTCGCAGCCGCCGCGGGCGGCCCCCCGCCGCCGGCCGAGCTGCGCAACCGCGTCCTGCGCGAGGTCGCGCGAGAGCGGGCGACGGTGGTCCCGTTGCGCAGCCGTCTCGCCCTCCCCGCTTTCGCGTCCGTCACCGCCGTCGCCGCCGTCCTGGCGGTCGGTGTCGCGGTGTGGGCCGGCTCGCTCGCCCGGAAACTCGACGACGCCCGGACCGAGGCGGCGACGAACGGCCACGCGGTCGCCGTGCTCTCGGATCCCGCCGCGCGCAGCGTCCGGCTGCCGGGCGTCGACGGTCGGGTCGTTGTGTCGCAGACGGGCCGTGCGGTGCTCGTCGTGTCGGGCCTCGAGGCGGCGCCGGCCGGGAAGACGTACGAGGTCTGGGTGGTGGAGGATGGCGCCCCCGCTCCCGCAGGCCTCTTCTCCGCCGGCGGTGCGCGCACGGTCGTGCCGATCACGCGGCCGGTCCCGACAGGGGCGGTCGTGGCCGTGACGCTCGAGGACGAGGGCGGCGTGGAAGTCCCCCAGGGCCCGCCCGTCTTCGCCAGCCCGACGCTCTAGGGCAGACCGAACCGAACCGACCGTCGGGGTCGGCCGAACCAGGCCGACAAGCTGGAACCGACGAAAGGGACGAATCGGTGAAGAGAGCTTCACTTACCGCAACCGCAGCAGCGCTCCTGCTGCTCCCGCTCGGGCTCGTCGCCTGTGGCGGCGGCGAGGAGTCGACGCCGGCCGCCCCGGCAGCGACGACCGCCGAGACCGAGACGCACTCAATGATGGACACGAGCGGCGAGACCGGCGGCACCGCGAGCGCAGCCGCAGACCTCCGCGTCACCCTCGACCGCCTGCTCGGCGAGCACGCGCTGCTCGCGATGTTCGCGACGCAGAAGGGGCTCGACGGCGACAAGGACTTCGAGCAGATCGCGGGCGCGCTCGACGCCAACTCGGTCGACCTCGCTGACGCGATCGGCTCCGTCTACGGCGACGACGCCCGGACGGAGTTCCTCGACGGCGACCTGAAGTGGCGGGCGCACATCGGCGCGTTCGTCGACTACACGAAGGCGCTCGGCGCCAAGGACGACGCCGCCCAGAAGAAGGCGGTCGGCGAGCTGACCGGGTACGTCGAGTCGTTCGGGCAGTTCCTTGCCGGCGCGACCGATCTGCCCTCGGAGGCCGTCCGTGGGTCGTTGAGCGAGCACATCACGCAGTTGAAGACCCAGATCGACCAGTACGCCGCGGGCGACTACGAGGGCGCCTACGGCTCTCTCCGCAACGCGTACGCGCACATGTTCATGACGGGCGACACGCTCGCCGGCGGAATCGTCGCCCAGAAGCCGGACGCATTCGGTGACGGCGCGGCGGACTCCCCGGCGGCCGACCTGCGCGTCACCCTCGGCCGGCTGCTCGGCGAGCATGCCGCCCTCGCGATGACGGCGACGCAGAAGGGCTTCGCCGGTAAGGAGGACTTCGAGCAGATCGGCGCCGCGCTCGACGCCAACGCCGTCGACCTCTCCGACGCGATCGCCTCCGTCTATGGGGACGAGGCCGGGAAGACGTTCCTCGACGGTGAGCTGCTGTGGCGCGACCACATCTCCTTCTTCGTCGACTACACCGTCGGCCTCGCCAAGGACGACAAGGCGATGCAGGAGAAGGCGGTCGGGAACCTGACCGGGTACGTCGAGGCGTTCAGCGGCTTCCTCGCCGAGGCGACGGGGCTCCCCCAGAACGCGCTGCGCGACTCGATCTCCGAGCACGTGACGCAGCTGAAGGGACAGATCGACGCCTACGCGGCCGGGGACTACGAGCAGGCGTACGAGCTCTACCGCGAGGCCGTCGAGCACATGGTGATGACGGGCGACACGCTCGCCGGGGCGATCGTCGAGCAATCCCCCGAGAAGTTCGGCGCGTAGGGGCTCTGTAACGGGCCCGGCGCAGCCGCGTCGGGCCCCCACCCCGATGACCCGAATCCTGCTCATCTGCCTGCTCGCCGCCAGCGCCGGAGTCCATCTGGCGCTGGCGGGCGGGCACGGCATCTCGTTCCACGTCGCCGCGGCCCTGCTCGGGCTCATGGCGGCAGCGCTCGCCCTTCGCCCCGGGCGGGTGCCGGCGGCGGCGGCGGCGTTGCTCCTCGGAGGACTGCTCGCGGCGTACGTCGCCTCCGGCGAGAGCCTCGACGTGGTCGCCGGAGTCACGAAGGCGATCGAGGCCGCAGGGCTGCTCCTCGCCGTGCGGCTCATGCGCAGGGCACCGGCCGGCCGGCCCGAGCGCGTCCTCGTGCTCGTGGTGGCCGTGATGGTCGCGGTCTTCGCGGCCGCCGTGACGCCGTCCGGCTCGCATGCGCACGCTCCCGGGACGCCGCAGCACGATCACTGATCCGTCGGGCATTCGTCACGGTCACGTTCCGACCGCCGCCGTACACTCGTTCGGATGACCGACCTCGTGCCCGAGCTTCGCCGCCTGTTCGGCTTCGACGGCTTCCGGCCGGGGCAGGAGCCCGTCGTCCGGGCCGCCGTCGCCGGACACGACACGCTCGCGCTGATGCCCACGGGGTCCGGGAAGTCGCTCACCTACCAGCTGGCGGCGATGCTCCGGCCCACCCCGACGCTCGTCCTCTCGCCGCTGATCGCGCTGATGAAGGACCAACTCGACAAGCTGCCGCCGGAGGTCGCGGCGCAGGCGACGCTGATCAACTCGTCACTCGAGCCCGACGAGGCGGCCCGGCGGCTCGAAGGGGTCGCGGCGGGCCGCTACCGGCTGCTCTACGCCGCGCCGGAGCGGCTGCGCCAGCGTCGGTTCCTGGATGCGCTCGCGCGAATCGACGTCGGCCTCGTCGTGATCGACGAGGTGCACTGCGTGAGCATGTGGGGGCACGACTTCCGGCCCGACTACCTCTTCATCCGCCGGGCGCTCGACGCGCTCGGACGGCCCTCGATCCTCGGAATGACGGCCACCGCGACGCCGGCGACCGAGCGGGAAGTCGCGGAGGCGCTGGGGAGGCAGCCCCAGGTGGTGCGCACCTCCGTCGTCCGGGAGAACCTGCGCTACGACGTGGAGCGCGTCGACGGCGAGGAGGACCGGCTGCGGTCGCTCGTGCGGCGGCTGCGGGAGTTGCGCGGCGCCTCCGCGATCGTCTACGCGCGCTCGCGGCGCAGCTGCGAGACGCTCGCGCGCACGCTCCGCCACCACGACCTCTCGGCGATCCACTACCACGCCGGCCTCGAGCCGGAGGAGCGGTCGGCGGCGCAGGAGGCTTTCGGCCGCGGCGACGTGCAGACGGTGGTCGCGACGACCGCGTTCGGGATGGGGATCGACAAGCCCGACATCCGGCTCGTGGCGCTCCACAACTACCCGGACTCGCTCGAGAGCTACGTCCAGATGGTCGGTCGCGCCGGTCGCGACGGCCGTGCCTCGGACACCGTCCTCTTCGCGAGTCGCTCCGACGCCACGCAGCTCCGGCGGTTCGCGCGCAGCGGCGTGCCGACGCGCGACGACCTCCGCTTCGTCTACGGGGCGCTGCGCGGCCGCTCCGAGGTGGTGCCGGAGGACCTCCGGCGGTCGGAGACGAGTCCCGACCCGCGGGTGCTCGTCGGCATGCTCGAGCAGGTGGGGCTCGTGCGGCGAGGATTCGACTCGGGCCGGGCGATGCACGTCGAGGTGCCCGCTCCGCCGGAGGACGCGGCCGCGCGGATCGACGAGCTGCTGGCGCGCTACGAGCAGCAGGCGCTCGCCCGCGCCGACCGGATCGTCCGCTTCGCCGAGTCCCGCCGCTGTCGTCACGCCGAGGTCGCCGAGCACTTCGGGGAGATGCTCGCCGACCCCTGCGGCGAGTGCGACACGTGCTCTCCCCGCGCGGTGGCCGCCGAGCCGGCCGACGAGCCGCCGCCGCTCCCGGACGACATCGCGCGGGTGATCCACGAGACCGCACTCGCGCTGCGCTGGCCCCTCGGCCGCAACGGGCTCGCCGCGCTCCTCAAGGGGTCTTTCTCCGCCCCCCGCTCGGCCCAGCGCTCGCAGGCCTTCGGTGTCCTCGCTGCGGCGCCGCTCGCGGACGTGCGCCGGTGGATCCGGCTCCTCGAGGACGCCGGCGCGCTGCAGCCGTTCGAGAGCGAGGACGGGTTCCAGCTGCTGCGCGCCGTGCCGGGCACGTCGCTCCCCCGGATCGTCACGGCCGGAACCGCCGGCGCGCCGGAGGAGCAGCTCGTCGAGCTGCTGCGCGCGTGGCGGCGCGAGCGGGCCAGCACCGACGAGGTGCCGGCGTACGTCGTGCTGCACGACGCGACGCTGCGCGAGCTGGCAGCCGCGAAGCCGGCGTCCGAGCGCGACCTCGCGACCGTGAAGGGCTTCGGGCCGACGAAGATCGAGCGGTACGGGGACGACGTCCTCGCCGTGATCGCCGGATCGATCGCTCAGGGGGCGGGCTAGACTCGGCCCCTTGCGGCCGTTTCGAAAGCCAGGGGCGGCGCCGCGGCGGCGCCGGATCCGCAAGCTCAGGCTCCTCGGTCTCCTCGCCGTCCTCGGCGCGCTCGGGTCGATCTCGTTCGGCTTCGGCCTGGTGACGGCGATCGCGGCCGAGGTGCCGAAGCTCGATCCGAGCCGGCAGATCGAGCAGGAGGTGAACGGGACGATCTACGCGGCGCCCTCCGGCGCCGGGCCGCCGCGGGTGCTCGCCGTCCTGCGTGGCTCGGAGGCACGCACCCTCGTCGAGCTCGACGAGGTGGCGCCGATCATGCGGCACGCGATCGTCGCGATCGAGGACCGTCGTTTCTGGGAGCACAGCGGCGTCGACCTGCGTGCGATCGGCCGGGCGCTCGTGGCGGACATCCGGCAGCAGCGGGTCGTGCAGGGCGGCTCCACGATCACGCAGCAGTTCGTGAAGAACGCGCTCGTCAACGACCAGCAGTCGATCGCGCGAAAGGTGCGGGAGGCCGCGCTCGCGTGGCAGCTGCAGCAGCGCTGGCCGAAGCGCCGGATCCTCGAGGCGTACCTGAACACGATCTACTTCGGCAACGGCGCCTACGGGGTCCAGCAGGCTGCGCTGACGTACTTCGGGCACGGCGCGCGCGACCTCGAGCTGCACGAAGCCGCGCTCCTCGCGGGGATCCCGGCGTCGCCGAGCCGGTTCGACCCCGTCACGAACCCGACGGCGGCCCGCGAGCGGCGTCGCACCGTCCTGCGCGTCATGCTCGCCGAGGGGAAGATCACGCGCGCGCAGTACGACCGGGCCGAGGCCGCGCCGCTGCCGAACGGGGACGAGGTCCGCCTGCCCGGCACGGAGGGGCCCGCCCAGTACTTCGTCAACTACGTGAAGCAGCAGCTGATCGACCAGTACGGCTCCGAGGCGGTCTTCGGCGGCGGCCTGCAGGTACGGACGACGATCGACCTCGAGCTGCAGCAGCTTGCCCGCGACGCGATCTCCGAGTGGCTGACGGAGGTCGACGGGCCGTCGGCCGCCCTCGTCGCCATCGACCCGCGCGACGGCGCCGTGAAGGCGATGGTCGGGGGGAACAACTACCGGAAGAGCCAGTTCAACCTCGCGGTGCAGGCGGAGCGGCAGCCGGGGTCCGCGTTCAAGCCGTTCGCGCTCGCGGCGGCACTGCGGCAGGGAATCTCGCCGGCGACGAGGTTCGCGTCGGAGCCGCAGGAGATCGATCTCGGCGACCGCGTGTGGGTCGTGAACAACCACGAGGACGTCTACTTCGGGTCGGTCGACCTCGAGCAGGCGACGATCGAGTCGGACAACGCCGCATACGCGCAACTGACGCAGCTCGTCGGCGCGGGCGCGGTGGCCGACACGGCCCGCCGGCTCGGCGTCGGCAGCAAACTGCGCGGCTTCTACTCGATCGGCCTCGGCACCGAGGCGGTGAACCCGCTCGAGATGGCTCGTGCGTACGCGACCTTCGCGAACAGCGGCAAGCGCATCGACACGTCGCTGCGGCAGCCGAACCAGCCGCGGGCGATCGTCGAGGTGACGAACGCGGAGGGGCGCACGATCCTCCACAACCGGCCGCGTGGCCGGCAGGTGCTGACGCCGGGGCAGGCGGCCACGCTGAACGCGATCCTGCAGAAGGTCGTCTCGCAGGGGACGGGGACGCAGGCGCAGCTGGACGACCGGCCGTCCGCCGGCAAGACCGGCACGACCGAGAATTACGGCGACGCGTGGTTCGTCGGGTACACGCCCGAACTCGCGGTCGCCGTGTGGGTCGGGTACCCGACGTCGCTGCAGCCGATGCTGACCGAGTACGACGGCGAGCCAGTGACCGGCGGGAGCTTCCCGGCGCTGATCTGGAAGAGCTTCACCGAGCGCGCGCTCGAGCACATCGGGGCGGAGCCGACCGCGTTCTCGCCCCCGCCCTCCCTCCCCACCGAGGCGAAGCTCGTCGCGCCGCGCGCCGGGCGCCTGCTGCTCGACAACGGCCGCTGCGAGACGCGGCTCGAGGTCGTGTACTACAGCGGCAGCGGCCCGAAGCAGGTCGCGAACTGCCGCCCGGACGAGGTGGAGGTGCCGGACGTGCGCGGCCGGCTGGCCGCCGACGCGACCGACGTGCTGGGCCGGCAGCCCCTGCGGGCGGAGCTCGTCTACCGCCCGGCCGAGCCGCTCGAGCGGGCGAACATCGTCGTCGAGCAGCGGCCGCGGCGTGGGTACGCGCTCTCGTACGACCGGGTCATCCTCGTCGTCGCGAAGCCGCAGCACGGCGTCATCCCAAAGGTCGTTGGGCGGCCGCTCGCCGAGGCGGAGCAACGGCTGCAGACGCTGAAGCTGCGGCCGGAGGTCACCTACGTCGAGGAAGGCGAGCAGGGGACGGTGCTGCAGCAGACGCCGGCGTCCGGGCTCGCCGCCGCGCCGGGGGTGACGGTGCGCCTCGTCGTCGCGCGCTAGCGCAGCGGCCGGCTGAGGTAGCGCGAGCCGGCCTCCACGTGCCGCCACGGCAGGTCGGCCGCTCGCGTGATCCCGATCCGCGTGCCGGAGCGGACCTCGGGGCTGCCGCTCGCTGCGTGCAGCGCGAACGGCGGCCGGTCGAGCGGCAGCCCGTCGTGCTCGCGCGTGACGCCGAGCGCGGCACAGAGACGGCCCGGGCCCGAGGCCAGGAGCCTCTCGTCCTCCAACCCGCGCCGGACGCGCATCACGTCGAGCCCGTGTGTCGGTTCGAGGGCCCGCAGGAGGACGGCGGCGGCACTCCCGTCGGTCTCGCAGACGAGGTTGAGGCACCAGTGGATGCCGTACGAGCGGTAGACGTAGGCGTGGCCGGGCGGCCCGAACATCGAGGCGTTCCGCGGCGTGCGGCCGCGGAACCCGTGGCTCGCGGGGTCCCCGGCGTCGTACGCCTCGACCTCGACGATGCGCCCGCCGACGCCGTCGACGAGCAGCGTCGCGCCGATCAGCTCCGGCGCCGCCTCGTGCACGCTGCGCGCGAAGAACTCTCGCCCGAGCGGCACGCCTCAGAAGAGCCGCTGCGAGTCGCGTGGCGCGCTCGCCGCCGCGAGGAGCTTCCGCGCCCGCCGGCCGAGGTCGCCGAGGTCGACGCGGCCCTGCTCGGCGTCCTGCGCGAGCCGCTCCGCCAGCGCCAGCGCGTCGTCGAGGAGGGGGGCAGAGGCAGTCGCGTCCTGCCCCATGTCATGGAGGATGGTGCGCTCCGTGCGGGAGGCGACGAGCGGCTCCTCGATCCCCTCGACCCACACGAGCGTGCGGCGGCCACCGCCGCGCGCGTCGCCGGTGATCGGCTGGAGCGCGTAGACCCGATCCGCGCGGGCCCACTTGCCGAAGCCGAGGAAGACCATTCGTCCGCCGTCCACCGCCGGATTATCCCGGACGCCGCGGCCGGAACCAGAGGGCGTAGACCGCCGCGGCCGTGAGCAGGATCAGGAGCCAGCCGAGCGAGAACTCGGGCCGGATCACGTCCGGCAGGTGCGCGTCGACCGTGCCGCGCTTCCAGAGCTGCTCGTTCCAGCCGTCCTGCAGCGCGTTCGCCACCCCGTACGCGAAGAGCGCTGCGAGGTAGGCGGCGAGCGGGACGGAGCGGGCGGCGCGCGAGAGGACGAGCGCCGTGAGAGCGAGGAGCGTGCCGCCGGTGCCGTGGTGGAAGCCGAGATGGACCGCCGCGAGGCCGGGGTCGCGCTCCGCCGGCACCTCCTCGCCGAGGAAGACGTCGCCCGGGAAGTGGAAGCCGGCCTCGGCGGCCACCCACGGCAGCGCGAGGAGGAGGAGCGCGATGCCGACCACCAGGCGCAGCCGGTCGCCGTGCGCCCGCCGCACGAAGGCCGCGCCGTCGCGCCGCACTGCGGCGAGCGTCAGTGCGAGCGCGAGGCCGACGCCGAGGGCGGGGACTGCGTTGACCCAGCGCGCGTCTAGGTCCGACTGCTCCACGACGCCGGGCACCGCTGCAGCGCCGCAGAGGAGCATTGCCGCGGCGAGGAGAACGCGCGCCCCGCCGGCGAGCGCGGCGAGCGCGATCGCACCGAAGGCGAGCGGGTAGTTGAGGAGGACGAGCGTCCGGCCCGCGCCGCCGGCGAGGCTGCCGGCCTCGTCGACGTTGTAGAGCTCCGCCGGCGGCAGGCGTGCGTAGGTGACGAGCGTCGCCGTCGCCTGCACGGCGAAGAGCCCCCAGACCGCGAGCGCCTCGCCTAGGCCAGCGCGGCCGCGAGCGCCTCCGCGACGCGTGCCTGCTCCTCCTCGGAGATCGCGGTGAAGAAGGGGAGCGCAAGCGTGCGGCGAGAGAGATCCTCCGAGACCGGGCACAGCCCCTCCCGGAAGCCGTACGTCTCGCGCATGTACGCCTGGAGGTGGATCGACGGGAGGTAGCGGCTCGAAGCGATCCCCTGCGCATCGAGCGAGGCGATCACGCGCTCCCGGTCGACGGCGCGGTCGAGCTTCACGACGTAGACGAACCACGAGCGGAGGTGGTCCGCGTCGTCGGCGAGCGGCAGCTCGAGCCCGTCGAGGCCGGCGAGCAGGTCGGCGTAGCGAGCGGCCGCCGCCGCCCGGAGCGACAGGATCGTCGGCAGCTTCTCCAGCTGGCCGATCCCCAGCGCGGCGCGGATGTCGTCGATGCGGTAGTTGAAGCCGAGGCGCGCGTGGTCGAGCCAGCCGCCGCCGTCGGCGCGGCCCTGGTTGCGCAGGCTCTTCAGGAGCGACCACTCGTTCTCCGAATGCGTCGTCACCATCCCGCCCTCGCCGGTCGTCAGCTGCTTGTTCGGGTAGAAGGCGAAGACGGCCGGCGGGCCGTGCGAGCCCACCGGCGCCCCGCGGTACTCCGCGCCGAGCGCCTCGCAGGCGTCCTGGATCAGCGTCAGCCCGTGCCGCTCGCACAGCTCTCGCAGCGGGTCGAGCTCGCAGGGGTAGCCGAAGATGTCGACCGCGATCACGGCCTTCGTGCGGGGCGTCACGGCCGCCTCGACGCCCGCCGGATCGAGGTTCATCGTGTGCTCGTCGACGTCCGCGAACACCGGTGTCGCCCCCTCGTAGATCGCACAGTTGGCGGAGGCGACGAAGGAGTACGGCGACGTGATCGCCTCGTCGCCCGGCGCGAGCCCGGCAAGCCGGCAGAGGAGGTGCAGCCCCGCGGTCCCCGACGACACAGCGGCGGCGTACGGCGCGCCGACCGTCTCCGCGAAGAGCTCCTCGAAGCGGTCGATCGTCGGGCCGAGCGAGAGCCGCCCCGAGCGCAGCACCTCGAGCACGAGCTCCTCGTCGCGCTCGTCGAGATACGGCGACGAGAGCGGCACCCCCTGCGCGACCGACGTCATGCCTCGGCTCGCGCACCCGGCGCGGAGACGCCCTGGCCGAGGTCGACGCGGTCGAGCCAGTGCGTCCACCGGTCGCTCCTGCCGCGCACGGTGTCGAGGTAGTGGCGCTGCAGCTCGAGCGTCACGGGACCGACGCCGATCTCGTTGTCGTCGACCGAGCGCACGGGGGTCACCTCGGCCGCGGTTCCCGTCATGAAGACCTCGTCGGCGAGGTAGAGGTCGGAGCGGATCACGTTGGCCTCCTCGACGGCGTACCCGAGGTCCTGGGCGATGTCGATCACAGTCTCGCGCGTGATCCCGGGCAGGATCGAGGTCGAGAGCGGCGGCGTCCGGATCATCCCGTTCTTGACCACGAAGACGTTCTCGCCGGAGCCGTCGGCGACGTAGCCCTCGTCCGTGAGCAGGATCGCCTCGTCGTAGCCCGCGCGCTGCGCCTCGTGCACCGCGAGCATCGAGTTCAGGTAGATGCCGGTCGCCTTCGCGACGTGCGGGATCGTGTTCGGCCCCACCCGCTTCCAGGAGGAGACCTTCGCGCGGATGCCGCTCTGCGCGTTCTCGTCGCCGAGGTAATTCGCCCACGGCCAGCTCATGATCACGACCTCGACGGGGTTCCCCGCGGTGTGGACGCCGAGCTCGCCGTAGCCGTAGAACGCGATCGGGCGGACGTAGCACTCGGGCAACCCGTTCCGCGCGATCAGGTCGTGCGTCGCCCGGCGGAGCTCGTCGACGCCGTAGGGGAGCTCCATGTAGAGCAGCCGCGCGGAGGCGTCGAGGCGCTGGAGGTGCTCGCGGAGCCGGAACACGGCCGGGCCGTCCGGCGTCTCGTAGCACCGAATCCCCTCGAAGACCCCGGTTCCGTAGTGCAGCCCGTGCGCGCCCACGTGGATCTTGGCGTCCGCCCAGTCGACGAACTCGCCGTTCATCCAGATGGTCTCGGTCTCACGCATGCGGGGAGTCTCCTTTGCGAGGGGTGCGGGGAGTGTGGACGGCGCGCTCGAGGACGGCGTCGATCGGCTCCGCGTGCGCGAGGCGCAGGAGCTCCGTCGGCTTCAGGGAGGCGAGATGGTGAGGCGAGCCGGCTCCGACCCAGACTCGCTCGTGCACCAGCAGCGTGCGGTCGAGGAAGACGCGCGTCGCGGGCGGCAGCGGGAAAGGCGCGACGCCGCCCGGCGCGAAGCCGGTCGCCTCCTCCACCTCCTCGGCGAGTGCGACGCGCACGGCCGCTGCATCGACTGAAGCGGCGACCTTCGCGGTGTCGGCGCGGCGGTCGCCGGGGACGAGCACGACGACAGGGCGTCCGTCGCAGACGAGCACGAGCGACTTCACGACCTGTTCGAGCGTGCAGCCGGCGGCGCCGGCAGCGTCCTCGGCGGTCGGCGTGCCGGACCCGAACTCCTCGAGCCTCGCCTCGGCACCCGCCTCCCGGAGGAAGCCGGCCACTCGCTCGACCGGCTCCGGCCAGCTCGTCTGCACGGGCGAAGCCTACCCGTGCCCGCCGCACCCGAATCGACGCTCCGATTGTAATCTCGAAAGCACATCGACTGGAGGTCGCGGGACGATGACAGACGACTCCGAACACGCACGGATCGCGCGGACGGAAGCGCTCTTCCGCGAAGTCAACGAGCGCATCGCGAAGAGCGCCGAGCGGTTCGAGGCCGACGAGGCGGAGTTCGTGTGCGAGTGCGGCGACCCCACCTGCTCGCGGCGCGTCGCGGCGACGCTCGACGGATACGAACAGGTCGCGCGAGAGCGACGTTCCTCCTCGCAGCCGGTCACGGACGAGCGCGTCGAGGACGTCGTCGAGTGGACGTGCACCCACACCGTCGTCGAAACGCCACCCGCTCGTCGCGACGCTCGTGCGGCAGCTGGACCCGCGCGCGGCGTAGCGCGCGAGCGGCCCCGCGTCAGCCGAGCGCGATCACACGCGCGTCGTCGAATCCCTCCCGCCGCACGTACGCCACGAGGTGGGGCGGGGGCTCAGAGTCGAGCGACAGCACCATCAGCGCCTTCCCGCCCTCCTTCGTGCGCGAGACGGCCAT
>DASQNG010000142.1:0-6447 GCA_035645095.1 Gaiellaceae bacterium | reverse complement strand
CCGGTGCCCGGCGACCGCGGCGAGGAACGGCTCGCGAGGCAGCGTACGCAGCGAGACGTCCGTCGTGGCCGTCACGGTCGCCGTCCGCGGAACGTCCAGCAGGAGGGCGATCTCGCCGAACACGTCCCCGGGCCGAGCTCCACCACCCGCTGCGACCCAACGGCGACGGCCGCTTCCCGTCTTCGAGCACGTACATCACGTCGCCGGGGTCGCCCCCGCGCATGATCGCGTGACCGGCCGGAGCCGTACGCGCGCCGAGCGCCCTCGCCAGCCGGCGCACGACGAGGTACGGCAGCGGCGCGAAGATCGGGCTGCCGCGGAGGAGGTCGACGTCCGCAAGCCCCTCGATGCCCTCGTCGAGTCGGCCGAGGACGCGACGACAGACGAGCGCGAGCAGCGGCAACAGCAGCCCGGCGAGAACGAGCGCCGTCCGAGCGCGACGGCGTCGATCAGCACGGGAGCCGCGAGCGAGCCGACTCCGACCCAGGGCGCACGCAACATGCGCAGGAACGGGACGAGGCCGAGTGCCCGTGCCCCGTGCGTCCCGTACGCGCGCACGGAGAGCGCCACCAGGGAGGCCCACTCGGCCGTGTAGAACCCGCCTCACGCGAGCTGCGCCGCCCTCAGGTCACGGTCGCGCCAGACGGCCCGAGGACGTGCACGCGCTCACGAACAGCGCCCATCGTCCGCGCTTCCCACACCCCCGCCGCACGGCCATCCCGCGGTTCGCGGGCCGACACCGGGCGTGGGATAGTCGCCGCGTGCGACGGGACGGCACCGGCGAGCGTGGCCTCGTGCCCGGCGGGCCGCGTCGACGCCGGGCGGGGGCGGCGCTCGGCCTCCTCGCGCTCGCGCTGACGCTCTCGATGTCGACCTGGTTCTCGGCGTCGGCGGTGCTCCCGCAGCTGCGCGAGGACTGGGGCCTCTCGACCACGGCAGGCTCGTGGCTGACGATCTCGGTGCAGCTCGGCTTCGTCGCCGGCGCGCTCCTCTCCTCGGCGCTGACGCTGACCGACGTGCTGCCGCCGCACCGGACGATCCTCGTCGGTGCGCTCGGCGCGGCGACTGCGAACCTGCTCCTCCTCACCGTCGACGGCGCCGCGGGCGCGATCCCCTTGCGGGCGCTCACCGGGTTCTTCCTCGCCGGCGTGTACCCGCCGGCGTTCAAGCTGATGGCGACCTGGTTCCGCCGCGGCCGCGGGACGGCCCTCGGCGTCCTCGCCGGCGCGATCGCGGTGGGGTCGTCGCTCCCGCACCTCGTCAACGGGATCGGCGGCGTCGGCTGGCGGCCGGTCGTCGTCGCCACCTCGGCCCTGACCGCGCTCGGCGGCGGGCTCGCCGCGCTCGGCGTCCCGGAAGGGCCGTACCCGTTCCCCCGTGGCGCGTTCGACCCGCGGCAGATCGGGCTCGTGTTCCGCAACCGCGGCGTCCGCCTCGCCTCGCTCGGCTACTTCGGGCACATGTGGGAGCTCTTCGCGATGTGGACCTGGTTCCTCATCTTCACGCGAGACGAGCTCCTCGACGGGCGTGCAGCGGCGCTCGCCACCTTCGCCGTGATCGCGGCCGGCGGCGTCGGCTGCGTCCTCGGCGGCCTCGCGAGCGACCGCTGGGGCCGCGCCGAGAGCACGCTGGTCGCGCTCGGCGTCTCGGGCCTGTGCGCGCTCACGATCGCCTTTCTCCCCACCCCGCTCGCGCTCGCCGTCGGCGTGCTCTGGGGCGCAAGCGTAATCGCGGACTCGGCGCAGTTCTCGACCCTCGTCACCGAGCACGCGGAGCAGGCGTACGTTGGCACAGCGCTGACGCTGCAGCTCGCGACCGGCTTCGCGCTGACCACCGTCACGATCTGGCTCGTGCCCACGCTCGTCCACGCCGGCGGGTGGCCACTCGCGTTCGCCGTCCTCGCCGCAGGTCCGGCCTTCGGCGCCGCCGCGATGCTCCGCCTGCGGACGCTCGGGCGGGCGCCGGCGGCCGCATAGTCCGGCGCGCTACCGTCGGCTCCGTGGACGTCGCGCAGCTTCCGGCCGGGTGGTACGCCGCCGCGCGGCGCGCCCGGATCCTCTCCTGGCTCAGCCTCGCGTGGATGGGAGCCGAGGGCGCGATCGCACTCGTCGCCGGCGTCATGGCCGGGTCGATCGCGCTCGTCTCCTTTGGCCTCGACTCGGTCGTCGAGGGCGTCGCGAGCCTTGTGATCGTGTGGCGCTTCACCGGCTCCCGCCTCCTCTCGCACGCCGCGGAGGAGCGCGCGCAGAAGCTCGTTGCGCTCCAGTTCTTCCTCCTGGCACCGTACGTCACAGCCGAGGCCGTGCACACGCTCGTCGTCCGAGACGAGCCGTCGACGAGCTGGCTCGGCATCGCGCTCGTCTCGTCGAGCGCGATCGGGATGCCGTTGCTCGGGATCGCGAAGCGCCGCCTGGCGGTGACGCTCGGCTCCGCCGCCACACGCGGCGAGGGGACGCAGAACCTCCTCTGTGCGTACCTCGCGCTGGCCGTCCTCGCCGGCCTGCTCGGGAACGCGCTCCTCGGCCTCTGGTGGCTCGATCCGGCCGCGGCGCTCGTCGTCGCCGGAGTCGCGGTGCGTGAGGGACTACAGACCTGGCGCGGCGAGGGCTGCTGCTCGACCTGCTAGGCGTCGCCGGGGCGGGGGTCCTCCGGCTCCAGGAAGCGGAAGTAGACGGCGTAGCGCATGGCGCCCTCCCGGTTCAGGCCGCTCGTGTGCGGCAGCCGCGGGTCCATCACGATCACGTCTCCCGGGGCCAGATCCGGCGCCTCTGGACCGGCGCCCTCCGGCCACACGACGAGCCCGCCGTTGCCGGCGTGGTTGCGCGTGAGCGCGACGCCGACGATGCGGAGGTAGCGGCGCCCGCACGCCCAGTCCGGCTCCTGGTCGACGTGCGGCTCGAGCGCGACGCCTTCGCTCGCGTCCGGCGGCTGAACCACGAGCTGCGGGTCGCAGAGCTGCCCCGTGCGCAGCCGCTCCGGCAGGTGCTCGAGGAGCGAGACGATCGGCTCGTCCCACTTGAGGTGCGGGAACCAGTGCGCTGTCCACAGCCACTCGCCGAGCCACTCCGGCGGCAGGCCGCGCTTCGCGACGTCGAGGTGGATGTGGCGGAGGGCGGCGTCTACCGCCTCCGGCCGCACCACGCCGCGCACGAGCTCGTAGGACCGCCCGATCTCGCGTCGCTCCACGGTTGCCATGCCGGGCAGAGTAGGGCGCGCAGCGGCCGCTGGTGAGGGGAACGTTGCCTCAGCAGCAGATGAGGATCTTCACGCGGCTCGAGCGCGTCGGTGGCCGATCTGGAGCGCCCGCATCACGTCCGTCACGGAGAGGAGCCCGACCAGGCGGTCGCCGTCGCAGACGAGTGCGCGGCCGGCGTCCGGCGCACCCAGCTCCGCCAGCACCTCGACGACGTCCTGGTCGGCGTCGACGACGAGCAGCTCGCCTTTCGGCCGGTAGCACTGCTCCACGCGGGTCGTCTCCCACTCCGCGCGTGGCACCTTCGCGACCCGTGCGAACGGCAGCAGGCCGACGATGCGACCGTGCTCGACGACGGGATACGTGGTGAAGCGGTGGCGCCACGCCGTGTCGTCGACGAAGCGGGCGAGGGAGAGGGTCGGGTCGACGGTGACGGGGTCGCGCACCATCAGGTCGCGCACGCGGAGGCCGGCGAGCGCCTGGCGGGCGACGAGGTAGCGGTTCTCCGCGCTCGCGGCGCCGAGCAGGAACCAGCCGATGAACGCGAGCCAGGCGCCGCTGAACGCGCCGTGCAGGATGAGGAGCGCGAGCCCGCCCACGATGAAGAGGAAGCCGAAGCTGCGGCCGATCGACGCGGCGATGCGCGTCGCCCAGCCGAAGTCGCCGCGCGAGTGCCATAGCACCGAACGGAGCACGCGCCCGCCGTCGAGCGGCAGCGCGGGCAGGAGGTTGAAGAGCAGCAGCGCGAGGTTGATGTAGCCGAGCCAGGCCGCGACGCCGTCGGCGGCCGCCGGCCCGTCGAGCAGCACCGCGAGGCCCACGAACGCGAGCCCGAGCAGGAGCGAGACGGCCGGGCCGGCGAGCGCGATCCGGAATTCCGCGCCAGCGCTCGGGAACATCCCACGAAACCGCGCCACCCCGCCGAACAGCCACAGCGTGATCCCGTCGATCTCCATCCCGTCGCGCTGCGCCTGGATTGCGTGGCCGAGCTCGTGCAGCAGGATCGAGACGAAGAAGAGCACGGCCGCGACGAGCGCCATCGCGAGGTAGGTGCCGTCGCCGAGGCCGGGGTTCTGCGACGGGAAGACGGCCGCCGACAGCGACCAGACGATCAGCGCGAAGATGACGAGCAGGCTCCAGTTGAGGCCGATCTCGATCCCGCGGATGCGCCCGAGGCGGATGCTGTCCGTCACCCCCGCGTGGTTCCCGCGCCGGCAGGTCGGCAACCGGAGGAGGCCGACTAGGATGTGCCGTGGTGACGGCGCTCTACCGCAAGTACCGGCCGCAGGACTTCGACGACGTCGTCGGCCAGGAGGCGGTCGTGCGGACGCTCCGGAACGCCATCGAGCTGGGACAGCTCCGCCAGGCCTACCTCTTCGCCGGCCCGCGCGGGACCGGGAAGACGTCAATGGCGCGGATCCTCGCGAAGGCGCTCAACTGCGAGCACGGGCCGACGCCGACCCCCGACAAGGTGTGCCACGCGTGCGTCGCGATCGCGAACGGGACGTCGCTCGACGTCGTCGAGATGGATGCAGCGTCGCAGCGCGGCATCGACGACATCCGCGAGATCCGCGAGCGCGTCGTCCTGCAGCCGGCCGAGGGCCGCTACAAGGTCTACATCCTCGACGAGGCGCATCAGCTCACGGACGCCGCGTGGAACGCGCTCCTGAAGCTGATCGAGGAGCCGCCGCCGCACCTCGTCTTCGTCTTCTGCACGACCGACCTCGCGAAGGTGCTCCCCACCGTCCGCTCGCGCTGCCAGACGTTCGTCTTCGCGCGGCCCCGGCTGCCCGAGCTCGTGCGCGTGCTGCGCCGCGTCTGTGACGCGGAGAACATCGAGGCCCCTGATGCCGCGCTGGCGCTGATTGCGCGCGGCGCCCGCGGCTCCTTCCGCGACGCCGAGTCGACGCTCGACCAGCTGGCGTCGGCGACGGGCAACCGGATCGACGTGCAGTCGGTTCTGCAGCTGCTCGGGGCGGTCGAGGAGGACGCCCTCTTCCGCCTCTGCGACGCGATCGTCGACCGCGACACCGCCGGCGCCCTCGTCTTCGTCGAGGAGCTCGCCGAGCAGGGGCAGGACCTGGGCCGGCTCGTCACCGACCTGCTCGAGCACCTACGCCACCTCCTCCTCGTCCAGCATATGGGCCACGTTCCGGACTCGCTGCCCGTGACGGAGGAGACGCGGGAGCGGCTGCGCGAGCAGGCGAACCAGCTCCCGGAGCCGACGGTGCTCCGCCTCTGCGACCTGCTCGCCGTGGCCGTGGACGACCTGCGCCAGGGCGGCGACCCGCGCCTCCCGCTCGAGCTCGCGCTCGTCAAGGTCACGCGACCCGGAGCCGATCTCTCGCGCGAGTCGCTCGCCTTCAGGCTCGAGCAGCTCGAGCAGCGGCCGTCGGGATCGCCCGTCCACGCGCCGGCCGCAGCGCCGCGCACGGCGGCGGCTCCGGAACGGTCGACGCCCGCAGCGCCCCAGCCGGCGCCGGAGGCGACGGCGACTGCGACGGCTGCGCCGGAGCTCGAGCTCTCCCAGCTCCAGGACGCATGGCAGCGGGCCGTGCTGCCGGCGGTGCAGGCGCGCTCGATTCCGGTCGCCTCGCTCCTCGGCGAAGCACGGCCGGCGGCTCTCGACGCGGGCGCGGTGACGCTCGAGTTCGCCGCGAGTGCCGACTTCCACCGCCGTCAGGCGGAAGAGCCGCGGAACCTGGCGGTAATCCGCGACGCCCTCTACGAGGTGACCGGACGGAAGCTCGCCGTCGTGCTCGCGCTCGGCGAGGGCGGCGCGGCTGCAGAGGACGAACCGGACGGGCCGCTGAGCGAGGAAGCGCTGATCTCGATGTTCAAGGACACCTTCGACGCCCGGGAAGTGGAGGAGCCGCAGACATGAGCTTCGACATGAACAAGCTGATGAAGCAGGCACAGCAGATGCAGCAACAGGTGGCGCAGGCACAGGAGGAGGCGGCGAGCGAGGTCGTCGAGGCCTCCGCCGGCGGCGGGATGGTGACGGTGAAGGCCAACGGCGCCGGCGAGGTGGTCGGGATCACGATCGACCCCCGCGCGATCGACCCGGACGACCCGGAGATGCTCGCGGATCTCGTACTCGCAGCGGTGAACGAGGCGCTGCGTTCCGCGAACGCGCTGATGGAGTCGAAGATGCAGGGAATGCTCCCAGGCGGCCTCGGGGGCCTCGGCCTGCCAGGCCTCTAGGAGGAGGACGAGACGCCGGCGGCCGCCTTGTTGGAGAGGCGGCCGCCGTC
>DASQNG010000141.1:0-29382 GCA_035645095.1 Gaiellaceae bacterium | reverse complement strand
AAGCGGCTCGACGAGGCGCTCGAGGTCGCGGCCACGGCCGCAGCGCGCTTCGAGGCGCCGCTCCGCGCGCGCGTCGACGCCGGCTCCGACCGCACCGGCGAGCTCGGCCGGACGCTCCGCGATCTGGGCGGGCGGGAGGTCGAGCTGCGGCAGGCGGCGGAGGACGCCGCGCAGCGGGTGACGGACGTCGAGATCGCCCTCGCACGCGTCGAAGCGGAGGCCGCCGACGCGCGTCGGCGGCTCGAAGAGGCGGCCGCGGAGCCGGCCGAGAGCGACGACCGCGCCGAGCTCGTCGCGCGGGCCGAGCGGCTCGAGACGCGGCGCGTGCAGCTCGGGCAGGTGAACCCCCTCGCGCAGGAGGAGTACGAGGCGGAGAAGGAGCGGCTGACCGAGCTCGAGACGCAGCGCGCCGACCTCGAGCGGAGCCTCGACGAGCTCGAGCGTCTGCGGGACGAGCTGGCCGAGACCGTCGAGCGTCGCTTCTCGGAGACCTTCGCGACGGTCGCCGCGAACTTCGAGGAGGTCGCGGCCACGCTCTTCCCGGACGGCGAGGGCCGGCTGCGGCTGCTCGAGCCCGAGGAGGAGGACGGCGAGGTCGGCGTGGAGGTCGAGCTCCGCCCCGCCGGCAAGAAGATCACCCGGCTCGGGATGCTCTCCGGCGGCGAGAAGGCGCTCGGCGCGATCTCGTTCCTGTTCGCGCTCTTCCTCGCGAAGCCGTGCCCGTTCTACCTCCTCGACGAGGTGGAGGCCGCGCTGGACGACACGAACATCGGTCGGTTCGTCGAGCTGCTCCGCCGCTACGCCGACCGCGCACAGTTCATCGTGATCACGCACCAGAAGCGGACGATGGAGGCGGCGGACGTCCTCTACGGGGTGACGATGGCCGGCGACGGCGTCAGCCAGGTCGTCTCGCGGCGGCTCCCGCGCGAGCGGGCGGCGGCCGTCGCCTCGTAGGCTCCGCCTGCTCCCCGACGGCTAGGTCGGGAGGTACTGCGCCGCCAGGCGCTTCGGGGCGACGAGCAGCCACGCGTCCTCGAGCCGCTCGCGCAGCTCTGCGGGCTCCGCGTGCTCGAGCCACACGAGCAGGTAGCCGCGGCTGCGCTCGAAGTGCGGCGTCAGGCGGTACACCTCGGGGCGCGCGGCGACGAGGAACGGCCGCTCGTCGTGGTCGCACCGCGCCCAGAGCGCCCCGTCGTGCCTGCTTTCGCCGGCGAAGGCCTTCCCGCGCACCTTGAACGCCGGGCGGCCGTACGACGTGGACTCCTCGACGTCCGGCAGCGCGAGCGCCAGGCCGCGCACCTCCTCCCACATGACCACCCGACGAGGCTACCCTGCCGCGGCGATGGCGCGCAGCTGGGCAGACCTCTTCGGCGACGCCGAGGGGCCGCAGGAGACCGAGGCGGAGCGCTCCGGGTTCTTCGGCCGCCTGCGTGACTCGCTCTCGAAGAGCCGCCGCGCGCTCGTGGGCGAGCTGGCGGCGGCCACCTTCGACCCGGCGAACGAGGAGGACTGGGAGCGGCTCGAGGAGGCGCTGATCCGCGGCGACGTCGGTGTCCGCGCCACAGCCGAGCTGATGCGCCGGCTCGAGGCACGTGGCGAGATCGCCGACCTGAGCGCCGCGCTCGAGGCGGAGATCGCCGACCTGCTCGGCGAGCCGGCCACGCTCGCGGTCCGGGAGACGCCGTCCGTGATCCTCGTCGTGGGCGTCAACGGCACCGGCAAGACGACGACGATCGGCAAGCTCGCGCAGAAGCTCCGCGAGCACGGCCGGACCGTCCTGCTCGGCGCCGCCGACACCTTCCGCGCCGCGGCCGAGGAGCAGCTCGTGATCTGGGCCGATCGGTCGGGAGCCGACTTCGTCGGCGCGGCGCGGGGTGCCGACCCCGCCGCCGTCGCGTACGACACGGTGGAGGCCGCACGCGCCCGCGGCCACGACGTCGCCATCGTCGACACCGCCGGCCGGCTGCACACGCAGTCGAACCTCATGGAGGAGCTCGCGAAGGTGCGCCGCGTGATCGAGACGCGGCTCGAGGGCGCGCCGCACGAGACGCTGCTCGTCGTCGACGCGACGACGGGCCAGAACGGCCTCCAGCAGGCGCGCCTCTTCGGCGAGGCCGCGCGCGTCACGGGCGTCGCGCTGACGAAGCTCGACGGATCAGCGAAGGGCGGAGTCGCCGTCGCCATCGCCTACGAGCTCGGCCTCCCCGTGAAGCTGATCGGCGTGGGGGAGGGGGTCGACGACCTGCGCCCGTTCGACCCGCAGGACTTCGCGCGCGCGCTCGTCGCCGGCTGATCGGACCTCGACGGGCCGCGCCGCTCGCCCTACCGCTCGACGGCGAACGCGATGTTGACCGTCGTCCGGAACATCGTGATCCGGTCGCCTTCCACCTCGCAGCTCATCGAGACGACGTCTGCGCCCGTGATGCCGCGCAGCGTCTTCGACGCCTCCTGCACGGCCACCTGAGCGGCCTCGGCGAAGCCGTCGGGGGAGTTGCCGATGATCGTGATCACCTTGGCGATGTCTGCCATGTCGCGCTCCTTCGGGTCGGGATCGGTTGCGCCGTCTCGACGTGCCCGGCGGGCCTCGACCCGTAACCGCGGCATAGGATCGCGCCGTGAGCGAGCGCTACGAGGAAGCGGCGCGGCTGTACGAGTCGGCCGTGGAGGAGCTCGAACTCGCCGCGCGGCACTGCCGGACGACCGCCGGCCACTTCCGCGCCGGTGACGTGCCGCGTGCCGCGGCGCACGCGTGGGCGGCGCGCGGGCACCTGCTCGCGGCCGAGGAGGCGCTCGACGCGCAGGCGCGCGAGCACACGCGCCGCTCCGAGCCGTAGCCCCGGCGTCTCTACACTTCGCGCTCGTGTTCGACACGCTTTCCGACAAGCTGCAGGCGACCCTCGGCGACCTGCGCGGCAGGGGCCGCCTCGACGAGGACACGATCTCGAAGGCGATGCGCGAGATCCGCCTCGCGCTGCTCGAGGCGGACGTCAACTTCGAAGTGGTGAAGACGTTCGTGAAGTCCGTGCGGGAGCGCGCGACCGGCCAGGACGTGCTGAAGAGCCTCACGCCCGGCCAGCAGGTCGTGAAGATCGTGCACGAGGAGCTGACCGAGCTGATGGGGACGGGCGACTCGCGGCTCGCGTTCGGTCGGCCGCCGACGGTGATCCTGCTCGCCGGCCTCCAGGGCTCCGGCAAGACGACGACGGCCGCGAAGCTGGCGCTCCTCCTGCGCAAGGAGGGCAAGAAGCCCGCGCTCGTCGCCGCCGACCTGCAGCGCCCCGCTGCGATCGACCAGCTCGAGCAGCTCGGCCGGCAGATCCAGATCCCGGTCTACCGGCGCGACACGCAGGACCCCGTCGAGGTCGTCCGGTACGGGCTGCAGGCGGCGACGTCGAACGGCCAGGACGTCGTCGTCCTCGACACCGCCGGGCGCCTGCACGTCGACGAGCCGCTGATGGAGGAGCTCGCCCGGGTGCGCGACGAGGCGAAGCCGACCAACGTCCTGCTCGTGCTTGACGCGATGACCGGCCAGGAGGCCGTCAACGTCGCGGAGACCTTCTTCGAGCGGATTGCCTTCGACGGGGTCGTCCTGACGAAGCTCGACGGCGACGCCCGCGGCGGTGCCGCGCTCTCCGTCAAGGCCGTCACCGGGAAGCCGATCAAGCTCGTCTCCACCGGCGAGAAGCTCGACCAGATCGAGTACTTCCACCCGGACCGGATGGCGTCGCGGATCCTCGGCATGGGCGACGTGCTGACGCTGATCGAGAAGGCGGAGGAGGCGGTCGCCGAAGACGAGCAGGAGGCGATGGAGGCCCGGATGCGTGCCGGGCAGTTCACCTTCGACGACTTCCTGGCGGCGCAGAAGATGCTGCGCAAGATGGGGCCGCTGCAGAGCGTGATGAAGATGATCCCCGGGATCGGGAACCAGCTGAAGGACGTCGACATCGACGAGCGCCAGCTCGCCCGCGTCGAGGCGATCGTGCTCTCGATGACGCCGCAGGAGCGCCGCATGCCGCACCTGATCAACGGGTCGCGCCGGCAGCGGATCGCGCGGGGGAGCGGCCAGACGATCCAGGACGTGAACAAGCTGCTGACGGCGCGCAAGCAGATGGAAAAGATGATGAAGCAGATGGGGAAGGGGAAAATGCCTACTCTTCCCGGACAACTCACGAAGGCTGGACGGAGGTAGGAGTGGCGGTACGCATGAGGCTGACGCGGGTCGGCTCGAAGAAGAACCCGATCTACCGGGTGGTCGTGGCCGACGCACGCTCGCCGCGCGACGGACGGTTCATCGAGATCATCGGCCGGTACAACCCGCAGACGGACCCGTCGACGATCGAGCTCGACGAGGAGAAGGTCAAGGAGTGGCTCGGCAAGGGCGCGCAACCGTCCGGCGCCGTGGCGCGGCTGATCAAGGCCGCCAAGATCGAGGCCTAGCTCGGCGTGGTCGACCTGCTCGTCTGGCTCGCCCGCCAGCTCGTCGACGACCCGGCCGCGGTGCGGGTCGAGCAGATCGAGCGGGAGGACGCGACCGTGCTCCAGCTCTACGTCTCTGACGCAGACCGCGGCAAGGTGATCGGCCGCGCGGGCCGGATCGCGCGCGCGCTCCGGACGGTGGTGCGCGCGGCTGCCGCGCGCGAGCACCGCCGGGTCGTGCTCGAGATCGTCGAGTGACGGCCGACCTCGTGCTCGTCGGCCGCGTCGGCCGGCCGCACGGGATCGACGGCTCGTTCTTCGTCGAGGAGGGGAGCGACGTCGACGAGCGGTTCGCGCTGGGCTCGCGCCTCCACGTCGGCGGCACGGTGGCCGAGGTCGTCGTCTCGAAGCGCGGCGCCGGCGGTCGCCGCGTGATCAGGCTCGACCGCGAGGTGCCGCGCGGCGAGGGGCTCTACGTGCCGCGCGAGGAGCTGCCCGAGCCCGGGGAGGACACCTACTACGTCTTCGAGCTGGTCGGCCTCCGCGTCGAGGAGGAGGGCGGACGCGAGCTCGGCGTGGTGACCGACGTCGAGAACCTGCCCGCGAACGACGCGCTCGTCCTCGACGGCGGCCTGTTGCTGCCGCTCGTCGACGCCTGCGTGCGCGAGATCGACCTCGAGCGCCGCCGGATCGTCGTCGCGCGCGGCTTCGCGGACGCCGAGTAACCTCACCCGTCGTGCAGCTGGACGTCTTCACCCAGGTCCCGCACGCATTCGCGTGGATGACCGAGCAGCGGCCGGTGGCTGCGGTGCTCGGCACCGAGCTCGACCTCCGCCTCTTCAACTACCGCGACACGACACCGCTCCGCGCCGGCCAGGTCGACGACGAGCCGTTCGGCGGCGGCGCCGGGATGGTGCTGCGCGTCGACGTCGTCGCTGCCGCACTCGAGGCCGTGTACGGGGCCGAGCGCGACCACCGCGTGATCGCGCTCACGCCCCAGGGGCGGCAGCTGACGCAGTCCGCCGTCGAGGAGCTCGCGGCGGAGGAGCGGCTGACGTTGCTGTCGTCGCGGTTCGAGGGGTTCGACGAGCGGATCGTCACGCACCTCTGCTCCGACGCGATCTCGATCGGCCCGTACGTCCTCTCCGGCGGGGAGCTGCCGGCGCTGGTGCTGTTGGACGCCGTGGCGCGGCGGCTACCGGGCGCGCTGACCGAAGGCTCGGGCGAGCACGAGAGCTTCTCGTCCGCCCTCGAGGGCGGGGTGGAGTACCCGCACTACACGCGGCCCGCGGAGTTCCGCGGCTGGCGGGTCCCCGACGTGCTCCTCTCCGGCGACCACGGCCGCGTCGACGAGTGGCGTCGCGAGCAGAGCCGCGCGCGCAGCGCCGAGCGGGGCCCCGAGTTGCGGTGAGCAGCGTCGACTACTACGACCGTCTCGGCGTCTCTCGCTCGGCGAGTGCGACGGAGGTCGACGAGGCGTTCCTGCGAGCGGCGGCCGGCGCCGACGCCGAGCGCGTCCGCGACCTCGAGATCGCGCGCGGCGTGCTCACCGACCCCGAGCGGCGCGCCCGCTACGACGAGTGGCTCGCCGCCGCGCCGGCCGCACCCGCCGCTCCCGCGGCGCCGGCTGCGATCGGCCCCGCCGAGGCGACCGGATCCACCCCTCTCGCGCTCGTCGCAGCGCTCGTTGCGGCGCTCGCGGGTGCCGTCGTGTGGGCGTACGTGGTGCACCTGACCGACTACGAGGTCGGCGTGCTCGCGTGGGGGATCGGGTTTGCCGCGGCAGGGGCGGCGCGCACCGTCGTTCGCGGCACCCGGCCGGCGGTGCAGGTGGGTGCCGCGCTCGCCGCCGGAATCGGCGTCCTCGTCGGCAAGTACCTCGGCTACGCCCTCACCGTCCGCGAGCAGTTCGACGGCGAGATCGGCGTCGTCTCGAGCGACATGTGGTCGTTCTTCCGTCAGGACCTCGGCGCCGTCTTCGGCCTGTTCGACCTGCTCTGGCTCGCGCTCGCGGTCGGCACCGCGTGGTACCTCCTGCGCCCGCAGGAGGAGCAGCAGCCGGAGGGGGTGCCTGCGCCCGTCGGCGCGCCCTCGCCGGAGCCGGAGCGGGAGGAGCGCCACCACCACTCGCGGAACCCGGTCGACCGGCTCACCCGCAGGCTCCCGCACGGCTGGCGGGTCACGATCGACTGGGTCGTCACCATCGTCGGCGCGATCGCGATCGTGCTTGCGATCAAGGCGTGGGTCGTAAACCCGTACCGCATCCCCTCGTCCTCGATGGAACCGACGCTGCACTGCGCGAGGCCGGCGGACGGCTGCGAGGCGGGCTTCTCCGACCGCGTCCTCGCGAACCGCTTCGTCTACCACTTCCGCGAGCCGGAACGCGGGGAGATCGTGGTGTTCGAGACGCCTCCGGCCGCGCAGGCCCGCTGCGGCGCCGGCGGGACGTTCGTGAAGCGGCTCGTCGGCCTGCCCGGCGAGACGCTCGAGCTGCGGACGGAGAGCGGCGACACCTACGTCTACATCGACGGGAGGAAGCTCGACGAGCCGTACATCCAGGTCGAGCGACGGAGCGCCGGGGAGGCCGAGACGGTCCGGATCCCGCAGGGCCACTACTTCATGCTGGGCGACAACCGGACGAAGTCCTGCGACTCGCGCGAGTGGGGGACGGTGCCGCGAGAGAACCTGATCGGGAAGGTCTTCGCGACGTACTGGCCGCCGAACCGGATCAGCTTCCGCTGAGCCGCCGCCGGCGGAGCCTTCCGCTATCATCGGCACCCGGTCCCCGCGGCCGCCCCTCGCCATGAGCACGATCATCGAGAGCATCGAGCAGCGCCAGCTGCGCCAGGACGTTCCCCGCTTCAAGGCGGGCGACACGGTGCGCGTGCACTTCCAGGTGATCGAGGGCACGCGCCGCCGCGTCCAGGTCTTCGAAGGGATCGTGATCAAGCGCCAGGGGTCGGGCTCCCGCGAGACGTTCACGGTGCGGAAGCAGTCGTTCGGCGTCGGCGTCGAGCGGACGTTCCCGGTGCACTCGCCCAAGATCGAGAAGATCGAGGTCGCCGCCGTCGGCGACGTCAACCGCGCGAAGCTGTACTACCTCCGCGGAAAGGTCGGCAAGAAGGCCCGTGTCCGCGAGCTGCGGCCCGCGCCGGGCGCAGCCGGTCGGAGCAAGCAGGGGCCGACGGCGAGCGAGCCTGCGGACGTCGACGCGACGCCGGCCGACGGCGGCGCCGGTTCCGCGGCCGACGCGCCTGCCGACGCCCCAGGCGCCGACGCACCCCGCGCCGAGAAGGCCTAGCCCGGCGGGTAACGTGCGTCGCGGCGCCGCCGGCGCCTTCGCGTTGCTCGCGCTCCTCCTCGCGGGTTGCGGTGCTGAGGACGCGCAGCAGGAGGCGGCGCGCGAAGAGGTGCAGGCCCACCTCCGTGAGCTGGGAGGCGGTGGCTACGACGCCGACGACGTCCACTGCACGGACGCGGCGTCCACCTGGTTCCGCGAGGTCGAGACCGACCGGTTCGTCTGTGCCGTTCGTCGCACGGCCGGCGGCTGCGACTGGTTCGACGTCGCCGTCGACCGGCAGCGACGCCGTGTCGACGTCCGGCTCGAGCAGCGCGACGCCGGCTGCACGCTGCCGTACTGACACGGATCCGGCATGCGTTCGCCACACCGGCGTGCGATAGACCGCCGCCGCCGCGGTTATCCTCGCCGCCATGGCACGCTCGAGCGGACAGCGGCTCCTCTCCTTCGACCGGCGGCTCGGCACGCGCTGGGTCGCGGGCGCCGACGAGGCGGGCCGCGGCTCGCTCGCCGGGCCCCTCGTCGTCGCAGGCGTCCTGCTCGACTACGACTGCCTGCGCAACCACCGCGTCCGCCCCCTCGCGGTGCTGAACGACTCGAAGCAGGTCGCGCCAGAGGAGCGCGAGGCGCTGTTCCGGGCCGTCGTCGGCTGCGCTGCGCACCTCAGCGTGCGTGTCTTTCCGGCGAGCGAGATCGACCGCTCCGGCCTGCACCGGTCGAACCTCGCGGGCCTGCGCGCCGTGCTGGCCGACGTCGCCCCGCACGGCGGAGACGTGTCGTGCCTCGTCGACGGCTTCCGGCTCGGCCCGGCGGCGCCGCCGCACCGGGCGGTCGTCGACGGCGATACGAAGAGCGCTGCCATCGCCGCCGCGTCGATCGTCGCGAAGGTGACGCGCGACCGCGTGATGCGCCGGCTCGACGCGCTCTACCCGCGCTACGGGTTCTCCTCGCACGTCGGATACATCACGCCGCGCCACTCGGCTGCAGTCCGCGCGCACGGGCCGAGCGCGCAGCACCGCCGGTCGTTCCACGCGCTCTGCTACGCCGCGTGAGGTGTCGCGGCGCGGGCGGGAGGCGGAGCGCCGCGCCGCGTGGCACTACCGCCTCCGGGGCTACCGCGTCCTCGCCGTCAACGTCTGGGCGGGGGGCAACGAGCTGGACTTGATCGTGCGCCGCGGCAGCTCGCTCGTCTTCTGCGAGGTGAAGGCGAAGACGGGCGGAGGCTACGGCGACCCGCTCGAGATGGTCGACGCGGAGAAGATCCGCCGGCTCCGGCGCGCGGCGACCGCCTGGCTCGCGGCGCATCCCGAGGCGCGCGAGCTCGACGCGCGCTTCGAGGTCGCGGCGGTGCGCGGGCGGGAGGTCGAGCGGGTGCCGCTGCAGGTCTAGCGCGGCTCCGGCGGCGGTGACGCCGAGAGGAGCGGCCGAACCGCTGCAGAACGACACCTCGTGGCGACGCAGGAGGCCCTCTATCGGGAAATCGACCACGAGCTCTCGTGGTCGGAGCGAGAGCTCCCGGAGCGCGAGCGGACGAAGCACGTCCACCGGCTCCACCCGTACCTCGGCAAGTTCGTCCCGCAGCTCGTCCAGGCGCTCCTCGAGCGCTACGTGCGGCCCGGTGGCAGGGTGCTCGACCCGTTCGCGGGCTCCGGCACCACGCTCGTCCAGGCTCTCGAGTCCGGCCATGACGCCGTCGGGGTCGACGTCGCCGCCTTCAACGCGCTCCTGATGCGGGTGAAGACGCGCGAGTACGACCTCGCCGAGCTGGAGGAGGACGTCCGCGCCGCGCACGGAGCGCTCGGCGCGAGCCACGAGACGCCGCAGGGGTTCGTCGCCGAGTGGTTCGCGCCCGCTGCGGCGGCGCAGCTGCTGCACTTCCGCTCGCTGATCGCGGGCTCCAGGCATCCCGACGTGCTGCGCGTCGTCCTCGCGAGGGCGGCACGGTCGGCGCGGCTGACGACCCACTTCGACCTCGACTTCCCGGCGGCGCCGCAGTACGGCCCGTACTGGTGCCACAAGCACCGGCGCACCTGCCGGCCGGTAGAGGAGGCGAACAAGTTCCTCGGCCGCTACCTGCTCGACACGCTCACGCGGCTGCGGGGCTTCGCCGGGGTGCGGGATCCGACTTGCGCGGCGCTCGTGCTCCACGCCGACGCGCGCGAGCTCGAGCACGAGTGCGGCTACGACGGGCTGATCACCTCCCCGCCGTACCCTGGGCTGATCGACTACCACGAGCAGCACCGCTACGCGTACGAGCTGCTCGGGCTCGACGACCGGCGGGAACGGGAGGTCGGCGCGGCGGCGGCAGGAACGAGTAAGGCGGCGATCGCCGCCTACGTCGAGGGGATCGCCGCAGTGCTTGCGCGCTCGCGGCAGACGCTGCGCAAAGGCGCCCGCGTCTGCATCGTCGTCAACGACCGGCGCGACCTCTACCCGGAGATCCTCCACCGCGCAGGACTGCGCCTCGAGGAGCGGCTCGAGCGCCACGTCAACCGGCGTACCGGACGTCGCGCCGGCGAGTACTTCGAGTCGATCTTGATCGCCCGCTAGGCGTCACGCTTTCGGCACAGAGGCGGCACCCGGGCGTGCGAACTCGCGCCGTAGCGTGAAGGCATGCTCGCCCGCGCCGTCACCCACGCCCTCGTCGGGCTCGAGCCGCGTCGGGTCGACGTCGAGGCGCACCTCCAGCGCGGTGTGCCGGCCTTCACGATCGTCGGCCTCGCCGACCGCGCGTGCCAGGAGGCGAAGCACCGTGTCCGTAGCGGCATCGCCTCCGCGTCGCTCGAGTGGCCGGTCGACCGGCGGATCACGGTCAACCTTGCGCCGGCGGCGCTGCGCAAGGAGGGAGCCGGCTTCGACCTCTCGATCGCGCTGGCGGTGTTGGCCGCCTCCCGCCAGCTGCCGGCCGATGCGCTCGCCGCCCACGCGGCGGTCGGCGAGCTCGCGCTTGACGGGCGGATCCGCCCCGTTCGCGGCGCGTTCGCAGTCGCCGAAGGTGCCCGGCGGGCGGGTCTCGGCGGCATCGTGTGCGCGGCGGAATCGGCTCCGGAGGTGGTGCTCGCGGGCGTCGAGGCGGTGCCGGTGCGGCATCTCGCGGAGGCGGCGGCATACCTCCGCGGCGAGCTCCGTCCGGCACCCGTCGAGCCACCCGACGCCGGGGTAGAGCCGCCGCTGCCCGACCTCGCCGACGTGCGGGGGCAGGAGCGTGCGCGCCGGGCGCTCGAGCTGGCCGCCGCAGGGGGGCACAACCTGCTCCTCGCAGGGCCGCCCGGCACCGGGAAAACGATGCTCGCGCGACGGCTTCCGGGCATCCTGCCGCCGCTCGAGCCCGCGGAGGCGCTGGAGGTGACGCGCATCCACTCGGTCGCCGGGCTGCTCTCCGCCGAGCGGCCGCTCGTGACGCAGCCGCCCTTCCGCGCGCCGCACCACAGCGCCTCGACGGCCGCCATCGTCGGCGGCGGCACCGGGCCTCGCCCCGGCGAGGCGAGCCTCGCCCATCGAGGCGTCCTCCTGCTCGACGAGCTGCCCGAGTTCCACCGGCCGGCGCTGGAGGCGCTCCGGCAGCCGCTCGAGGACGGCTGCATCGCGATCGCGCGCGCAACCGGGCAGGCCGTGTTCCCCGCACGGTTCCAGCTCGTGGGGACGATGAACCTGTGTCCATGTGCGGGCCGCGGCGACCCGGCGGCCGAGTGCACCTGCTCCGCGCAGCGACTCGCGGCGTTCCGCGACAAGCTCTCGCGCGCGCTGCTCGACCGCTGTGACCTGATCGTCACCGTGCCGCGCCCGCGCGCGGAGGAGCTGGCCGCGCCGGCCTCCGAGCCGTCGGCGGCGGTGCGGGAGCGCGTCGTCGCCGCGCGCCGCCGTCTGCGCGAGATGCCGCTCAGCGGCACGCCGGCGGCGAACGAGCTGCTCGCCCGCGCGGTGGAGCGCCTGCCGCTCTCCGCCCGCGGACGCGCGCGAGTCGCGCGCGTTGCTCGGACGGTGGCCGCGCTGGCCGCCGCCGAGCGCGTCGATCCGGAGCACGTCGCGGAGGCGCTCGCCTACCGCTCGCCGAGGGAGCTCGCCGCGTGAGCGAGCTTGCTCTCGCGCTGTTCGCCGGCTCGGCCGACGAGCATCACGTCGACGAGCCGCGGACCGTTCGCTTCCGGCGCTTCCGCGAGGGCTTCGACGCGGGTGCGGCGTTGGCGCGGTTGCGCGAGCGTGGCCTTCGCTTCGTCGGCCGCTCCGAGCCGGCGTTCCCGCCGTTGCTGGCGGCTATCCACGACCCGCCGCCGGGCCTCTTCGTCCGAGGCGCGGCGCCGCTCGACCTCCTCGCGCGTCCGGCCGCCGCGATCGTCGGCGCCCGCGCCTGCTCCGCGTACGGGCGGCAGGTCGCGCGGCGGCTCGGACGCGAGCTCGCCGCGGCCGGTCTCGTCGTCGTCAGCGGGATGGCACGTGGCGTCGACGCCGAGGCGCATCGCGGAGCGCTCGAGGCGGGAGGCCTCACCGTCGCCGTCCTCGGCTGCGGGGTCGACCGCGACTATCCAGCGGCACACGCCACACTTGCGCGCGAGATCGTGGAGCGCGGCCTCGTCGTGTCCGAGTACGCGCCCGGCGTTGAGCCCGCCCCTTGGCGCTTCCCTGCACGTAATCGAATCGTCGCCGGCCTCTGTGCGGCGACGGTCGTCGTCGAGGCGCGGGAGCGGAGCGGCGCGCTGATCAGCGCCGACTTCGCGCTCGAGGAGGGGCGGGAGGTGCTCGCAGTCCCCGGTGAGATCACGAGCGCTCTCTCCGCGGGCACGAACGCGCTGCTGCGCCTCGGCGCCACCCCCGTCACCTCCACGGACGACGTCCTCGAGAGCTTCGGCCTCGTGCGGCCGGAGGAGCAGCCGCCGAGCGTGGGCACAGACGCCACCCGTGTGCTCGAGCGGGTGCGTGCCTCGTCAGCCACCGCCGACGAACTCGCCCGCGCGACGGGGCTCGCGGCGGGGCGGCTCGCGGCGGCGTTGACCGAGCTGGAACTCGTCGGCCTCGTAGAGGTGGAGGAGGGGGTCGTCCGTGCGGGCTAGAGTCGCCGCATGGCGTCGCTCTGGCTCGAGGAGCCGTTCCTTCCTCGGCCGGCGAGCCGGCTCGAAGGACCCGCCGAGGTCGAGATCGTCGGCGGCGGCGTCACCGGCTGCTCGTGCGCGCTCACGCTCGCCCGCGCGGGGTTGCGCGTGCGCCTGCACGAAGCGCGGGAGATCGCCTCCGGCGCGAGTGGGCGCAACGGCGGGTTCGCGCTGCGCGGCGGCGCGATGCCCTACCACCAGGCATGCGAGGCGCTCGGCCCGGGCGACGCGGCGCTCCTGTGGCGGCTCACCGAGACGGGCCTAGGGACTCTGGCTGCCCTCGCGGGCGACGCGTTCCGTTTCACCGGGAGCGTTCGCCTGGCGGCGGACGCGGCGGAGCTGGAGGCGGTGCGCGACGAGCACGAGGCGCTAGCGAAGGACGGCTTCGCGGTCGAGTGGATCGAGCCGCTGCCGGCGCAGCTTCGCCGCTTCGCGGGAGGCTTCCGGCACGCGCCTGACGGTGCGATTCACCCGGCGCGTTGGGTGCGGCGGCTCGCGTCCCAGGCGGCAGCGGCCGGCGCGGAGCTGCGCGAGCAGTCACGCGTCGGCTCGCTGGACGAGCTGGAGGCGCCGGTCGTCGTCGTGGCGACGGACGGCTACACGCGCGGGCTGCTTCCCGAGGTCGACGCGCACGTCCACCCGATCCGCAACCAGGTCGTCGCCACGGAGCCGCTGGACGAGCTCCTCTTCCCGTTCCCGCACTACGCGCGCCACGGCTACGACTACTGGCACCAGCTGCCGGACGGCCGGCTCGTCGCCGGCGGACGCCGCGACGCCTCACCCGCGGCCGAGGAGACGGCGGAGGAGGCGGTGACTCCCGCAATTCAGGCGCGCCTCGAGGAGCTCGTGCAGGAGCTCCTGGGGCGCCTGCCGCGGCTCACGCACAGGTGGTCCGGGATCTTTGGGTCGAGCCCCGACGGCCTCCCGCTCGCAGGCCGCATGCCGCAACGCGACGGCGTGTGGGTGGCGCTCGGCTACGCCGGTCACGGCAACGTGCTCGGGCTCGTCTGCGGCGACCTCGTGGCGCGCTCGATCCTGGGCGACCAGGTGCACGAGCTCCGCCTGTTCGACCCCGCGCGCCTGCTCTAGAGCTCGAGGCGCGTCAGCTCGAGCGCGTCGGCTCGCGCGAGCGCGGCCTTGGCGACCGCAAGATCCTGGATCGCGAGGCCTGTCGAGTCGAACACCGTCATCTCCACGTCGCTCGCGCGGCCCGGCGCGCTGCCGGCGAGCACGTCCCCCAGCATCCCGACGTCGTCGCGCTCGACCACGCCCGCAGCGACGCCTGCAGCCAGCTCGCCGCCGTGGCTCGCCTGCTCCCAGTCGTCGCAGAAGAGTCGTGTGCGCGCGAGCTCACCGACCGCGATCTCGGCCTTGCCGGGGCCGTCCGCCCCCATCAGGCTGACGTGCTGGCCCGACCGCAACGCGCCCTCCGGCAGCAGCACCTGCTTCCCCGGCGTCACCGTCACGAGGAGGTCCGCCGCGAGTGCGTCCGCGAGCGTCCCAGCGAGGTCCGCGCCGACCTTCTCCGCGGCCGCCTCTGCGCGCCGGCCGTCCACGTCCCACAGCGCGACGCGCCGGCCCTGCGCGACGAACGCCCGCGCAGCCGCGACCCCGTTCACGCCGGCGCCGACCACGGCAGCCGTCTCTGCACCTGCCCGCCCCAAGGTCTCCGCCGCGAGCACGGCTGCGGCTCCGGTCCGCAACGCGGTGACGGCGCCCGCGTCGAGGAGGGCCACGACGAGGCCCGTCTCGGCGTCGGAGAGCACCACCAGTCCCGTGACGGTCGGCAGGCCTCGGTCAGGGTTGCCCGGGAACGACGTGACCCACTTCAGCAGTGCGTGGCCGCCGCCGAGCGCCGGCATCGCCCGGAAGTCTCCCGCCGGGTAGTTCGTCACGTAGAGCTTCGGTTGCATCGTCCACTCGCCGCGGGCGTAGGCGACGAAGCCGTCCCGCACCGCCGCGTAGGCCGCCGCCGGAGGCACCGCGTCCTCCACGTCGCGCGCGCTGAAGAACGGCACCTGCACTCGCGCAACAGTAGTCCGCGTGGTTGACTCGCGGACGTGGTGCAGCCGGCCGTCAGATCAGATCTCTGGAGGTCGTGCGCGGCGGCACGACAGTCCTGCCGGGGCTGTCGCTCGATGTGCCTCCGGGCCAGGTCACCGTGCGGCTCGGCCCGAGCGGGAGCGGCGAAGACGACGCTGCTGCATGAGATCGTGTGCGTGCAGCGGGTCGCGGCGGCGAGGTATGCGTACTCGGCGAGCTGGCCGACTCTCCGGCACTCCGCAGCCGAATCGGCTACATGACGCAGGCGCCGTCCGTCTACGGCGACCTCACCGTCGCCGAGAACCTGCGCTACTTCGCACGCGTGCTCGACGCCGCGCCGAGCCGAATCGCCGCCGTCGTCGACGTCCGGGCTCGACGGCTACGAGCAGCGGCCGGTGGTGCGGCTCTCCGGCGGCGAGTGCGCCCGCGTCTCGCTCGCGGCGGCGCTCCTGCACGAGCCGGCGCTGCTCGTGCTCGACGAGCCGACGGTCGGATCCACCCCGTCTTTTGTCGCGAGCTCTGGCGAACGTTCAGCGACCTCCCCGCCGGGGGAACGACGCTGCTCGTGTCGAGCCACGTCATGGACGAGGCCGAGCTCTGCGACGAGCTCGTCCTCCTGCGCGACGGTGCGCTCGTCGTGACCGGGGACGCCCGCCTTCGCTGCGGGCGCGAACGGGTGCGGCCCGACCTCGACGCGGCCTTCCTCGCGCTCGTGGAGGAGCGGGCGTGAGCCCTACGCGTGACGCTGGCGACTGCTGCACGCGTGCTGACGCAGTTGCGGCGCGACCCGCGGACACTCGCGCTCCTCGTCCTCGTACCGTTCGTGCTCGTGACACTGCTGCGGTACGTCTTCTCCGGGAACGAGCAGGTCTTCCACCGCGTCGCGGGCCGATGCTCGGGATCTTCCCGCTGATCGCGATGTTCCTCGTCACCTCGATCACGATGCTGCGCGGGCGCGTGATGGGGCGCTCGAGCGTCTGCTCACGACGCCGCTCGCGAAGGCGATCGTCGTGTCGCTCGTCGCCATCGGCCCGCACCGACTGGGGACACGTCCACGCTCTGTCCCCCCGGCATGTCCGAGGCGGACGCGGCCGTGTCGTCCGGCGTCCGCCCCCCGGCTGCGGCTGGCGCGGCTCGGGCGCCCGCACGCTTTACCCGGGGTAGAAGAGGGCTACGTCCGGGGTGAGAGCCCGGGCATGACGGCAGCGGCACGTCGGGCCGTCGTCCGCGCCGGGCCGGCGCTGCCGGACGCCGGTTACAGCGTCTTCAGCGACGCCGCGACCTGCTCGAGCGCCGCCTTGGCGTCCGCGAACAGCATCGAGGTCTTCGGGTCGTAGAAGAGGGGGTTGTCGATCCCGGCGAACCCGGGCGACATGCTCCGCTTGACGACGACGACGGCCGCGGCACGGTCCACGTCGATGATCGGCATCCCGTAGATCGGGCTCGACGGGTCGGTCCGAGCGGCAGGGTTCACCACGTCGTTCGCGCCGAGGATGACGACGACGTCCGTCTGCGGCAGCTCCGGGTTGATCTCGTCCATCTCCTTCAGCTGGTCGTACGGCACGTTCGCCTCGGCGAGGAGGACGTTCATGTGGCCCGGCATCCGGCCCGCGACCGGGTGGATGCCGTAGAGGACGCTGACCCCCTTCGCCTCGAGCAACTCCGCGAGCGCCCGCACGTCGTGCTGCGCCTGCGCGACCGCCAGCCCGTACCCGGGGACGAATACCACCTTGCGCGCGTAGCCGAGCATGATCGCGAGGTCCTCGGCCGTCGTCGAGCGGACGCTGCGTCCGTCCGCGCCGGCACCGCCGCTTCCCGCCGTCGTGACCGCACCGAACGCGCCGAAGAGGACGTTCGTGAGCGAGCGGTTCATCGCGCGCCCCATCAGGATCGTGAGCAGGGTGCCCGACGCGCCGACGAGGGCACCCGCGACGATGAGCACGTTGTTGTGGAGCAGGAAGCCGGCCGCCGACGCCGCGAGTCCGGTGAACGCGTTCAGGAGCGAGATCACGACCGGCATGTCGGCGCCGCCGATCGGGAGCACGAACAGCACGCCGAACGCGAGCGCCGCGAGGATGAGGCCGACGACGAGCGCGTCGCTCTCCGCGCCCGCGACGATCGCGCCGCCCAGGAAGAGCGCGACGACGAGGACGGCCGCGTTGACGAGCTGCTGCCCCTGGTACACGATCGGGCGGCCGCCGATCAGCTCCTGCAGCTTCGCGAACGCGATCAGCGAGCCGGAGAACGAGACCGAACCGATCAGGGCGGAGAGGAGGATCGCCACGGCGTCCTCCGCCACGAGCCCCGCCGGAGCGAGGTTGTGGAACTCCACGAGCGCGATCAGGGCGACCGCGCCGCCGCCGACCCCGTTGAACAGGGCCACCATCTGCGGCATCGCGGTCATCTTCACCGAGCGCGCGCCGACCACGCCGACGACGGCGCCGAACGCCATCGCGACGAGCATCGGCACGAAGTTCTCCAGGTCGGGCTGGGCGAGCGTCACGCCGATCGCGAGCGCCATGCCTGCGGCACCGAGGAGGTTCCCCTGGCGCGCGCGCTTCGGCGAGGAGAGGAAGCGCAGCGCGAGGATGAAGGTCACGATCGTGACCAGGTACAGCAGGTCGGTCGTCGTGCGGCTCATTCGCCCTGCCGCGGCGCGCGCGGCTTGAACATCTCGAGCATCCGGTCGGTGACGACGAAGCCGCCGACCACGTTCGCGGTGCCGAGCGCAACGGCGACGAAACCGACCACCAGCGTCAACGTGTCGGCGTCTGCGCGGCCGGCGACGAGGATCGCCCCCACGACCACGATGCCGTGGATCGCATTCGTCCCCGACATCAGCGGCGTGTGCAGCATCGTGGGCACCTTCGAGATCACCTCCACGCCGAGGAAGATCGCGAGCACGAGGATCGTCAACTCGATCACGAGCGGGACGTTCACCCCGTGCATCAGACGGCCACCTCCGGCCGCGCGACGCAGGCGCCGCGGACGATCTCGTCCTCGAAGTCGAGGTTCGGCTCGCCGTTCGGCGCGAGGTGCTGCAGGAGCGCGCTCACGTTGCGCGCATAGAGCTGGCTCGCGTGGTACGGCATCGTCGCAGGCAGGTTCGTGTAGCCGACGATCCGCACTCCCTCGCGCACGACCTCCTCGCCCGGCTCGGTCAGCTCGCAGTTGCCGCCGCCCTCGGCGGCCAGGTCGACGATCACGGAGCCCGGCCGCATTTCCGCCACGGCGGACGCCGGGATCAGCCGCGGCGCCGCGCGCCCTGGGATCTGGGCGGTCGTGATCACGACGTCCATGTCCACGAGTCGCTCCTCGAGCCCCGCCTGCTGCCGTTCCTGCTGCTCGGCGCTGAGCTCGACCGCGTAGCCGCCCGCCGTCTGCTCACCGCGGACGCCGAGGTCGAGGAACGATGCACCGAGGCTTTCGACCTGCTCCTGCACCACCGGCCGCGTGTCGAAGGCGGAGACGACGGCGCCGAGCCGGCGGGCCGTCGCGATCGCCTGCAGGCCGGCGACGCCGGCCCCGAGCACGAGCACCCGCGCCGGAGCCACGGTGCCCGCCGCCGTCATCAGGAGGGGGAAGAGCCGTGGCAGCCGGTCGGCGGCGAGGACGGCCGCCTTGTAGCCGGCGACGGTCGCCTGCGACGACAGCGCGTCCATCGCCTGTGCGCGCGTGGTGCGCGGGATCGACTCCATCGCGAAGGCCACGACCCCTTGCGCCTGGAGCCGCTGTATTCCCTGCGGATCGGTCAGCGGGGCCAGGAAACCGATCAGGATCGTCCTGGGCGCGAGCGACCCGACCTCGGCCGTCGAAGGCCGCGCGACCCTCACCACTGCCTCCGCGTCCTCGTACAGCTCCGACCCTCGGGCCAGTGTCGCGCCAGCCGCCTCGTACTCGGCGTCGGGAAAACCTGCCGCCTCCCCGGCGCCTCGCTCCACCACCACGTCGAACCCGCTGCCGAGCCGGCGCACGGCTTCGGGCACGAGGGCCACGCGCCGCTCTCCGGCGGCGGTCTCCTGCGGGACGGCGACCTTCATCCGGCCCTCACTCTACGAGCCTGGCACGCGCGGCCAGGAGGGAACCGCACCCGGCTGCGGAACCTTCCGCACGTGTCGTTGCTCCCGTGGCTCTCGGCCGCGCTCGAGGCGCGGGACCCGTACCTGAGCGGGCACTCCACGCGCGTCACCGACTTCGCGGAGGGCCTCGCGCGCGTGCTCGGATGGCGCGACCGCGACCTCGAGACGCTCCGGGTCGGCGGGTCGCTGCACGACGTCGGAAAGATCGCCGTCGACCCGCGCGTCCTGCGGAAGCCCGGCCCACTCACCGTCGCCGAGTGCGCCCAGATTCGGCGACACCCCGTCACCGGGGCGCGCCTGATGGACATCGTCGACGACCTGAGCCGTGCCCTCCCGTACGTGCTCCACCACCACGAGCGCTGGGACGGCTGCGGCTATCCGTACGGCATCGGCGGGAGTGGTATCCCGCTCGAGGGGCGGCTGCTCGCCGTCGCCGACGCCTTCGACGCGATGACGACGGCCCGCTCGTACCGTCCGGCTCTCGCCGTCGACGCCGCCCTCGGCGAGCTCGAGCGCTGCGCCGGCAGCCAGTTCGACCCGCAGCTCGCCCGGACGTTCGTGCGCGGCTGGGAGTGCGGCGAGATCGGTGCCGGAGTACCGGCCGCCGTCGTTGCAGTAGCGCCCTCGTAGTCGTCCTTCGGACGGCGACAACAGCCCGAGTCACCGTGGAGGAAAGGACGCCGGCGGCGGGCGTCCGCTCAAGCGGCGCCCCCCGGTGCCGATACCTGAGTATGCAGAAGGCGGAGGAGAGAGCACGAGAAATGCTGGCGGCGCTCGTCGACTCCTCCGACGACGCCATCGTCGCGACGGCACTCGGCGGCTCGATCGAGAGCTGGAATCGCGGGGCGGAGGAGCTGTTCGGCTACACGGCCGAGGAGGCGATCGGGACGTCAATCGGCATGCTCGCGCCCCCCGAGCGCCTGGAGGAGCTGACGGCGCTCATCGCGCACGTCGAACGCGGGGAGCGGATCGCGCCGCTCGAGACGGTGCGCGTCGCGAAGGACGGCCGCGCGATCGACGTGTCCCTGCGGATCTCCCTGCGTCGCGACGGCGACGGCACGGTGGTCGGCTCCTCTTCGATCCTCCACGACATCTCGCATCGAAAGGGGCTCGAGGCGCACCTGCGAGGCAACAGCCGGCACTTCGAGCTCTCGCGCGACCTCGCGGTCACTGCCGGCTACGACGGCTTCTTCAAGACCGTCAACCCCGCCGTCGAGCACATCCTCGGCTGGACCCCCGAGGAATTCACGAGCCGGCCGTTCCTCGAGATGGTGCACCCCGACGACCGAGGAGCGACCGAAAAGGTCGTCGAAGGACTCGCCGCGGGCGAGGTCTACTTCAGCTTCGTCAACCGCTACGTCACCAGGGCGGGGACGTACCGGACGCTGGAATGGAACGCGCTGATGCCGTCCGACGAGGAGCTGATCTATGCCTCGGGGCGCGACATCACGGAGCGCGCGCTGATGGAGCAGGCTCTCCGGGACGCCGAGCAGCGCTTCCGGACCGCATTCGACGGAGCGCCGATCGGGGTGTGCCTGGTCTCGCTCGACGCTGCGGATCCCGGCAGGCTGCTGCAGACCAATCCCGCGCTCGCCGAGATGCTCGGAGCCTCCGTGGAGGATCTCGCCGGCGTTGCGCTGAGCTCGGTGCTGCACCCGGAGGACTTCGCCGAGACGTACGCGAGCCTGACCGATCTCGTGGACGGCAGCAGCGCACAGGTCGAGCTCGAGAAGCGCTTCATGCACCGAAACGGCCATCCGGTCTGGGTGCTGATCAGCTCTGCCCGGCTGCCGGCAGCACCAGGTGGCTTGGCCGTCTCGGTGACGCACGTGATGGACATCTCCGACCGGAGGCAGTTCGAGGGCCGGCTGCAACACCTCGCCGACCACGACGCGCTGACCGGCCTCTTCAACCGGCGGCGCTTCAACGAGGAGGTCGAGCGGGCCCTCAAGAGCGCCAAGCGATACCACGAGGCGGGAGCAGTGGTGTTTCTCGACCTCGACGGGTTCAAGTTCGTCAACGACACCCTCGGGCATGCAGCCGGTGACGAGCTTATCGCCCGCGTCTCGAGCTGCCTCGGCTCCAGCCTCCGCGAGACGGACACCCTCGCCCGCGTCGGCGGCGACGAGTTCGCGGTTCTCCTCGCCCACTGCGACCGGACGGCGGCAGTGCGTGTCGCCGAGAAGCTGCTCGCGTCCCTACGGGGAAGCGGCCCCGCCCTCTCCGAGACGCGAGTCTCGGGCTCGGCCGGGATCGCGCTGTTCAGCGGCGACGACGAGCTGACCGCCGACGAGCTCGTCGTCGCCGCAGACATCGCGATGTACGACGCGAAGGAAGCCGGAAAGGACCGCTACGCAGTCTACGAGCCGACCGAGGGCCAGGGCCGATCCCAGTCGATCCCCCTCCGCGCGAGCTGGAACGAGCGGCTCCACAGCGCCGTCGAGCAGGACCGCTTCGTCCTCCTCGCCCAGCCGATCATGCCGATCTGCTCGAACGGCACCCCGGCCTTCGAGCTGCTCCTGCGGCTCCCGGACGAAAACGGCGACCTCATCCCGCCCGGGACGTTCCTCTACAACGCCGAGCGGTTCGGCGTTATCGAGAAGATCGACCGCTGGGTGCTCCGGCAGGCCGTCGAGCACCTGAGCGCCAGCCATGACGCCGGGATCGATCTCCTGCTCACCGTCAACGTGTCCGGCAAGACGATGGGCGACCCCACGCTCGGCGAGTACGTCGCCGCCCTCCTCGCCGAGCTGCCCGTCCGCGCGCAGCGACTCGTGATCGAGGTGACCGAGACCGCGGCGATCACGAACATCAAGCGGGCCCGCGCTCTCGCCGAGGAGCTGCGGGCCCTCGGCTGCCAGATCGCCATGGACGACTTCGGCGCCGGCTTCGCGTCGTTCTACTACCTCAAGCACCTCAAGTTCGACTACCTCAAGATCGACGGCGAGTTCATCCGCAGCCTCTGCAGCACGCCCACCGACCAGCTCGTCGTCAAGGCGGTCGTCACGATCGCGCACGGCCTTGGCGCGCGCACGGTCGCCGAGTTCGTAGGTGACGACGAGACGGTGGAGCTCCTGCGCGAACTCGGCGTCGACTACGGCCAGGGGTACCACCTGGGTCGACCGGCTGCGCTCGACGAGACGCTGCCGTACCTCAGCCGGAACCTTTGCCCTGGCCTGAGGGGAACCGCAGCGCATGGGTGACGAGGGGGAGTCGGCCGGTGATTCCGAGCCACGTTCGAAGCCCGGCAACGCCGGCATCAGCGCGTGTCTCGGAATCCTGTCGAGTGATGACCCGACGGCATCCGTGAGTTCGAAGGCCTGTGTCGTCGTCGACGAAGACCACCCCTCGCCGGGGGATATGGGATGGGGTACCGGGTGACGACGAGGATGGAGATGAGAGACACGATCGTGACCAGGCTGCGCCGTCTCGTGGCGCATCCCGTTGGCGCAGGCGCGCTGGCGGCGATCGGGACGTTCGCGGGATACGTTGCCCTGGCCCGAGGATTCCCGCCGCTCGTGACCGTCCAGGGCGGTCTTTCAGCCTTCTGGCCCCCCAACGGCCTCGTCGTCGGTCTCCTGGTCCTGCTCCCGGCGCAGCTCCGCATCTGGGTGCTGATCCCGGTGATTCCGGCGGAGATCAGCACGGGCTTGCTGCTCGGGTATCACCCCCTTGCTGCGCTCGGCTGGGGCACGGCGAACCTGCTCGAGTCCGCGCTGGCCGCCTGGATCATCCTGACGGTCGCCCGTCGGCGACCGCGCGGCGACCGAACGCGCGACTTCGTCGCCCTCGCGGCAGCCGCGCTCACGGCGCCGCTTGCCGGCGGTGCGCTCGGCTCGGCCGCCTCGGTGGCGTTCTATGGCGGCGGCTACCTCGACCACTGGACGACCTGGTGGCTCGGCGATGCGGCCGGGATGCTGCTCGTCGTCCCGGTCGTCCTCTCGTTCGCGCGGCGAGGCGCGCCACAGACATGGCTCGGGCACGTGCTGGGAATCCTCGAGCTGGGTCTCGTCGTCGGCGTCACCGCGGTGCTCTTCGGCCTCACCACCGCGCCGCTCGCTTTCCTCGTGCTGCCCCCGCTCGTCCTGCTCGCGCTACGTCACGGGCTTCGCCTGACCGCGATCGCGAGCGTCCTCTTCGCCACAGTGGCGACGCTCTTCACGGGACGCGGCGCCGGCCCCTTTGCCGGCATGACCGATCCAGTCCTGCGCGTCATGGCGCTGCAAGCGTTCATCGCCACCACGGCGTTCGTCGGCTTTCTGATCTGCGCGGCGATCGCCGAGCGCCGCCTGGCCGAGGCGAGACTCGAGGAGCTCGCGACACAAGATCCACTCACGGGCCTCGCAAACCGTCGCCGGCTGCTCGAGGCGCTCGACCGCGTCACCGCGCGGCGCGACCGATCGTTCGACCGCACCGCCATCCTCTACTTCGACCTCGACAACTTCAAGGAGATCAACGACGCACACGGCCACGTCGTGGGCGACGCGGTGCTCGTCGAGGTTGGAGCGCGACTCGCAGCCGGAATGCGTCAGACAGACCTCGTCGCGCGGCTGGGCGGCGACGAGTTCGCAGCGCTGCTGGAGCCCGTCGACGGCCTCTCCGGCGCCGAGCTCACCGCCAGGAGGCTGGTCAACGAGGTCGAACGGCCTCCCGTCGACGTGCACGGGACGCCGATCTCAGTGGGCGTCTCGGTCGGCGTGGCGCTCATCGGGTCAGACAGCACGGCGGCGCTGAGCGTGGCGGACAGGCGCCTCTACGGCGAGAAGCCCGTTCCCTCCCTCGCCTGACCCGCGCTGCTCGGGGCAGAATTCGCACTGGCCGGCGTTCGCTGCGGCGACACCCGAACGAGGACGAGGGCTCCGGCCCTCGACGGTCCCGGCCCGGTCGGCTGGAGGCGGGAGTCGGGCGTAGACTCCCGCATGCCGAGGTCAGCGTCGGCCCGGATCCGACGCTCTCGTACGCCGACCAGCGGGACCCGTCTGGTCCGCTTCCCGGGCCGATCCTCGTGGCGTTCCTACCAGCCAGTCTTCGAGCTCCTGCCGCACGGCGTTCCCTCCATTGCCGTGTCGCAGCGCGGGCACGCGAGTCCAGCAAGCCGGAGAGCGGATACCGGGTCGAGGACTTCGCCGCCGACGCGATGTCACTGCTGACGCCATCGGGATCGAGCGGGCTGTCCGGGCGGGCCACTCGGGCTCATGCCACTGCGCCTCGTCGGGATCCCCGAGACGACGTAGCTCATAGCTGAAGCCGATCGGCTGGAGCGCTCCGCCGACGGCGAATCCGGTTTCCTCCGCACCTACCGGATCGCTGCACCATCGTCACTCTCGTGCCATCCGCGTGCGCCACTGACTCCTCCAATAACCGTTCCACTCAGCATTTCGCCTCAACAACAGGAACTCCGGTCACCCGGGTCGCCGCGTCGGAAGTCAAAGACGTGAACGTGCGTGGCCCACGCAACACAGACGAGACCGTACGAGAGAAGCCTCTTGTGGCGCGGCCGAGCACGCGTGACGTGCGCTGAGGACACAGCCTGGTCGACTTGCGCTGCCGGCGAGGCGAAGAGAGGCAACCGGGGCTCTCCCGGCGGCGGTTCCGGCGGTCTCCTAGGCCCCGGGCAGGACGAGCTCGAAGCGGGCCCCCTGCCCGTCCGGCGCGTAGACGATGTCGCCGCCGTGGGCGCGCGCGTACGAGCGGGCGATCGCAAGGCCGAGCCCGCTGCCGACGGCCTCCTCGCCACGCGCGAAGCGCTCGAACAGCCGGCCCTGGAGTTCCTTCGGGACGCCGCGACCCTCGTCGGAGACGGCGATGTGCAGGTGCTGGTTCCGCTGCTCGGCGGCGACGAGCAGGGGAGGCTCGCCATACCGCGCTGCGTTCGTCAGCAGGTTCGACACGATGCGGTCGAGCACGATCCGATCGACGGTTGCCGCGAGGTCACGTGGGACGTCGAGGCGCAGCGGCGTGCCGGCAGGGACGGCTTCTCGGGCGATCTGCTCGAGCGCCGCACGCACGGCGAGCGGCTTCGCGTTGATCCTGATGGCGCCGGAATCGAGCCGCGAGAGGTCGAGGAGTTCTTCCACCAGCCTTTTCAACCGCTCGCCCTGCTGCACACCGGTTCGAAGGAGCTCCTCGCGAACGTCGGGCGTGAGGTCGTTGTCTCGCCTGGCCAGCGTGGTGAGGACGCCGTAGACGGACGCAGCAGGGGTGCGGAGCTCGTGCGACGCGATCGCGACGAAATTCGCCTTGAGGAGATCGAGCGTCCGGACCTCCTCGTGGAGTTGCGCGCGCTCGATCGCGAGCGCGACCCGGGACGCGACGAGCTCGAGCAGCTCGACGTCGTCGGGTGTGAACAGGCGTTTGCTGAGTGCGCCTACGTGCAGGACGCCGATCACGTCGCCGCCCGCAATCAAGGGCACGCCGAGCATCGACTTGATCCCTTTCTGGCGCAGGAGGGGGTTGAGTACGTCGGCGTGGTCGACGTCGTCCAGGATCACCGGTCGTCGGTCGGCCGCGACCCGGCCCGCGAAGCCGCGCCCGACCGGGATCCGCACGCCTTGCTCGACCTCCTCCTCGATCCCGACCGCTGCACGCGCCACCAGCTCGTTCGTCCCTGCGTCGAGCAGCAGCACCGCACACGTGTCGGTCTCGAGGATCGAGCGGATACGAGGCAACAGCACCGCGAGTAACTCCGCCAGCTCCAGGTGCGCCAAGGCGGCGTCCATGACGGACTGGAGATGCTCGATGCGGCGCCGCGCCGCTCGTTCCGCGTCGAAGGCGCGGGCGTGGCTGATCGCCGTCGCAGCGCGGTCCCCCGCCAGCTCGAGCAGCTCGACGTCGTCGGGTGTGAACAGGCGCGTGCTCAGTGCGCCTACGTGCAGGACGCCGATCACGTCGCCGCCCGCGATCAAGGGCACGCCGAGCATCGACTTGATCCCCTTCTGGCGCAGGAGTGGGTTGAGTACGTCGGCGTGGTCGACGTCGTCCAGGATCACCGGTCGTCGGTCGGCCGCGACCCGGCCCGCGAAGCCGCGCCCGACCGGGATCCGCACGCCCTGCTCGACCTCCTCCTCGATCCCGACCGCGGCACGCGCCACCAGCTCGTTCGTCCCCGCGTCGAGCAGTAGCACCGCGCACGTGTCCACTTCCAGCATGTCACGCGTCCGGAGTAGCAGCGCCGCGAGGAGCTTGTCGAGGTCCAGGTGGGCGAGCGCGGCGTCGGTGAGTGCTTGGAGCCGCAGGAGCCGCGGGAGGTCCTGCAGCCGGTCGGGCATGTCCGCCATGTCGCTCCGCCATTCTGCCGGGAAGCGCGATCTCCCCGACTCGCCGATCTGCGGACGCGGCTCCGCCCGAGGCGGCGGCGATGGGACCGCCTGGCCGGGTCGACGCCCTCGGCGCGTGCGGCGGGCGGCGCTCGAGGCGAGCGGGAGCAGCGTGTCTAGGAGAGGCGGCCGGTTCAGTCCGGCCACGGTTCCGCGGCCATCACTGCGTGCGCGTACTCGGCCAGTCGGTCGTCCGCGTGTCCCCGAATCCGGGCGAGGAAGGGGAAGTGGCGCGGGGCGACCTGAAGTCGGGCGAACGGCGTGACCTCGACTGGACTCGCGAGCTGAGGGACGCGGGCGGCGTGACCCGCGTACGCCGCCGGCGGCTGGGCGACGAACGTCTCCGCCGGCAGGAGATAGACGTAGCCCGTTCGCCACGGTCGCGCGTGGAGCGCATCGCGCGTGATCGAGAAGTAGTAGTGAGGCAGACCACGACGGCCGTCTGCGTCCACGAGCTGGATGCAGCCGTTGTTGAGCGTTAGTCGGTAGCGATCGCGGTCGACGATCGCGTAGAACATCGCCCAGATCGGGTCGGTTGTGGCAAAGACCGCCCTCTGGTGACCGAACGGGGCGAAGTCGACCGGTTTTCGCGGCTCGAAGGACTCGATGCTCGGGTCGCCCGTTCCGTGGAAGGCGATCTCAGAACGCTCAGCGAGCGAGGACAAGAACTGCCACGGCGTGACGCCCTCGGCGTGAACGATCGGATCCAGATCCAGCAAGCCGTCCGCGGCCTTGGGCTGCCCGAGCGAGAGAAATTCTTCGAGCGCCGCGCGCGTAGGGCGGCCCAACGTGAGCGGCGGCCGCTCCAGCCAGTAATCCGGGAGCACTGCTCGATTGTGTCAGCACGCGTCCAGAGGTCGGTCCTCAGCTCCGCCACCTGAGAACGGCGACCGAGAGCACGTAGGCAACACCCGTGAGTGTGGCGAGCTGCGTGTAGGGGCTTCCGTCACGTCCGTGACTCCACTCCCACATGCACATGGCAACGATGGCGGTGATGGCGACGAGCCCGGCGAGTGCGGTGGCGTGGACATCCATCCGTTCCCAGTATTCGTCGCGCCCGTCACCCCGGAGGCCACGGATCAAGTCGCTGCGGCCACCGAGGAGGAATATCCCCGAGAAGGCGGCCATGACGATGAAGGCGCGGACGCCGTCGCCGGGGTTGCCGCCGATCCAGAACACGGTGAGCATGGCCGCGCCGAGCGCCAGGGCGAACAGTGGCAGGAACCACATGGTCTTATGGGGTGCCGTCATCGAACATTTCCTCCACGGTGGTGTCGAAGTACCGGGCGAGCGCGAGCGCGAGCTGGAGCGAGGGTGTGTAGCGGCCGTTCTCGATCGAGTTGATCGTCTGCCGGGAAACCTTCATCGCCTCCGCCAGCTTGGCCTGCGACAGCCCGCGCTCCATTCGCCGCTCGCGCACCTGATTCAGCATCTAGCAGCCTGGTCGTCCGGCCGTTGCCCGGGAGAGCACGCCGACGACGCGTGCGGTTGCCGTCGCCGCACCGAGTCTCGGCCAGGCGCTCAGCACGAGGATCGCCGAGGCAGCTGCTGCGTCGTCGCCTGCTTCAGTCGGTTCAATCCCTCCTCCTCCTCCTCCTTCTTCTTCCCTCCCAACCAATGTCAAGCCAACTTGATGTGGAAAGGTAGCTTGACTACCAGTCGGTGTCAAGTGACCTTGTCACAGGTTCGTAGACGTACTGGCGCCAGTTCGGATTGGCGTTCACGGCAGGCCAGTGGCGGCGGGCGCCATGTCCGAGCTGCGCGCGCCGATGCGGCAGGGGGCGACTAGGAATCCTTCAAGCCCGAGGTCGGATCTGCGTCCTCCTGGCCTCACGAGGTGCGATGGCCGCCGACGTTCAGGTGAGATGTCTGCACGCTCGCCGGGGCTTCAGAGACGTTCGCGGGACGGGTGACCGCCGGGCGTCGGTCTTTCAGCCTGGAGAGGGCGGTGCGTCCGAGGCCGGGTTCGGAACTGCATCCGAACGGCGGTAGTACTCCCAGCCGTGGCCGTGGATCAGGATTCCGATCTTTCCTGTGTCGGGGTACTCGGCAACCTCAGGGAGCGAGTTCGAGGAGACGATCAAGACCCGGGCGACGGCCTGACTCTCGTTACGGATCTGGTGTCCCCCTTCGGCACCAGGCGGGAAGGGCACGACGTCACCCGACCGGAGCCTGCGGTCACCACTGTGCAGCCGCACGGTCGGCTCGCCGCTGAGGACGACGAGCAGCTCCTCGCTGCCGTGGTGGAAGTGGTAGACGAACTGAGAACCGCCGGGCTGGAATTCCCACAACGTTGCGCCCAGGCTCCCGGCTGGCGAACGCACCAGCCGCCGCGCGCCGACGCCTCCCCAGTCGGGCACCTCGTCCCAGACATTCGTCGCCTCGTCTGGCATTTCCCGATCCTAGACGCCGTGCGCGCGACCCCCCGGGCAGCAGTTCTTGACGGAAGCAGACGCGAGCGCGCTGAGAACGGCGCTACCCACGGCTGCCGAGCGTGCTCGCCTCCGGAGGCGGGCGCTGTTCATCGGCGAGCGACGCGAACCGGGACGCGAACGCCGTACGGCTGCGGACACGTCTTGTCGAAAACCGCCTTCAGGTGATCCTGCGCCGTGAGCGGTGAGATCGACAGCCGCCGCCATGGCAGGTGTGTCATGACCTGCTGCGACTGCCTGGACGATGGCCCGTTCACGCAACGTGAGGTCGTAGATCCGGGCGAGACGGTCGAACGTCTCCGCAGACGTGGGACTCCGGAAGGTGACCACAACGGAGCGTGCGCCCCCACCGTCCAGCGTCTCGGCTCGATCAGCACCCACCGTCCCTCCGCAGTCCGCTCGAGTACCCGCGCGGCCTCGCCTCGACGAGCCTTCATCGCGGCTGGGTAGACCATGGCCGGCAGCATCCCGGACGTCGCGTGGGCGGCTGCGCCCGGTAGAGCGGCCATCCACTCTCGAGCCGCCGTGGTGGAAACGGGCGCGAGACGATCGTCCAGCGCCAGCGCCCCGGCGCGACCAGGGCAGCCTGCGAGTAGTCGCGCGGAGCGTGTGGCGGTTTTTAACCGCTCAGCGGACGCCAATGCCGTGCGACTCTCGGCCCGCGCGTCAGCCGGCCAGCCAGACGAGCAGCGCGACGCCGATCACGACGGC
>DASQNG010000140.1:0-2323 GCA_035645095.1 Gaiellaceae bacterium | reverse complement strand
TGGCAGCAGTGACGGCGGCGCAGGAGCCCGACCCGGACCTTCGCCGAACGTCCGTCTGCGGTTGTCTCTGCTTCCTCGACTCGGAGTGGGCCTGCTCGACAGCACTTCTCGGTCGGCTCCGTTACGGATCGCCGACCCGCGTGCGTTGAAGAAGAGCCTCGAGAAGAGTGGGCGGCTCTCGCGGAGCCGATGGAGCGGATCGCCTGTCGCCTCGGATCTGAGCCTCCCGCACGCCTCTTCCTGATCGGCTCCGACTCGCTCCGGGCCGTCCCCGCCCGAGGCGAACGTCGTTGCGGGTGCGCGCTGCGGTTGTCCCTGCGGCGACCGTGGTCTTGAATGGGCCGATGTCACGGCTCCGCCAGCTCGTCGACGCCGTCACCTCGGCGCTGCGGAACCGCGACGTGCGGCGCGCGGAGCTCTGCTGGGGAGCGGCCATCACCGCCGAGTGGGCCCACTTCGTAGCGTTCGGCGTGTTCGCCTACGAGTACGGCGGCGTCGCCGCGGTCGGAATCGCCGGCGTCGTCCGGCTCCTGCCGGCTGCGCTCGTCGCTCCCTTCGCCGCCTCGTTCGGCGACCGGTTCCCGCGCGAGCGCTTCCTGCTCGCGATGGCGCTCCTCGGCGCGCTCGCGCTCTTCGCCTCCGCGGCCGCCTTCGCGCTCGACTGGGAGCTGCTGGTCTTTGCCTTCGCAGCGCTCTTCGGCCTCTCGGTCACACTCATCCGGCCCGCATTGCAGGCGCTTCTGCCGTCGCTGGCACGGACGCCGGCCGAGTTGATCGCGGCGAACGGTGCGACCTCGACCATCGAGGGCCTGGGAACGCTCATTGGGCCACTGCTCGCGGGCCTGCTCGTCGCGCTCTCCGGCGCCGGGCTCGTCTTCGGAGGCGCGGCGCTCGCGCTCGTCGCCGGCGCCGCTGCGGTCTCGCGCGTGCGCGTCCGGGGGCGGATAGCGCTGCGCGCAGCGGTCGATGAGCGCGGTATCGGACGCGGCCTCGTCGCCGGGCTGGCGGCCGTCGCAGGCGCGCCGCGACCGCGTCTGGTCTTCGGGCTCGCAGTTGCGCAGGCGTTCGTCCGCGGCTGTCTGAACGTCCTGATCGTGGTCGCCGCGTACCGCGTCCTCGACGCCGGCGGTGAAGCGGTCGGCTACATGACCGCGGCGATGGGGGTCGGAGGGCTGGTCGGTGCCGTCGGGGCGATGACGCTCGGCGGCCGCCGCCTGGCCGTGCCGTTCGGCGTCTCGCTCGTGTTCTGGGGAGCGCCGATCGCCTTCCTGGCGCCGTCGGCGGAGCTCCCGGTAGCCGTCGTCCTGCTCGCTGTGGTAGGCGCGGCCAACAGCGTCGAGGACGTGGCGCTCTTCACGCTACTGCAGCGGCTCGTGCCCGACCACCTGCTGGCACGCGTCCTCGGTCTCCTCTGGAGCCTCGTGATGGCCGGCGTGGCGCTCGGCTCCCTCGCTGCGCCCGTCGTGGTCGACCTCCTCGGTGCGCGGCCCGCGTTCGTCGTCGTCGGCTCCATCCTGCCGCTGCTCACGCTCGTAACGTACCGGCGGCTCGCCGCGATCGACCGGGCCGTCGCCCCGGCCCCCGAGCTCGAGCTGGTGGACCGGGTGCCGATGTTCGCGCCGCTGTCGATCGCGGCGAAGGAACGCGTCGCGGCTCGGCTCGTGCCGCTGGCGGTTGCGCCCGGCGAAGTGGTCATCGGCGCAGGCGAGGCCGGAGACCGCTTCTACATCGTCGAGGAGGGCGAGCTGTCGGTCTCTGCAGCGACCTCCCCGCTGCGCGCCGGCGACTACTTCGGCGAGATCGCGCTGTTGCGCGACGTGCCGCGCACGGCGACCGTGACGGCCCTGACGGAGACGCGGCTCGTCGCCTTGACGCGCGAGGAATTCCTCGCCGCGTTGACGGGCCACGATGCCGCGCGCGCGGCCGGCGAGGCGGTTGCTGCAGAGCGGCTGGCGCGAACCGAGGCAGAGCCCACCGCGGCCCCCTGACAACGGCAGCAGCGGCCGGCGACGCGCGTTGCAGGTTCGTCGCCGTGCGCGAGGCCTCTCCATCGACTAAAGGTGTTGCTCCTGACGTGTGGATCCTCGAGCAGCTGGGCTTGGGGTTGGTATTCGCGATCTCGTCGACGCCACGCTCCCTCTGGTTGCCGGGGCTGCGCTCGTGGCGCCCCTTCGCCGCCGGATGCAACAATCCAGGGCGATGCGGCGCGCAGCGAGGGGTCGATGAGTCAAGTCGCCGAGCCGCTCGAAGCCGGCCGGGAGGCGGCCGCCCGCCGCTCCTTCGAGGAGGCGTACGAGCTGCTGAGCAGCGTCGACCGCGAGCG
>DASQNG010000139.1:0-11449 GCA_035645095.1 Gaiellaceae bacterium | reverse complement strand
TCGACGTGTTCGGACTCCCGCTCGTCCCGCTCGACGAGCAACTGCGCCGCGCCGTCTAGCCGGCCGGCGCAGATACGACGGCGGAGCCGCAGGATTGCGCAAAACCGCTAGCTAGCCGGCGCAGATACGGCGGCGGAGCCGCCGGATCGCGCAAACCCCTGAAGCGGCCGCCTCGCGGCCGGAACGAACCCCTGAGGGGGCTGCGTAGGCGCGGCCGGAACGGCCAGCTGGCACAGAGCCGTATCCGACTCGGCGGCTCGACCGTTACCCCGGTAACTTTCCTCTCCCCGGAAAAGATCGAGGGCCGCTTTCGCGGCCCTCGGTCTTTCGGTCACCAGCGTTGGAGTAGTAGGAGCGCTTCCGGCCGGCGGTGGTGCTCCGGCGGCGCGAGAAACGCGAGTCCCCTACGCGTGGCTATAGCGATTCCCCTGTGGGTCCCGGGGACACGCTCCTACCCGCTGGTACCTCCACTGCCCGTACTGGAATCTGTCACTACCGGACCACCTCCTTTCCGCGGTAGCGGAACTGTAGCGAACGGGACGGCCGTCTACACCTCCTGGCGCAGCACGACCGAGAGCTCGAGGCCGCGGTCGAGCGGGAGCGTCACGCTCTCGAGCGTCGCGTCCGCCTGGCGCGCCCTCGAATAGGCGCCGAGCGTCTCCGCGTGGGAGAGGACGTTGTCGGCGATCACTGCGCCGCCGGGCTCGAGCTTCGCGCGCGCAAGCCCGAAAAGCCGCTCGTAGTCCTCCTTCTCGGCGTCGAGGAAAACCACGTCGAAGACGTCCTCGAGCGCGGCGAGCGACGTGAAGGCGTCTCCCGGTAGCAGCTCCGCGACCTCGTCCAGCCCCGCGTCGGCGACGTTCGCGCGCCAGGCGTCGACTTTCGCAGGATCCTTCTCGAGCGAGAGCACGCGGCCGCCGAGGTAGCGGACGCCGGTGGCGAGCCAGATCGTCGAGTAGCCCCGCGACCCCCCGACCTCGAGCACCTCGCAGCCTGCGTGCGGCGCGACGTAGCCGAACAGGAACTGCCCCGTCGTGCGAGCGACCTGCCGCGCCCGCCGCTCGGGCGGGACGCCCGCCTCACGTTCGGCGGCGTCCTCGGCCTCGAGCCGCTCCAGCACCGCACGCACCCGCTCGTCCAGCATCAGCCCTCCACCTCGACTTTCACCCAGCCGTCCTCGACCACCACGGGAAACGTCGCGACCGGCTCGTACGCGGGCAGGCTGAGCGGGCGCCCGCTCCCGATGTCGAACCGAGCGCCGTGACGTGGGCAGATCGCGATGCAGCCTTCCGGCTCCCAGTCCCCCTCGCAGAGAGGCCCGTCGTCGTGGGAGCAACGGTCCTCGATCGCGAGGAACGCGCCGTCGCAGTTGTAGACGCCGATCCCGACGAGCCCCGCGTACACCACCTTCACGTGACCCGGCGGCAGCTCCTCCACGGGGCAGACGTCGTGCAGCGCCACTACGCAATCGTCAGATCGTCGCCGCCGGTCCACTCGTCGGGGAGCGGCGTCCCCCTGCTCTTGTGCAGCGCGACCTTCAGCACACCGAGGCCGAGGATCGCGCACTTCAGCCGGACGGGCGTGAGCGGGATCCCGATCTCCTCGAGCAGCTCCTCCTTCGGCATCCGCGCGACGTCCTCCGCCGACCGTCCCTGGACGAGCTCCGTCAGCATCGACGTCGCCGCCTGCGAGATCGCGCAGCCCCGCCCCTCGAATCCCACCTCGGCGATCGCGTCGCCGTCGAACCGCAGCGACAGCGTCACCTCGTCGCCGCAGAGCGGGTTCTGCCCCTCGGCCTGCGCGTCGGGCGCGTCGAGCAGCCCGTGCGAGCGCGGGTTCCTGTAGTGGTCGAGGATGACCTCCCGGTACAGCTGGTCGAAATCGGACATCAGCCGAGCTGCCGCTTGACCTTCTCGAGCCCGACGACGAGGCGGTCGACCTCCTCGCGCGTCGTGTAGAGGTAGAAGCTCGCGCGGGTGGTCGCGACGACACCGAGTCGGGCCATCAGCGGCTGCGTGCAGTGGTGGCCGGCGCGAACGGCGACGCCCTCCCAGTCGAGCACCTGCGCCACGTCGTGCGGGTGGACGCCCTCGACGTTGAAGGAGACGATGCCGGCGCGGCGGTCGGCCGGCGGACCGTACGTCTCGAGCCACGGCAGCTCCGCGAAGCGCTCGAGCGTGTACTCGACGAGCTCGCGCTCGTGCGCCTCGATCGCCTCGAGCCCGACGCCGCTCACGTAGTCGATCGCGACGCCGAAGCCGAACGCCTCGGCGATCGCGGGGGTGCCGGCCTCGAACTTGTACGGGAGCTCGTTCCAGCTCGTGCGATCGAGCGCGACCGAGCGGATCATCTCGCCGCCGAGGTTGAAGGGCGACATCGACTCGAGCAGCTCCCGGCGCCCCCACAGCGCGCCGATCCCGGTCGGGCCGCAGAGCTTGTGCGAGGAGAGCGCCAGGAAGTCGCAGCCGAGCGCCTGCACGTCGAGCGGCCGGTGCGGCGCCGCCTGCGCCGCGTCGACGACCATGATCGCCCCCTGCTCGTGCGCCCATGCCGCCAGCCGCTCAACGGGGTTGACCGTCCCGAGCGAGTTGGAGACGAGGTTGTTGGCGACGACGCGCACGCGGCCGCTGGCGGCGATCTCGTCGAGCGCGTCGAGCTGGAGCTCGCCGCGGTCGTCGATCGGGATGTGGCGGAACCCCGCGCCGGTGCGGTTCGCGATGTACTGCCACGGGACGAAGTTGGAGTGGTGTTCGAGCTCTGTGATCACGACGACGTCGCCCGGGCCCAGGTTGTCCAGCCCCCAGGCGTACGCGACGAGGTTCAGCGCCTCGGTGGCGTTCCGCGTGAAGACGATCTCGCGCGCCGAAGGCGCGTTCACGAACGCTCGCACCTTCTCGCGGGCACCCTCGTAGCCCTCGGTCGCGCGCTCAGCGAGGCGGTAGACGCCACGGTGGACGTTCGCGTACCGGTGCCCGTAGAAGTCGTGCAGCGCGTCGAGCACCTGGCGCGGCTTCTGCGTCGAGGCCGCCGAGTCGAGGAACGCCACCGGCTTCCCGTGCACGAGTTCGTCCAGGTACGGGAAGTCGGCGCGCAGGCGCTCGACGTCGAGCCTCGCGGTCTCGGTGACGGCCATCGACCGCATGGTACTCGCCGGGTTGCGGCTATCCGCGGGGCTCGACCTTGCCGTTCGACGCCGCACGCTCGGCGACGTCGCGCTGACGCACGACGGCTTCCGCAGCCCCCTCGAGCAGCTCCGCGAGGAGGTGCACACGCGCCCGCTCCGAGCGAAGCTGCAGCAGCCTCTGCTTCAGCTCCGCGGCGAACTCGAACCGCCCGGCGAGCGCGAAGGAGAGCTGCTGCTCCTCCATCTCCGGCGCCTCGACCTCGGAGCCGGTCAACTCCACGAGGCGGGTGAAGAGCGCGAGCACCCGCGCCCGCTCCTCGGGGTCGGCCTCGTCCGGCTCGTCCTCGACCGGCTCGACGCGGCCGGTGTGGAAGGAGCGTCCGCTCGTCAGCTCGAGCAGGCGGAACCGGTGCCTGCCCTCGACGACGATGTTCAGGCGGCCGTCGTCGAAGCGCTCGAGCACCTCGACGACCGCCGCCCTGGTGCCGATCTCGCGCACGCCGTCGTCGTCCGCGTAGACCAGGCCGAACTCGCGCTCCTCCGAGAGGCACTCGGCGATCAGCTCCTGGTAGCGGTCCTCGAAGATGTGGAGCGGGATCTGCTCCGTCGGCAGGAGCACGACGCCGAGCGGGAACAGACCGAGCTCGCTCATGCGTGGAGACTAAACGCGGGCGGCGGGGGTAGACGCTGCGCGTGCCCGGGCGTGCGACGAGGGAGGCCCTCGCGGTGCTCGTGCCGCGCCGCCCAGACCTGCGCGAGGTGCGCGAGCGGGCACGGCCGCTGCGCCGGGCATTCGGCGAGCACCGGCTCGGCACGCACTCCGCGGCGATCGCCTTCCGCGTGCTCGTCGGGCTCGTCCCGCTCGTCCTGCTCTCGGTCGCGCTACTCAGCACGTTCGGCCTCGAGAGCGCCTGGACGGAGACGATCGCGCCCGAGTTCGAGGAGCGGCTCACGGAGCCGGTGTTCGCGGCGATGGATCACTCCGTGCAGAAGATCTTCGAGAGCGCCCGGAGCGGTCTGATCGCGTTCGCGTCGCTGCTGCTCGTGTGGCAGCTCTTTCGCGGTGTCCGTGCGGCGACGGTCGCGCTGAACGAGATCCACGACGTGCAGGAGAGCCGCGGCGCGCTGCGCCTCGTGCTGACCGCGCTCGGCCTCGCAGTCGTCACCGGAATCTGCCTCGTCTCGACGACGCTCGTGATGGTCGTCGCGCCGCGCGTGACGGACGGGGCGCTCGACGTGCTGCTCTCGCTCCTGCGCTGGCCCGTCGCGCTCGCGCTGCTCGGACTCTGCGTCGGGCTGCTCGTCCGCTACGCGCCGGCCGAGCGGCCGGAGGTGCGCTGGGCGAGCGTGGGCTCGGCCGTGATCGTCGCCGGCTGGATGCTCCTCTCGCTCGCGTTCGGCTTCTGGGTCACCTCCGTCGCCAGCTACAAGGGCGCCGTCGGGAACCTGGCGGTCTTCCTCGTCCTCACGGCGTACGTCCTCGCCGCGTCGGGCATCTTCCTCGTGGGCGTCGAGCTCAACGAGGCCGGTCGGTCGCGAGACGAGAACTCCCGCTCCGGCGCGCGAAATGGCCGCGCGCCAGCATCGAGAGCACGACGGCGTCGCCGTTGAGCATCTCGCCGCGCGAGCGGATCGTGCCCCGGTCCGGCCGGCGCTCGGACGGCGTCGCCTCGAGCACCGTCAGCCGCGCCGACAGCGTGTCGCCCGGCCGCACCGGCATGAGCCAGCGCAGCTCCTCCACGCCCGGCGAGCCGAGTCCCGCGGCGTCTCCGAGGAGCGACGTCACGTAGAGCCGCATCCACAGCGCGCAGGTGTGCCAGCCGCTCGCGATCAGGCCGCCGAAGTGCGAGGCTGCAGCCGCCTCGGCGTCGACGTGGAACGACTGCGGGTCCCACTCGCGGGCGAAGGTGACGATCTCGGCCTCCGTGACCGTGTGGCTGCCGAGGTCGTAGGTCTCGCCCGGAGCGAAGTCCTCGAAGAAGCGCGGCGGCATGCGGCGGAGCTTACGGCCCGGGACGGGCGCGGCCGCGGGTCAGGCGCGCGTCCGAGCGGCAGGGCCGCGGCGCCGGCGCAAGGCGAGGAGGAGGAGCGCACCGAGGAACGCGAGGCGGGTGACGTCGAGCGCAGGCCGCCACGTCACCTTCCCGTCGCGCAGCACCCACGCGCCGACGGGACGGCCGATCAAGCCGAACCCGCCGCCGCCGTTGCCCTCGCGGTCGCCGCCGCCGCCGGTGCCGCCGAAGACCGCGGCGGCAGGGACGAGGGTCACGCCGTCGCGCTCCACCGGGTCGCCGTAGATGCGGCGGACCGTGACGGCGTCACGGTGGCCCTGCAGCAGTGCGTCCAGATCCACGGGCTCCTCCTCTTCCGCAGGTCGTCTCGCTCGTCGAGACGCGGCTCCCAAGCATGGCGGTTCCACCGCTCGGCCGCTCGGGCGGGCCTCACACCATCGTCTAGGGTGGTCGGTCGATGAGCGACTACGTCTTCACGATGTTCCGCGCCGACAAGTTCTACGGCCCGGAGCGTCAGGTGCTGGCGAACATCTCGCTCTCGTTCCTGCCGGGCGCGAAGATCGGCGTGCTCGGGCCGAACGGCGCCGGCAAGTCGACGCTGCTGCGGATCATGGCGGGGCGCGAGGAACCGTCGAGCGGCGTCGCCGAGCTCGCGCCGGGTGCGACGGTCGGCTTCCTCGAGCAGGAGCCGCACCTGGACGAGACGAAGGACGTGCGCGGCAACGTCGAGGACGGCGTCCGGCCGCTGCGCGACCTGCTCGACCGCTTCAACGCCATCTCCGCGCAGTTCGCGGAGCCGGACGCGGACTTCGACGCCCTGCTCGCCGAGCAGGCCAAGGTGCAGGATCTGATCGACCGGCACGACGCGTGGAGCCTCGACGCGACGCTCGACCGCGCGATGGACGCGCTGCGGCTGCCGGACGGCGACCGCGACGTGACGACGCTCTCCGGGGGCGAGCGACGGCGCGTCGCGCTCTGCCGCCTCCTTCTCTCGTCCCCCGACCTGCTGCTGCTCGACGAGCCGACGAACCACCTCGACGCGGAGTCGGTCGCGTGGCTCGAGCGCTTCCTCGCCGACTACAAGGGCACGATCGTCGCCGTCACCCACGACCGCTACTTCCTCGACAACGTCGCCGGGTGGATCCTCGAGCTCGACCGCGGCAAGGGCATCCCGTTCGAGGGCAACTACTCCTCCTGGCTCGAGCAGAAGCAGGCGCGGCTCGCGGTCGAGGAGAAGCAGGAGTCGGCGCGGCGGCGGACGCTCGCACGCGAGCTCGAGTGGGTGCGGCTGAGCCCGAAGGCGCGCCACGCCAAGTCCAAGGCGCGGCTCGGCGCCTACGAGAGGCTGCTCGCCGAGGAGGGGAACGTGCGACTCGACCGCGTCGAGATCCACATCCCTGCCGGCCCTCGCCTCGGCGACGTCGTGGTGGCGGCTGACCACGTCGCGAAGGGCTACGGCGACAAGCTCCTCTACGACGACCTGACGTTCTCGCTGCCGCCGGGCGGGATCGTCGGCGTGATCGGCCCGAACGGGGCCGGCAAGACGACGCTCTTCCGGCTGATCGCGGGCGAGGAGCAGCCGGACGCGGGCGTGCTGCGCGTCGGCGACACCGTCGAGCTCGCCTACGTCGACCAGAGCCGCGGCGGCCTGAACCCGGAGCACACGGTGTGGAAGGAGATCTCCGGCATGGAGGACACGATCCTCCTCGGCCGGCGCGAGGTGAACTCGCGCCAGTACGTCTCCTGGTTCAACTTCCGGGGCTCCGACCAGCAGAAGAAGGTCGGCGACCTCTCGGGCGGCGAGCGCAACCGGGTGCACCTGGCGAAGCTGCTCCGCAGCGGCGGCAACGTGCTGCTCCTCGACGAGCCGACGAACGACCTCGACGTCGACACGCTGCGCGCGCTGGAGGAGGCGCTGCTCGACTTCGCCGGGTGCGCAGTCGTGATCAGCCACGACCGCTGGTTTCTCGACCGTGTCGCGACCCACATCCTCGCCTTCGAGGGCGACAGCCGGGCGACCTGGTTCGAGGGCAGCTATGCCGAGTACGCGGACTGGGTGAAGGAGACGCGCGGCGCGGAGGCGCTCGAGCCGCACCGCATCCGCTACAAGCCGCTCGTCGCGCCCGCCTGAGCGAGCCTCCGCCCACAGCGACCCGGCTACCATCGGGAGGTGACGGAGCTCGCCGCGCAGCCGCCGTGGTTCGTCGCCGGCCAGCTGCTCGGCGCGAGCGTCGTCCTCATGTACCTCGTCGCAAACGCGCGCCTCGTCGTCGTCGGCGGGTTCTCCGACGTCGTGGAGCGCGCCTCGGAATGGAGCATGCGGCTGGGGAGCGGGGTCCTCGTCGCCGCCGGCGTCCTGATCGGCTTCGGCGCGAAGACGGCCGGCGGCTGCACGTCCGGCAACGGCCTCTGCGGCAACGCAATCGCTTCACCGGCGGGCGCCGTCGCGACGGCCACGTTCTTCGGCGTCGCCGTCGTCGTCACGCTCGTGACGGCAGCGCTCTTCGGGAGCGGCGCGTGAGCCCGCGGCTCGCGGTCGCGGCGATCGGCGCCGTCTTCGGATTCGTCCTCGCGTGGTCGGGAATGGCCGACCCCGACGTGATCCGGCGGGAGCTGCTGCTCGAGGAGTTCTACCTCTACGGCCTCTTCGCGAGCGCGCTCGCGACGGCGACCGTCGGCCTGCGCCTGCTGCGGCGGCTGCGCGTCCGCGCGCTCCTGACCGGCGAGCCGACCGGGTGGACGCCGCTCCGGCCGTCGCGCGCGCACATCCTCGGCAGCGTGGTCTTCGGCCTCGGCTGGGGCGTCTCGGCGGCGTGCCCCGGGCCGATCGCGGCGCAGCGCGGCGGAGGCGCGCTCTGGAGCCTCGCGACGCTGGGCGGCGGCCTGCTCGGGATCAAGCCCTACCTCGTCCGCGAGCGCGCCCGCACGCCCGCCGCCGCGGCCGCGTAGCGGCAGGGCGCGTGGGCGGGGGGCGGCGGCAGCACCACAACGTCACGCTGGCCGTGCTCACGCTGGCCGGCACGGCGTTCGCGTTCCAGCAGACGATGGTCTTCCCGGCCCTCCCGGAGTTCCAGCGCGAGCTCGGCGGCACGACGGCGTGGGTGACGTGGGTGCTGACCGCCTTCCTCGTCGCGGCCGCTGTGACGACTCCGATCCTCGGCAAGCTCGGCGACCAGTTCGGCAAGGAGCGGATGCTGCTCGTAAGCCTGGGCCTCTTCCTCCTCGGCTGCATCGGCGCCGCCGCGGCCTGGGACCTGCCGTCCCTGATCGGCTTCCGGGCGCTCTCGGGTGCCGGCGGGGCGCTCTTCCCGCTCTCCTTCGCGATCATCCGCGACGAGTTCCCGCCCGAGCGGGTGCAGGTCGCGATCGGGCTGCTCTCGACAGTCTTCGGCGTCGGCGGGGGCTTCGGGATCGTGCTCTCGGGCGTCATCGTCGACCACCTGCACTGGCGGCTGCTCTTCGTGCTCGGGTGCATCCCCGTCGCGCTCTCCCTCGCGCTCGTGCACCGCTACGTGCCGGAGTCGCCGATCCGGACCCCGTCGCGCGTCGACGTACCGGGCGCGCTCCTGCTCTCCGCCGCGCTCGTGGCGCTGATGGTCCCGCTGACCGAGGGCGCCCGCTGGGGCTGGGGCTCCGGCCGGACGCTCGGCCTGCTCGCGGCGTCGCTCGCGTTCTTCGTGCTCTGGGGCGTGGTCGAAGTTCGCTCGCGCGCCCCGATGGTGGATATGCGCATGCTCGCGCACCGGCCCGTCCTGCTCACGAACCTGACGACGATGATCTCCGGCTTCGCGCTCTTCAGTTGCTTCGTGCTCCTGCCGGCCTTCGTCGAGGCGCCGGCGTCCCGCGGCTACGGCTTCGGCGCGAGCGCGACCCAGGCGGGCCTCTACCTGCTGCCGAGCTCGGTCGCGATGCTCTTCAGCGGCCCGCTCGCGGGCCTGCTCGGCCGCCGCCTCGGCTCGAAATGGCCGCTCGCGGGTGGGATGGCGACAGTCGCCGCGGCCGCCCTCCTGCTCTCGCAGGCGCACCACGAGCCGTGGCAGGTGCTGCTCGCGAGCGGCCTCCTCGGCGCAGGCGTCGGCGCCGCGTTCGCGGCGATGGTCGCGCTGATCTCGGAGAACGTCGATCCTCGCGAGATGGGCGTGGCGACGGGGATGAACACGGTCGTCCGCCTGATCGGATCCGTCGTCGGCGGCCAGATCGGCGCGGCGCTCCTCACGACGCAGACGATCTTCGGGACGTCGCTCCCGGCCGAGTCCGCCTTCTCGTGGGCCTTCGGCCTGAGCGCCGTCGCCGCCGCCGCGGCGGCCCTCATCGCCGTCTCCATCCGCCGGAGCCCGCTGCGCACCCAGCTGGCCGCCGCCTAGCGGCGCGGCCGCATCTCCTCCTCGCGGCGGACGCCGGATCGTCCCTCCGGGCGAGCGGATTTCGTGCGCCCGGCCGATGCCGCCGCCGCCGCAGGCCCCGAGGATCGTCGGGACATGACTACGGAGGTGAGACCAGTGGACAGCACCATCGCCCTGCGCACCCGCTCGGTGTGCGCGGACCTGCACGACCTGATCGACGGCGACGTCGTGACCCCGGACGACGAGGGATGGGACGAGGCGCGCCTCGCGTGGAACCTCGCCGTCGACCAGCGACCCGCGGCGGTCGCGCTGCCGGAGTCGGCCGCGGACGTCGTCGCCGTCGTCACCTTCGCGCGCGAGCACGGCCTTCGCGTCGCGCCCCAGGGCACCGGGCACGGGGCGGCCGCGCTGGGCAGCCTCGAAGACACGATCCTCGTCAAGATGCACCGCCTGCGCGGCGTCACGATCGACGCGGAGCGACGGATCGCGCGTGTCGAGGCCGGCACGATCTGGATCGAGGTGGTCGAGGCCGCCGCCGAGCACGGCCTGGCCGCGCTCGCGGGCTCGTCGCCCGACGTCGGCGTCGTCGGCTACACGCTCGGCGGTGGCCTCTCGTGGCTCTCGCGCAAGTACGGGATCGGCGCGAACCAGGTGACGGCGATCGAGGTCGTGACGGCGTCCGGCGAGCTCGTGCGGACGGACTGGGCCGAGGAGCGCGACCTCTTCTGGGCGCTCCGCGGCGGCGGCGGCTCGTTCGGCATCGTGACCGCGATCGAGTTCAACCTCTTCCCGATCGAGGAGGTCGTCGCCGGGATCCTGTGGTTCCCGGTCGAGCGTAGCGTCGAGGTGCTGAAGGTCTGGCGTGCCTGGACCGAGACGGTGCCCGAGGAGATGACGTCCGTGGGCCGCATCCTCCAGTTCCCGCCGATCCCGGAGATCCCGGAGCCGGTGCGGGGCCAGTCGTTCGTCGTCGTCCAGGTGATCTGGCTCGGCGACACCGAGGAGGGCGACCGCCTGATCGCGCCGCTCCGCGGGCTCGAACCGGTGATGGACACCGTCGCACGGATCCCCGTCGAGCAGCTCTCGACGCTGCACATGGACCCGGAGCACCCGGTCCCCGGCGCCGGCGACGGCCAGCTGCTCGACGACGTCGACGACGACCTGATCGAGGCCGTGGTCGAGCGGACGGTCGGCGCGCCGCTCCTCTCCGTCGAGATCCGCCACCTCGGCGGGGCGATCGCGCGGTCGCGTCCCCACCACGGTGCCGTCTGCTCGTTCGGGGCGCCCTTCGCGCTCTTTGCGATCGGTGCGGTGCCGGTGCCGGAGCTGAAGCCGGCAGTTGAGGCGGCGGCTGCCGCGGTCGTCGAGGCGACGGCCCCGCACGCGGCCGAGCACACGTACCTCAACTTCGCCGAGACGCGCCGCCGGGCCCAGTCGCTCTTCTCGAGCGCGAGCTACCACCGCCTGCGGCAGATCAAGGCGCTCGTCGATCCGGACGACGTCATCCGCTCGAACCACCCGATCCTCCCGGCGCGATGAGCGCCGGGGGGTTCGGCTCCGCCCGGACGGGTACGCGTCCGGCATGAACTTCAAAGCGATGGCACAGGCGGCCGTCTCCGGGCCCAAGGGGACGGCCGTCGAGCACGCGGTACCGCCGGCGTCGCGACGGACGCCGTTCTCGCGGGACACGTTACGAACGGTCGCCGGCGCGCTCCTCCTCGCGCTCTCGGTGCGCACCGTGCTCCGGTCGCTCCGCGCCGGTCTCCGCGGGTAGCGAGCGGGCGAGGGATCCGGGTGACCCGCCCCCGGTGCGCGAGGCGCGGCGCGATGCGATGCGAGGTCCGTGCTCGTCCAGGCGCAGCAGCTGAGCCGCCGCTAGGCTCGGGAGCGTGGACGCCGACGCCGTGGAGATCCGCGTCCTCGGCTGCCTCGTCGAGAAGCAGCGGACGACGCCGGACGTCTACCCGCTG
>DASQNG010000138.1:0-31628 GCA_035645095.1 Gaiellaceae bacterium | reverse complement strand
GATCTCGCCCGCGCCACGACACCCACTATCCAGTGCCCCCCACGACACCGCTTTGTGTCGCGGCGAGGCCGATCAAGTCCTGGATGACGAGCCCGTACGGCCGTCTGTGAGCGAACGCGGCGAGTCGAGCGACGACGGCCGCCGCGATGGTCGGGATGACGGCGAGCACGACGTCGGGGCGCCGGGCAGGGACGGCGGTCGCGCCGAGCCTTCAGCAGCGTCGCCTCGTACGCGCAGCGTGTGAGGGCCGACGGGTGGCGCGGGACGTAGTGCCAGCGGCGGCAGATCCGGACGCCGTTTCGCTCCTCCCGCTGGGCAAGTCGTCGCGGCGGGGTGAGCCACGCCGGGTAGTGCGGGAAGCCGGTCGCGACGACCACGTCGTGGCCGATGGACGCGAGGTGCTCGGCGACGCCGGTGACGTACGGGGCGTTGCCGGCGGGCTCAGGCCAGTAGTACGAGGAAGCTATGAAGATGCGCACGTGGGTCGTCTCCGACCTGCGCTACCTGCGCCTGCGGCGGGCGACTCCTCGACGTTGCGGGCTACGGCCGGAGACCAGCGGCGCCTCGAAGTTCGGCCGTTGATCCGTGTAATAGCCGTACCCGGCGGCGGAGGCGGCGCCGGTGATCACGACGCCAAGTTTTGTCGCCGGTGATGTCTCGAGGAACCGCCTCATGTCACGGACCATCGTCCGGCGGAACGTGCCGAGCTTCGCGACGAGGAGAACCGCGTCGAAGCGCCGGCTGAGCGTGAGGGCATCGCTCGTCATCAGCGCGGGTGACGAGTCGACGATGAGGATGTCGCTGCGCTCCTCGAGCTCGTCGAGGATCCGCGCAAGCGCGTCGCTGAGCGCGAACTCGCCGAGGTTCGGTGGGATCGAACCGGTCGGGACGACATGCAGCACGGGGCTTTCGAAGCCGCCGTTCCCGACGCTGCCCGGGGCCGTCTGAGTGGTGGGGAGCGTGACGCGGCGGATTGCAGCCGCGAGTGGAACCCGCCCGAGCGCGGCATCCGTAATGCCGGGCCGCTGGTCGAGCCCGAAGAGTCGCGAGATCGAGGGGCGCCGCAGGTCGAGGTCGACGAGGACGGTACGCCGCCCTGCGAGGGCCAAGGCGACCGCGAGGTTCGACGCGACGGTGGACTTGCCTTCGCCCGTCGTCGCACTCGTCAGCATCACGGTCTTCGCCGGGCGATCGAGCATCACGAACTCGAGGTTCGAGCGAAGGATTCGATACGGCTCTGCCTCGACGCGATCCGGTGACACCAGCATCGTCACTGCACGCCGCTGCGTTAGCGGCGGCGGTGGCAGCTTCCCGAGCAGCGGCAGCTCCAGAAGGTCGCCGATTTCGTCCGCAGATCGCGCCCCGACATCGAGTGCGTCGCGGAGGAAGGCAAGTCCGAGGCCGAGGATGATGCCGACGAGGAGTCCGACGATCGCCGACCGCTTCGGGTTCGGCGCGATCTGACCGGCCCCCACGGCGGGGCGCACGAGCAGCGCGTTCGCCGTCTGTAGCGCGACGGCCGTCTCGAGCTGCTGCTGCTTCTCGACGAGACCGGTGTACGTATCGGTTCCAGCCGAGCGAGTCTCCCGGAGCTCCCTCAGCTGCCTCCGAATCGCTGTGAGCGCACGTTGCATGGCGCGGGTGTCGACCTCGAGGCGGTAGTCGATGTAGCCGGCTGCATAGCCGGTGGCGAGCCTCGCCGCAAGGTCTGGGTCGCCGTTCGTGACCACGAAGCGCAGAAGGTCGGCCGCCTCGACAGCCGTCACGGACGAGATGCCGAGAAGGGTGTAGGGAGACCAGTCGAGTCGCTCGGCTGTGAGTACCCGTTCCGCCACGGCAGGCGAGCGGGCGAGCTCGACCTGATTGCGGGAGTACCGCTCGGGGTTCCAGATGTTCGGGTCGTCGAGGCCCGCAATCGAGCCGCTCAGGCTGGTGCGGCTGAGGAGGACGTCGGACGACGCTTGGTAGACCGCCGGCTTCCCGGACTGAACGACATACGCGATCAACGGCACGAGGACGACGAACGGCAGGATGATCCACTTCCGCCGCCAGAGAACCGCCAGGTAGCTGCGGAGGTCGGGGCTCACGGTAGTCGGCATGTGCGGATGCCGCGCGGCGCGGAGCGCTCGTGCGGGCCTCCCCGTAACTGTAGCCTGCACGACGGCGAAGACGGCGGCTCCCGCTGCGGCCCCGCTAGGGTGCGGCCGTGCCGCCGCACGTCGTCCTCGGCGCCGGTCTCACCGGCCTCTCCGCCGCGCACTCGCTCCAGGTGGCCGGCGCTGAAACAGTGGTGTTCGACCAGGCCGAGCGTCCCGGCGGTCACTGCCGCTCGAACGTCGTCGACGGGTACGTCTTCGACTACGGGCCGCACATCCTGTTCACGAACGACGCCGCGATGGAGACGCTGATTCGCGACCTGCTGGGGGACAATCTGCGGGCGCAGGAGCGTGAGGCGTTCATCTACCACGCGGCGTACGACCTCTATACCCGCTTTCCGTTCCAGGCCCACTTGTACGGCCTGCCGGTCCCGCTCGTGCGCGACTGTCTGCTCTCGCTCGTCGAGGCGGTCGAGGCGCGCGCCCGGGGGAGCGTCGCGCCGGCCAACTACGAGGAGTGGATGCGTTCGACCTTTGGAGATGTGATCGCGGAGCGCTTGATGATCCCCTACGCGCGCAAGATCTGGACGGTCGAACCCACGACCATGGACTTCAACTGGATAGGCCGTCGCGTCCCTACACCGGACGTCGCGCGCATCCTCACCGGCGCGCTCACGGACGACGTCCAGCAGGTTGGCGCCACGTCGCACTTCTGGTATCCGTGGCGCGGCGGCATCGAGTCGCTTCCCGCAGCGCTCGCCCGGCGCGTGACCGACATCGAGTGCGGTCGCCGCGCTACGAGTCTCGATCTGACCTCCCGCGTCGTCGGACTCGCCGACGGCGACGAGGTGGAGTTCGACAGCCTCGTCTACACGCTGCCGCTGAACCTGCTGCCGCAGCTCGTAGGCGACCTGCCGGGCGAGGTGCGCTCGGCGTGCGCGGCCCTGACCTACCAGGGGATCCTCAACGTCAACCTCGGCCTCGCGCGGGAAGAGCGCAGCGACAAGCACTGGGTCTACTTCTACGAGGACGAGTTCCCGTTCCACCGGCTCTCCTTCCCCGCGAACTTCAGCCCCCACAACGTCCCGCCCGGGAAGAGCTCGATCTCCACAGAGGTGGCGTTCTCGGAGGCGGACGAGCTGGACGTCGACGCCGCCGTACAGGCGACGGTCGCAGCTCTGCGGCGGGCACGGATCCTCGACGCTGACGACGAGATCGAGGTCATCCACGCCGAGGCGATCCTCCCGGCGTACGTGATCTACGACCTCCGGCACACGCGCTCCGTCGCCACCATTGCGGAGTGGCTCCGGGGCCACCGCGTCCACGCCGCGGGGCGCTTCGGACAATGGGAGTACCTGAATATGGATCACGCTCTCCTGCAAGGGCGTCGCGCAGCGCTCAGGATCCTCGACGCGCACGCGCCCTAGCTGAAGACGCCGAGGGGGCGCCCGCTCGCGCAGCGGGCCCATGGCCCAGGTCGCGTTCCACGCGCGTCAGCGGTTGCGGGTGTTGAAGTGAGGCATCCGCGCTATGGCTCGGAATCCATCGTGTGCGGACGCCGAGGTGTCGATGCGCCAGTTGTACGTTGGATGCTCGACCTTCGAGACGTCGACGTCGAAGTACAGGAACCCCTTCACATTCGGCATCTTGTCCCGGACGAAGCTGCCTGCATTCCGGAGCCAGGCGCCTTTGCGGCCTGCGACGGCCGTGTCCTCCGGCGTACCCGTCTCGCCGACCACGAAGGGCTTGCGCGAGCCGAGCTGGTCGTGGAGGGACACCGAAGGTGTGTGGTAGAAGATCTGCGAGAACTCAGCCCATCCGGTTCCCGACGGGGAGTGCCATACGTCGGCACGGTTGTGGTTGTACGCGTCGGAGCCGACCCAGTCGACGTAGGCGTCCCCGGGATACCCTGCCACTGCCAGCTTCCGGTAGCCCTCGTCGGGACAGTAGAAGAACCCCACGTTCGTCGCGCCCTCACTGCGAACGACGTTCACGATCCGTCGCCAGGCGGTGATGAATGTCTGGGCGTCCTGCGTTCCCCAGGCCATACCGGGGATGTTCCACTCCCAGAAGAGGCGGAGCATGACGGTGCCGCCGTACGCTCTCGCAGCCCTCGCGAACTGGCGGAAGCACTCGTCCGCGCTACCTGCGGCCGCCTGCGCGACTGTGAAGCCCGGGTGCCACGAGAGGACGGGGACGCCGCCCTTGTCCGCGATGACGCGCTCGAGCGGCTTCCCGTCCAGGACACGTTGGAAAGGTCCTTCAGGCGAGTACCAGCAGCCTCCTGAGGGGGAGGCGCTGTGGATGTGGTAGAGGTCGAACTGCCGGCCGATGGCTACTTCGCGGGCCAGCGTCGACTTCCAAGAGTCCTGCCAGGACACTCCCACGGCGCCGGTCATCGTGCCGAGGAGCGCGCCGCTCGAGGTTGCCGGCAGGACATTTCTCGTTCCGAGGGGGCCGGTGAAGTAGGACGAGGGAAAGCCGGCAGACGGAGGAGGGGTTGTCGCCGTCGTGGTCGTGATCGTGATCGTCGTGGAGGTCGACGACGCGCCGGCCGCACCCGACGAGCAAACACGCTTCGACGACTTCGAAGTGCAGGGGGGACTACCTGTAGCGGCACCGGACATGGCGAATGCAGCAGCGACCCCGGCGAGCGCGAGAACGACGCTGCTGGCGGGAGCTGTGTATTTTCTGAGAGGCATCATGCGGCCCTCATCGGCCGCAGGCTTCGAGCTTGTCTCCCCCACACGGGTGAACTAGCTGCTCCACGAATCCCCCGTTATTCCTCCTATTCAGGGGTGACGAGCGTCCTCACGATGCGAGTCCTGATCGTCAACAAGTTCGCGCACGTCACCGGCGGTGCCGACCGCCACTGTCTCAACCTAGCCGACGTCCTGCGGCGCAGAGGGCACGAGGTCCAATTCCTGTCGACCGCCGGTGAGGCGAACGTGGAGGAGAGTGGTGCGTTCGTCGAAGCGTCCAGCACGCACGCGTCCCGCAACTCGATCCCGCTTCGTGGGCAGCCGCGGGTAGCGCTTCGTGCGCTGTGGAACCGGGAGGCAGCCGTCGCCACGCGGTCGCTCCTCAGATCGTTCCGCCCGGACGTCGTCCACGCACACAAGCTGTACACGCAGCTCTCGGTCGCCCCCCTGGTGACGTCGGCCGCCGCCGGTGTGCCGATCGTGCAGACGCTTCACGATTTCGAACTGCTCTCGGCCAGCGCGGTCGACGAGACCGGCGGCAAGCTCGACAGAGCCGAGACGAAGCTCCGTTACCGCGCGCTGAACAACGCGACGTATCCCATCCGGCGCCTCGTGCACGTTCCGCGCGTCCGCGAGTTCGTCTCTGTCTCCCGGTTCGTGGGCGACGTCTACGCGGCGCACGGCATCCGCGCCACGGTGCTGCCGAACTTTGCGTCTGTAGACCGACCGACAGGCGAAGCGCCGAGCTTCTCCGAGCGCGACGGCCTGGTGTACGTCGGGCGGTTGCGCCCCGAGAAAGGCGTTGCCGACGTCCTCGCGCTGGCCGAGCTGCTCCCGGATGTCACGATCACGGTCGCAGGCTCAGGCGTGCTGGAGGAACTCGTGCGAGAGCGCGCACTGGAGCTGCCCAACCTTCGCGTGACGGGCTTTCTCGGCCGTGAGGACGTCACCGCGGTCTTGCGAACTGCGCGGATCGCGCTCGTGCCATCGAGGTGGCAAGAGCCTGGCGCACTCGCTCCGCTGGAAGCCATGGAGCTGGCTACTCCTGTCGTCGCCTATGCGGTCGGCGGGATCGCAGAGTACGTGGGCGACGCCGGCGCGGGGCGGGTCGTGAAGCCGGACGTGCGCGCGCTGGTCGAGGCCTGCACGGAGCTGTACCACGACGAGAGGGCGTGGGAACAGGCGTCGGGGCGCGCTGTGGAGGCGATCGCAACGGTGCACTCGCCCGCTCGATATGCAAAGGGGATCGAGGAGGTGTACGCACGAGCGATCGGCGCGGGCCGGCGGTGACCGCGCGGCTCCTCGTGCGCCTCCTGCCACTGCTGGGGCTGTTGCTCCTGGCGACGTATTTCGGCCCCCCGCGTCCCGACGACGAGGCCGGCTATCTCGAGCTGGCGAGCCGCCTGGCGAACGGGTGGTACGTGACGGGGAACGACGCCGCGCTGCTCGATGCGGATCCGTCGTATCCCGACTTGTGGTTCGGACCGGGTTTGCCCACGATCCTCAGTCCCCTCGTTGCCGCGGACCTACCGCTGTGGCTCACGCGTGCGGTCGGGCCGCTCTCCCTGTTCGGCGCGGTCGTGGCCCTGTGCGCGCTCCTGCGCCTCCGGTTCTCCGAACGTGCCGCGCTCGGAGGTGCATATGCATTCGGGCTCTACGTCCCGAGCTACACGCTGCTGCCTAACCTCCACAGCGAGCCGCCCGCCATCCTCTTCCTCGTCCTCGGGATGCTCGCCACCGCGCGCCACCTCGAGAGCGGGAGCACGGTGACTCTCGTCGGAGCTGGCGCGTCGTTCGCCGCGCTCGCTCTGACACGCGTGGCGTTCGGCTGGGTGCTCACGGCCGTGCTGGTCGCGTCGGCGTTCTGGTGGATCCTGCGCCGTGCGCCCTCTGCCGCTGGGACGGTCCGCATCGCCGCTGTTGCGCTTGCACTCTGCGTGCCCTGGCTGGCCTACACCCTGCACGTGACCGGGCGACCGCTGGTCTGGGGCAACTCCGGCAGCCTCTCGCTCTACTGGATGTCGTCGCCTCATCCGAACGACTACGGCGACTGGCACAGGGCCGACAGGGTCTTCTCGGAGGATCGGCTTGCTCCCCACCGCCCTTTCTTCGCCACGCTCGAACATGTGCCGCTGGCAGAGCAGAACGAGCGGCTCGAGAGACGGGCGCTCGAGAACATCCAAGCGCACCCGCTGAAGTACGCGTCCAACGTGGCGGCGAACATCTCGCGCATGTTCTTCAACGCGCCGTACAGCGCGGAGCCACAAACGCCGAAAGCTGCGGTCTACGCATTCCCGAATGCACTCGTCCTCGGTGCGATCGTCCTCTCTGTGGCTCTGCTCGCGCGGCGGCGGCACGACCTGCCGCCGGAGACGCTCCCTTTCGCTCTGCTCGCGGGCTCGACGCTCGGCCTGCACGCCTTCGTCGCGTCCTATCCGCGGATGCTGATCCCCGTGGTGCCCATCGTGATCTGGCTGTGCCTCCTTGCGCTGTCGCGCAACCTGTCCGGAGGAGGTCAGCCGGTGGTGGGCGAAGCGACGTAGACTCGCGCCGAGGGGTACGATCGCAGCAGACGGATGTGTGTCTCCGTGTGCCCCGGAAGCCGCGGGTCCTCGAGCAGGTGCGAGAGCGTCTGGCCCCCGAAGACGTTCACGACGAACACGAGGCGACCGTCACCGCGGCGGCCGTAGAGGTAAGGCGCCGGTTCGAGTCCTGCGCGGCGTAGGTAGTACTCGAGAATCGTGTCGGAGCCGGTCGCGACGAGCGTGTCGCCCGCGCGCAGGTAGGAGACGAGAAATCGGGTGACTGCGGGAGCATCGAGCAGCGCTCCAGTCTCGCGGGAGCTCCTCGGCGAGTCGGATGCGAGGAGGAACGCAGCCGAGACCGCGGCGATGACAAACGCGGTCGCCGAGCCGGCACCTCGACGAACAGTGGGTCGTCGGCTGAGTGCCTTGTCCACCGCCGCGCCGCCTGCACCGGCAGCCGTCAGGATCGCGAGCGCGAGCAGGAAGAGCAGGACGCGGGGAAATGGTGCTGCGCGTTGGGCGAGCACGATCGGGAATGTCCAGAGGAGAGCCGCTGCGGCTGGGGCCACCGTGAAGTGCGAGATGCGCCGGTGCAGGAGAACTCCTGCGGCGGCCGCGGCCGCCGCGGCAAGCGCGAGCGGCACGGGCACGCCACGCTGCCAGCTTGCGAGGGTCTCCGCCAGAGCGTCGCCGAGCTCGGAAGCGAACGTCCGGAATCCACGCGGGGCCACGTACTCGTTCGCCGCAAGAGACCGAGGACCGGACGCGACGAGGACGGGCAGATAGAGGAGGGCCGAGAGGAGGCCGGCGACCGCCGCGAGCGCCCCGACTCGACGGAGCGCCCATCCGAGCGGCCTCTGCGCGTCGAGCACGCTGGTGAGGACGACCCACACGAGGAGACCTCCGAACGGGAAGAGCATCACGGGGACGGTGAAAGCGCCCACCGCGGCGACGAAGCCGAGGGCGAGCCAACCCGCGGCTTCGTCCGTGGCCAGCACGGCGGGAGCGGTCGCGAAGAGGACGAGCGCCAGGAGCGTGACGAGCGTGTATCCGCGGGCATTCGTCGAGTACTCGACGAACGGGGACGCGGTTGCGAGCACGGCCGCAGCCATGAGGCCCGCCGTACGGCCGTGGAGGATTCTCCCGAGGACGTACCCCGCGGGTACGAGCAGGATCCCCGCTGCGAGCGCCGGTAGCCTGATCGCCCATTCGGCGTCGCCGAGCAGCGTGGTGGACAGGCTCACGAGCAGCGTGTGCAACACGTGGTTGTTCGGCGTCGCGTAGTTCGAGACTGCGACGTACAGAGGCTCGCTGGCGAAGTTGTTGAACGTCGTGGCTTCGTCATAGCGCAGTGGGACATCGAGGTAGACGGCGCGCAACGCAACGGCGAGTCCGAGCAGGCCCGCCAGGGAGACGACGTCGAGCCGTTCGCCGCGCTCGCTTACGCGCCCGAGCTGCTCGCGCAACGAAGAGGCGCACCGCGCAGCCGAGCTTCCGAGGCGGCGAGCCGCGGCGTCGAATCGCCGCCGGGCGAGCACGAGCGCGACCGCAGCTCCGGCGACCGCAAGCGCGAGGAGCCGCAGTTGGAGGACGAGGGACGCGTGCCGAGCCGGCGTCAGTCCGGCATCGCCGTCGACCGCCCCGGCGTCGAGGAGCGCCTTCAGCTCGCCTTGGGGGATCAGCGACACGGCGAGCGCTCCACCCGCGACGAGAGCAGCCAGCGCCACGAGCATCGTCCGGACGAGCGCCGCCCCCCGCCCCTGCAGTCGCCTGCGCATCAGTTCCCGCGGCAGAGCTCTGCGAGCCACGCGGGCTCACGGACCGCGGGACGCGACGTACGGCCCGTCGCCGGCAACGAACGCAACCGCTGGAACGCGCGGTCACCCAGGACCGCTCCCGCGGCGCGCGGGAAGGCGCCGGCGTCGCGGTGACGCAGACCGCCCCGTAGGTATGTGAGCGCGGCCCTCCGGCGCAGGCCCGCGCGCCGCTGTCCACCGGCGACCCAGCGTGCGAATAGATCTCCTGCCATGACGACGCCACGTTCCTCGGCTGCGTGCCGATGCTTCTCGGTGAGCAGTTCGAACTCCCGGAAGACGTCTCGAGGATCCGTCAGCAGCATGCTGCCCGAGTGCATGACGTACGCAACGAGCGGCTCGTCCAGGGCGGCAGCCGGGGCGGCGAGCGCGAGACGAATCCAGAGGTCCCAGTCAGCCAGTTGGAACAGCGTCGGGTCGAAGCCGCCGACGCGCCGAAGCAGCTCGCGCCGGCAGGCGACGTTCGATCCGCCGGCATGTACCTCGTTCCAGTGGAGCAGTCGGCGGTCGAGACCTTCCGCTGACGCGAGCGGGAACCCGTAGAGGACGCGGCACCGGTCGTCGACGGCGAGCGCCGCTGCATAGCACCACCCGGCGCCGTCGGCCTCCGCGCGAGCGAGCTGTGCAGCGAGCTTCCGCGGGGACCAGAGGTCGTCATCGTCGAGGAAAGCGATCCAGCGTCCCTTGGCGGCCGCGATCCCGGCGTTTCGGGCCCGCGCGACTCCGATCGACTCCTCGTGTCGCAGCAGCCGCACGCACGGGTGCTCCAGCGCGGTTCCCGAGGCCGCCGGAGCTCGAGAACCGTCGTCGACCACCACCACCTCGACCGAGACTCCCTCCTGGCGCAGAGCCGACGGGAGGGCGTGTGCGAGCAGCAGTGGCCAGCGGTTGCGGGTCGGTATGACGACGGTGACGTCGGGCTCCGTGGCCACTGGTGCGCCTAGCCGACCGCTGGCCTGCGGGCGCTGACGAGCAGGTTCATCGGGAGGGCGGCCGCCGGTGGGTGGCGCTCCTCGAATTTCGCGAGCCCCAGTCCGATCACGTTCAGAGCGGCGTACGCGCTACCGAAGAGAGGGCGCAGCAGGTGCAGCGGCCGTCCGCGCACCACCGCTGTTTCGAGACGGTGGAGAAGCGCTGCCGTCAGCACCGTCCAGACGACTGTTGCACCACCGTTCTCGCGCACGATGACGTCCTCCCAAGCGGCGAAGAGGCGCTCGAGTTCGGGGCCTGTGAAGCGCCGCTCCAGGAACGTGCGCTCGTACTCCCAGGCGAAGGGGACGCCCACGAGCGCCGTGCCTCCTGGACGCAGCACGCGCCGCATCTCCGCCACTGCCTCCGCCGGAGCCGGGACGAACTGGAGTGCCTCGAGGAACATGACGACGTCGAACGACGCGTCCTCGAAGGGCAGGAACTCGTCGGACACGACGTCGGCGACGCCGTAGCGATTCCCGACGACGTCCAGGCCGACGACGCGCGTAGGGGAGGGGAAGAGGTCGTCGTACGGCCGGGAGCCGCACCAGACGTCGAGCACGTCGTCGACCGGGCCGGGAACGCGGGTGATCGCCGCTCGGAGATCCCGTACGAGGCAGTGCAGATGGAGGTAGTCGAACTGCGTCAGCTTCGGGTGCCGGCGGGAACGGCGGACGTGCTCGAGCTCCCAGGGCGGCATCGTCACGGCGAGAGGGTCTGAACGGGCACCACTACATTGTGCGTGTGGAACACGAGCGGATGCACGGAGCTGCGCAACCGGCTGTGCCGGCCGTCGCGATCTTGGCGTGGGGGGACATCTTCGTCGACTGGCTGGACCGGCTCGGCGTCTCGTTCCAGGCGTTCCGGGACGAGCTCGTCGGAAGCTGGATGTTCGGGTACGCGGCCGCGCTGCAACGATCCGGGGTGCACCCGGTGATCGTGGGGGTGACGAGGCGTGTGCAGGAACCGTTGACGGCGACGCATGGTCCGACGGGAGCGACGATTCACCTGCTGCCGCCCCCGCGTGTCGAACGGCCTGTACGTGCGCGGGCGCTTGGTGGCTCCCTGAATGGCAGGCGCGACGTTGGAAGTCTTGCGCGCGCGGCGCTCGGCACGGTTGCGCCGTACCTCGCGACGCCGCCTCTGGCCCTTGCGGGAGCTCTGCGAGCGCATGGCTGCGCTGCCGTGCTCTGTCAGGAGTACGAGACGCCGCGGTTCGATCTCGCCGTGCTCCTCGGCCGGATTCTCCGTGTGCCGACGTTTGCCACCTTCCAGGGTGGCGATTACCAGCTGAGCCGGCTCGAGCGACCGATCCGGCCACTGTCGCTGCGGGCGGCCTCGGGCGTGATCGTCGGGACGCGGAGCGAGGCGGATCGTCTGCGACGGCAGTATCGGCTGAATCCTGGTCGGATCGCCCGGGTGTTCAACCCTGTCGACACCGACGTCTGGCGGCCACGGGATCGTCGTTCGGCGCGGGCCGATCTCGGACTCGCAGAGGATGTCGCGGTCGTCGTCTGGCACGGGCAGGTACAACGCCGCCGGAAGGGACTGGACATTCTGCTCCGCGCCTGGGCGACCGTGGTCGCCGAGCGACCGGAGCGGGATCTGCAGCTGCTGCTCGTCGGGGCAGGTGAGGACGTCGACGAGATCCGGCGAGCGGCGCCCGCTTCCGTGCGCCTGCTGGACGGATGGGTCCTCGATCCGACGCGCCTCGCCCAGCTCTTGGGGGCGGGAGACGTCTATGCGTTCCCGTCGCGGCACGAGGGGTTCCCGGTCGCGCCGGTGGAGGCGCTCGCGTGTGGCTTGCCGGTCGTCGCTGCGGACGCGCACGGCGTGCGCGACATCCTCGAAGCCGGGGAGGCTCACGGCGGCGTCGTCGTAGACCGGGACGACCCGATGGCGCTCGCGCACGAGCTGGGCCGCCTGCTCGACGACGGTGAGCGGCGGGCGGTGCTCGGAGCGGCTGCGCGCCGCCGTGCCGAAGAGGCCTTCTCGCCCGCCGCGGTCGGGTCACAGCTGCGGCGACTGTTGCTCGACGACCGACCGCCTACCCCTGCAGCAGGTCCTGCCCGATGACCAACGGCCCTCCTTTGCTTCATCGTCTCCGATCGCTGCGCCGGCGCGTCTCGGCGGCCGCGTACATCGACATCGACCGACGGGTGGAGACGTCGCTTCTCGTCGCAAGCAGCGGGCGGAGCGGCTCGACCTGGGTGGCAGAGGTGCTGAATCACGACAACAGCTACAGGCTCGTCTTCGAGCCGTTCCGCCGCGACGTCGTGCGGGAGGCGCGGCCGTTGCGCTACGGCCAGTACATCGCGCCCGACGAGCTCGATCATCCGCTCGCCGCACGGATCGAGAAATTGCTCGCGGGGCGCGTCCGCGGGGCGTGGGTCGACGGATACAACCTGAGGCGGCTCGCCCGGCGGCGGATTGTCAAGGAGATACGCGTAACGAACCTCCTGCCGTGGATCCACGCGCGCTTCCCCGAGCTGCCGATCGTCTACATCCTGCGCGACCCCGTCGCCGTCGCCCGTTCCTGGCATACGCTGGGCTGGGGTGACGTTCTCGACGAGTTTCTCGCTCAGGACGAGCTGCTGGAGCAGTTCCCCGCCGCGAGGTCTGCGATCGAGTCGATTTCCCGCGACCGTGCTCCGATGGCACGCCATCTGCTCCGATGGTGCCTCGAAAACACGATTCCCCTTCGATCGCTGAGCTCCGCCGACACCGTTCACGTGGTGACGTACGAGCGCCTACGAAGCGACCCGCACGCAGGGTTCGGCTGTCTCTTCCGAGCCGTCGGCCGCCAGTACGACGCAGCCGCAGCCGCCGCCGTCGGTCGTCGCTCAGCGACAGCCGACTACCCCCGCCGCCGGGCTGCAGACGACGACCCGACCTGGGTTCCCTTGGCGCGCGAGCTGACGGAGGTGTTCGGGATCTCGAGACTCCTCGACGGCGCCTGGGCGGCTTCGGCCTCGTGAAGCTCGTCTACGTCGTCTCGGCCTACAAGCTCCCGCGCCAGCTCGGTCGCCTGCTTCGCCGCCTCGCGGACGGAGAAGCCCGTATCGCGGTCCATGTCGACGCCAAGACCCCTGAAGGCGTGTATCGCCGGATGAGACACGAGGCATCGGGCCTCGCACACGTCCACTTCCTGCCTCGCCACCGGTCGTTCTGGGCCGGTTTCGGTCACGTCCGGACGACGCTCAAGGGGATCGAGCACCACCTCGCGAACCCTGAGCCCTTCGACTACGCGATCCTGCTCACGGGGCAGGACTACCCTCTCGTCCCCCCGGCGGTGATCCGTCGCCGGCTCGCGGAGGCAGAGGGGGCCTCCTTCCTCAACTGGTTCCCGCTGCCGACGGAGCGGTGGGACGCCAACGGCGGGCTCGACCGGTTCGAGCGTCTGCACCTGGTGTCGTACAAGAGCCTCCACCTGAGGCTCCCGTGGCGGAGGCGGATCCCGGGCGGCCTGCGCCCGTTCGGAGGCTCCGCCTACTGGTGCCTCGCGCGGCCGGCCGTCGAGTACGTGGCCGACTACACGCGGCGCAACCCGCGCTACGTCCGCTTCTTCAGCCGAGTCTTCGTGCCGGACGAGCTGTTCTTCCAGACGCTGCTGCTGAACTCACCCCTGCGCGAATCGATGATCGACGACGATCTCCGTTATCTCGACTGGCAGCGGCGTCCCGCGCCGGCGATTCTCCGTGTCGACGACCTGGACACGATGCTCGCTTCCGGGAAGCTCTTCGCGCGGAAGTTCGACGAGTCGATCGACAGCAGGGTGCTCGACGAGCTCGACCGGCAGCTCGACCTCGCCGCCGCCACGCTCGAATCATGACGGTGGGTTACGTCGTCCTCGCGCATCGTTGCGTCCCGCAGGTCGAGCGCCTTGTCCGACGTCTCGCGACCCCGTCTACCCACTTCGCAATTCACCTGGACAGACGGGTGGACGCCGCAGCCCATGCCGAGCTCGAGCGCGGATTAGGCTCGATGCCCGCGGTGGCGATCGTCCCCCCGCGGCGCTGTCACTGGGGCGGCTTCTCCCTCGTCGAGGCGACGCTCGACGCGCTCGAGCTTCTGCTCGAAGGAGAGTTCGACCATGCGGTCCTCCTCAGCGGGCAAGATTATCCGGTCTCGCCGCCGCGACGCTTCGAGCGGCGCCTCTCCGCACTCGACGGACGCTCGGTGCTGCGCGCGGTGCCGCTGCCGATCGAGTACTGGGGCGCGGAGGGCGGCTGCGAGCGGTACGAGCGATGGCATGTCGTCTCCAGACGAGCTCTACACGTTCGGCTCCCGTGGCGGCGACGGCTTCCCGGAGGTCTGGTTCCCTACGGTGGAGGGATGTGGTGGGCGCTCAGCAGACCGGCCGTCGAGCATGTCGTCCACCACGCGCGCACGGACCGGTCGCTGATGCGCTTCTTCAAGCACGTGCTCATTCCCGACGAGATGTTCTTTCAGACCGTGATCATGAATTCGCATTTGCGTGACACACTCGTGAACGAGGACATCCACTACCTGCGCTGGGCGGAGGGAGCCGGGCGGCCGTCGGTGTTGCAGGCCGAAGATCTCGGCCCGGCTCTCGCAGCTGGGTTCCCGTTCGCACGGAAGTTCGACGTCGAGGTCGCCCCGGAGGCGCTCGACCTCCTCGACGCCGCGCTGGACCGCGAGGAGGCCATCGATGGCGACCGCTGACGCTCCGTCTGCCCGCGCCGCGAAGGTCGTGGAGGGGAGGCACCTGCGCTGGGTCGAGAACCGCCCGGCTGCCGGCTGGCTGCCGCGGCTCGACGCCGCAGAGCTTTGGGCCTATCGCGAGCTCGCGCTCGTGTTCGCCGCCAAAGACTTGCGGGTGCGTTACAAGCAGACGTTCCTGGGTGTTGCCTGGGCGTTGCTCCAGCCGCTCGTGGCAGCGCTTCTCTTCACCGTCGTCTTCGGCCGTCTCGCAGGTTTGCGGGCGGACCTGCCGTACGTGGTCTTCGCGTACGCCGGGATGGTCGTCTGGCTGCAGTTCTCGAGCTCGCTGACCACCGCGGCCGAGAGCCTCGTCGGCAACAGGGATCTCGTCACCAAGGTGTACTTCCCGCGGCTGCTCGCGCCACTCGCTGCGCTCGTTCCCCCGCTCGTCGACCTCGCGCTGGGACTGGTGGTGCTCGGCATCTTCCTCGCCGGCTACGGCGTGTTCGGCGGGCTCGCGGTGCTGCTGGCGCCGGCGTGGGTCGTCTTGGGATGTATTGCCGCACTCGGCGCCGGCCTCGGACTGTCCGCGCTGAACGTGCGCTACCGCGACGTGCGGCACGTGTTGCCCTTCCTGCTCCAGATCTGGTTCTTTGCGACGCCGATCGCGTATCCGAGCTCACTGGTCGAAGGCGGATGGCGGTACGTGTACGCCATCAACCCGATGGCCGGAGTCGTAGATGGTTTCCGCTGGTCGGTCGCGGGCGGCGTGGCGCCCGGGGCGGAAGTCGCGATTTCCGCCGTGGTGGCATTCGCGTCGCTGCTCGTCGGCTTCCTGTACTTTCGCCACGTCGAGCGCTCCTTCGCCGACGTCATCTAGCCGTGCCGAACGCGATCGAGATCCGCGACCTCGGAAAGAAGTACCGTCTCGGTGCCGGCGCCGGCTCGTACGTCACGCTGCGCGAGACGCTCGCGACGGCCCTGCGCCGCCGCCCCGAGCGCACCGAGATCTGGGCGCTGCACGATGTCGATCTGACGGTCGGCGAGGGGGAGGCGGTAGGCCTGATCGGCCTGAACGGAGCCGGGAAGAGCACGTTGCTGAAGATCCTGGCGCGGATCACACAGCCCACGACCGGCGTAGCCCGCATGCGCGGACGAATCGGCGCGCTGCTCGAGGTGGGAACCGGATTCCATCCGGAACTGACGGGTAGAGAGAACATCTTTCTCAATGGCGCGATACTCGGGATGCGACGCCGCGAGATCGAACAGCGCCTGGACGAGATCGTGGAGTTCGCCGGGGTCGCGCGTTTCCTCGAGACTCCCCTCAAGCGCTTCTCGTCCGGGATGTACCTGCGCTTGGCCTTCGCCGTGGCTGCGCATCTCGACCCTGACGTCCTCGTCGTCGACGAGGTGCTCGCGGTGGGAGACGTCCAGTTCCGCGAACGTTGCCTCGGAGCCATGTCCGGCCTCGGGCGGGACGGCCGGACGGTCATCTTCGTCAGCCACGACCTCGGCTCGGTCGCGCGCGTCTGCCCGCGGACGGTCTGGCTGCACGGCGGCGGGGTGGCAGCCGACGGCCCGAGCCACGACGTGATCGAGTCGTACGTGAGAGAGGCCGTCCCCCGGGTGGCGCACGCGGAGTTCACGCCGGAGCCGGGAGGTCGTGTCGACCTCCTTTCTACGGCGATCGTGGACGACGCCGGGCAGCCGCTCACCTCGCCGCGGCGCGACGAGCCGTTCACCGTACGGGTCCGCTTCCGCATCAACGAGCACGTCGCGGGGCTCAACGTCGCGCTCGTGCTCCAGAGTCGGGACGGTGTCCGCGTCGTGGACGAGGATTGGGGCGAGGACACCGGGGGGACGATCGTGCCCCGTCGCGTTCCCGAGGAGTGGGAGGCGTGCATGACCGTGCCGCCCGTCCTACCTGCTCGAGACTACGTCGTGCACGTGTGGATCGCGGGTCGTGTGGGCGGCGCGTACGACTTCCTCGTCGATCGGGACGCGCTTGCATTCTCACTTCTGCCGCGATCGGACGATCCGGCCGAGGCGATCGAGCGCCGGCGCGTGGTGCAACCCGGTGTGCGCTGGACGGTCGCCCCGGCCGGAGCACGGCAGGAGCGGCGGTGAACACGCGGCCCGAGGTTACGATCGTCATCCCGACCCACAACAGGTGGCCCCTGCTCTCCTCCGCGGCGCTTCCCTCTGCGCTGGAGCAGGAGGGGGTGGATCTCGAAGTCGTGGTCGTGGATGACGGCTCCACCGACGGCACCGCAGATCGTCTCGAGCAGCTGAGAGAGCCGCGGCTGCGCGTCGTTCGGCACGAGCGGGCGCGGCGGGTGGCCGCTGCCCGGAACAGCGGCATCGGAGCGGCGCTCGGGACGTGGCTCGCCTTCCTCGACGACGACGACCTGTGGGCACCGGACAAGCTCCGCAGACAGCTGGACGTCGCGCACGCGGAGCAGGCTTCGCTCGTGTACTCGGCCGTTGTCGCACTCGACGGTGGCTGGCGAACCCTGCACGCTACCTGGCCCGACGTCCCGGACCGGCTGCACGAGCGCCTGCTGGTCAGCAACGTCATCCCGGCCGGAAGCTCGAACGTGCTCGTCCGAGCGGACGTGATCCGAGCGGCCGGGGGCTTCGATGAGCGCCTGACCTACACGGAGGACTGGGACCTGTGGCTTCGGATCAGCGACGGCATCCGGCCGGCGGTCGTTCCGGAGATCCACGTCGGGTACGTGCGACATCCGTTTGCGATGGCGTTCGGCGGCCGGCGCGCGGTCGATGAGATCACCTTGTTCGTGGACAAGCATCGGGCCGCCGGGCTTGCGGTCGATCCCTCACGCTTCGTGGGCTGGATCGCGTCGGAGCACCGGGCGGCAAGACGGCGACGTGAGGCCGCAGCGACGTATCTGCACAGCGCACTCGCGTTCGGGCGGCCCCGCCACCTCGTGAGTGCCGCGACCTCGCTCGTCGACAGGAAGGGGAGAGGGCTGCTGCACCCACGCCGCGGGGAGCAGGTGTCGCACCGGGTCGAGGAGCCGGTGCTCGACCCTCCGTGGCTGGAGCAACGCAGGACGAGGATCGCCGCGTGACGGCCACGGCTGCAGTCTCCGTCGTGGTGCCCACCCTGGGCAGGGTTGCCCCGTTGAAGGCGTGTCTCGCGTCCCTCGCGGCATGTTCCCCGCGTGCGGCCGAGATTCTCGTCGTCGATCAGAGTGGAGATCCCGAGGTGGCCTCCCTCATCGACGGATTCGACGCGGCGGGGGCGCGGCTCGTCCCGTGCCGCGGCCGCGGGGTGAGCCTCGGTCGTAACGAGGGGCTCCGGGCCGCGGCGTACGAGATCGTCCTCGTGACCGACGACGACTGCACGGTACAACAGGACTGGGTGGAGGTCGGAGCCCGGCTCCTCGCCGGTGATCCCGATCAGATCGCGACCGGCCGCGTCCTCCCCGTGGGGGATCCACGCGCGGTGCCGTCGACGAAGGAGACGACGGAGCCGTACGACTACACCGGCGAGGTCCACGGCGGGGCGCTCTTCCCGAACAACATGGTGCTGGGGCGGACGCTCGTCCTCGCCTGCGGTGGCTTCGACGAGAGGTTCGGACCCTCCGAGGCCGCCGAGGACAACGAGTTCTGCTATCGGTGGACGCGTGCCGGCCACCGCCTCCGCTTCGAGCCGGCGCTCGTCGTCCATCATCACGACTGGCGCACCGCGGAAGAGCTCGTCACGCTCTACGCGCGCTATGCACGCGGGCAGGGCTTCCTCTACGCGAAGCACCTCCTCCGCGGTGACCTCCTCATGCTGCGGTGGATCCTGCGTGACGTCGGTTGGGGGGTTCGAGCCCTTGCATCCGCTCTCGTGAAACGCCGCGAGGCGTGGACGGATCCCCGCCGCGGCATCCTCCGCGGCCTTCCCGGCGGCCTGATCCACGGTTTCCGCGTCTACGCACGAGGCGGCTGACCGTCACGCCGCACCACCAGGAGGAAGTTGTGGATGAGCGTGTCCTCGTGCGGGTACCGGAGCCTCGGGATCCGATCGCCTGCGAGCGCGGCGGCGTTCAGGGCGACGGTTACCGCGGAACCGAGCGGGCGCAGCAGCGGCCGACGCGCGGCGATGTCCACGTAGTAGTTCAGCAGCAGCGCGAGCGACGAAGCGGTCGCCCGGTGAGGTACGACCTCCACCAGGGAGACGCCGGGAGTCCGCTCGACGAGGGCGGTGAGGCCCTGCTGCGTCCAGCGCCACAGATCTTCGGGGTACGGGTGGAACGGCCACACTCCGTGCGTCGTGACGAACGCATGGCCACCGGGTCTCAGCACGCGCGCGATCTCGCCGAGTGCGCGCGCTGGGTCGCGAACGTGCTCGAGCACTTGCGTGCACAGCACGAGATCGAATGCCGCGTCCGGCGCCGTCAGCGACTCGATCGGGCAGACGTAGCGCACGCGTGGCCCTGGGGTGAGGTCGCTCCCCGCGTAGTCCGCCGCGATCGCTGCGAAGAGGGGGTAGTAGGGCATCTCGCCGCAGCCGACGTCGAGGATCGCCACCGGAGCGCGGAGGTGGCGGTCGCGTGCCTCCACGAGGCTGCGCGCGAGGGCGCTGTAGTGCAGGTAGTACGGATCGGTGAACCGGGGGCGCCGCTCGCGGCGCTGCGGCCAGGAGCCCTCCCAGGGGGGCAGGTCGTCGCGTGGCATGCGCTGATCGTGCCGGATTCACCGCGCGCACGGGGCGCCTTCGATGGATGCCGCCCGTGACGGAGGCGCCGGAGGTCACCGTCGTCGTCCCGACGCGCGACCGGTGGCCGCTGCTGGCGTCGAACGCCCTGCCGTCGGCCCTCCGGCAGGAGGACGTCGTGATCGAAGTGGTCGTCGTCGACGACGGCTCCACTGACGGCACTGCGACGGCGCTCGGCGGGTTGGGCGACCCGCGCGTGCGTCTCATCCGTCACGAGCGCTCGCGCGGCGTCGCCGCTGCGCGGAACGCCGGGATAGGAGCGGCGCGGGCGCCGTGGGTGGCGTTCCTCGACGACGACGACCTGTGGTCACCGCGGAAGCTGCGCGCGCAGGTGGATCGTGCCGCAGAGACGGGGGCCGACGTCGTGTACGCCGCTGCAGTGCTCGTGGACGAGGAGCGGCGGGTGCTCGCGAGCGATGTCTTTCCGTCACCGGAAGACCTTCGCGTGCGATTGATCCACGGCAACCTCGTCCCCGGCGGATGCTCGAGCGTGCTGGCGCGCACGTCGCTCCTACGCGAGCTCGGCGGGTTCGACGAGCGGCTCTCGTACACCGAGGACTGGGAGCTCTGGCTGAGACTCGTACGACGCGGCGAGGTAGCCGCGTGCGCCGAGGTGCTGGTCGCGCACGTCGAGCACGCAGGGAACGCGCTCTTCCGCTACGGCCCCGACGTCGTCCGCGAGTCCGAGTATGTCGTTGCGAAGCACGGCGGTGACACGAGCCGCGACGCCCGCTCGCGAAGACGGCGCGGCATTCTCGAGTGGACTGCGGCGGAGTACCGCCGCGCGGGCCGCACACGCCAGGCGGCGCGGGTTTCCCTGAGCCTGGCGCTCGAACGCCGAAGTCTGCGGCCGGCGCTGCGCGCCGTGTTCGACCTCTTCGGCTCCCGTGCCCGCGCGCCGCTGGCGAGGCTCCGCTCTTCGACGGCGGTGGCGCAGCCGCCGCAGCCGCCGTGGCTGGCGCGCTTCCGGTGACATCTCGGGCGGAAGGTCGCGTCTTGGCTCGTAACGCTGCCAGGCTCGCGCTGCGCCTCCCCGTGCGTCTGGTGGGCCGGCCATTCGCGGCGATGCTCGTGTACGCGTTGCAGCTGACGCGAAGACGGGGAGGCGTCGCCCTCGTCTACCACTCGGTCGCGCCTTCTCAGGGAGACCCTCGCCGCGAGGTGGTGGCGCCGCACGGAGCCGCACTCTTCGAGGCACAGATGCGACATCTGCGTGCGCACTACCGCATCGTGGCCGCGCACGACCTCCTGGACGCGGTGAGGTCCCGCCGTCGCGGCGAGCGGTTTCCGGCCGCGGTCACGTTCGACGACGATCTGGCGTGCCACGCACGCATCACGCTGCCGATCCTCCGGCGGACGGGCGTCCGGGCCACGTTCTTCCTCTGCGGCGCCTCCCTCGAGCGCCCGTTCCGGTTCTGGTGGGAACGATTGCAGGACGTTCACGACCGCTCGCCGGAGGAGGCGGCGCGACTGGTGGACGGCGGTCCCGTGCGGCCGGTGCTCGAGCTGGCATGGTGCGTGGAGGAGCTCCCTGCACAGGAGCGGGATGCGGTCGCGGCGCGGCTGGCCGACGCTCTCGGGCCCGACCCGGCCGACGCGGGCATGCGGCTCGCCGACGTGCGAGAGCTCGCCGAAGGGGGCATGGACATCGGGTTCCACACTCGTCGTCACGACGCTCTACCGCCGCTCGACGACGAGCGGCTGGCCGCGGCGCTGGCAGAGGGGCGCGCAGAGCTCGAGGCGGCGGCGGGGCGGCGCCTCGCGACCGTTGGGTACCCTCACGGCCGCGCCGACTCTCGCGTCGGTGCCGCTGCCCAAAGAGCCGGCTTCGCGACCGGGATGAGTGTCGGTGGGCGGGGTGTGGAGCCTGGCGACGACCCCCTCCTCGTGCCACGCGTCTTTCCCTTGTACCGCTCGGCCGGCCACTTCGCGCTGCAGCTCGTCCTCATGCTCGTTCGCACCCGCTCGTGAGCCGGGCCTCGCGCACGCGCGAAACCTGGCCTCTCGCCGGAGTCCTCCTGCTGGCCGCGGTGCTCAGGCTCGCGAATCTCGAAGCGCGTGGATTCTGGCGAGACGAGGCGGTCACGATCGAGCTGCTCCGCCTCCCTCTCGCCGAGCTGCTACGCACGATCCCTGAGAGCGAGGGAACGCCGCCGCTCTACTACGTGCTTGCGTGGTTCTGGACACGAATCGTCGGCGATGGTGAGGTCGGAGCGCGATCCTTCTCGGCACTGGTCGGCATCGTCGCAGTCGCCGTCGTGTACTTGGCCGCGCGTGAGCTGTCCGGACGGCGCGCCGCGCTCGTCGCCTCCCTGCTTGCGGCGGCGAGCCCGCTCCTGGTCTGGCACGCGCAGGACGCGCGGGCGTACTCGTTGCTCGTCCTGCTCTCGTCGACGTCGTTCCTCTTCTTCGCCCGCCTGCTGCGAGCGCCCTCCCGCGGCAACGCCTTCGCCTGGGCCGTGTCGTCCGGCGTCGCGCTCCTGACACACTACTTCGCGGTCTTCCTGCTGGCGCCGCAGGCCGCGTGGTTGCTTCTCGCTCGGCGGACGCGACGGGCCGCGCTCGCGCCGGTGACGTCCGTTCTGCTCGTCGGACTGTCGCTCGTTCCGATCGCGCTGGCGCAGCGCACCAACGTCGACTGGATCTCGCACGTCCCACTGAGGCGCCGCATCTTCGAGGTGGCGGGCGAGTTCCTCGTCGGGCCGCAGCCCCCGCGGGAGAGGACGAGCATCGCGATCACGGGCGCTCTCGTGCTCGTGGCCCTAGGTCTGCTCGCGTTTCTCTCACGCCCGGCCGAACGGAGGGCGGTCGCTCCAGCCGCCGTCGTCGGCGGCGCCGCGCTCGTCTTGCCACTCCTGCTCGTTCCAGCCGGATTCGACTACGTGCTCGCACGGAACCTCATCGTCGCGTTGCCCGCGCTCATGATCGTCGCAGCGACCGGACTCGCGCTCTCTCACATCTCCCGCATCGGGGCTGTGATCGCCGGAACCTTGGCGGTAATAGGAGTTGTGGTCGTCGTGTGGAGTGCCGAGGACCCGAAATTCGGTGCGGAGGACTGGCGCGGTGCGGCCGTGGCCCTCGGACCGCCTCCCGACGGCGGTCGCGCGATCGTGCTGTGGCCACGCGTCGGCGTGCGCCCGTTCGTGCTCTACCGTCCGTCCGCGCAGTTCATGGCCGCTGTTGGAGCGCCCGTCTCGGAGATCGTTTTCGTCGCACTTGGATCGGAGCACCGGCTGACGGTCGAGCGGTACGGCGGCGCGCTGTACCCGCCGACACCACCTTTCGGCGTCACCTCCGACCACAGCGCCCCGTACTTCACCATCGTGCACCTCCAGGCGAACCGGCGAGTCTTCGTTACGCCTCGTCAACTCGCGGCCACAGCGGCGACGGCTCCTCAGGCCGCAGTGCTGCTGGAGGAGCCTACGCAGAGACCGCCGGCCCGCCGCCGGTAGCGTTCGGCGATGGCTGTTCGCTCGAGGCGTCGCCCGCGACTCGTCCCTCCCTCGCCGTCGTCGCTCCCGTCCACGGCCGAGGTGCTCCCGGGAGCGGCCGTCCTCGGCGTGTTCCTGTGGTGGGCGCGGCGTCAGGGGGGCTACTTCCCGACCACGTGGTACGCCGGCGGTCTGCTCGTCCTCCTGCTTCTGCTGGTCCTACTCCTCGCGCGGCCGGGGCTCCTCCGAGGCCTGGGCGCCCCCACAACGACCGCCCTCGCCGCTTTCAGTGGCTACACGGTGTGGGGGTACCTCTCGATTCGGTGGTCGAACGTGCAGGGCGAGGCGTGGGACGGGGCGAATCGCAACGCTCTGTATCTCGTCGTCTTCGCGCTCTTTGCGCTCTTGGGGTGGAGCACCCGCGCGCGGCTGCTGCTGATCGGTGGGTGGGCGCTCGGCGCATGCGCTCTGGGCGTCGGCTCGCTCGTCGCGGCGCGTGACGCGACGGACGTCGGCGCGTACTACAACGACGCGCGGTTCTCGGCGCCGGTGGGATACCCGAACGGGAACGCGGCTCTTTTCCTGCTCGCGCTCTGGCCGGCCCTCTTCCTCGCGTCTCGGCGTGAGGTGCCGGCACCGGTGCGGCCGCTCTTTCTCGCGGTCGCCGGGGTCTGTGCTCAACTGGCGTTGCTTGCTCAGAGCCGTGGCGTGGTCGTCGCGGCCGCGGTCGCCGTGCTCGCGTACCTCGCACTCGTCCCGAGTCGACTGCGGACGCTGGTCTTCCTGCTGCCAATCGCCTCGGCGCTCTGGATCACGGCTCCGCGCCTCGTCGATCTCGGTTCCGCGGACACCGCTTCCGCTCTGAGCGCGTCGGCGGCCTCGGCGGTCGAGCTCGTCGCAGTCACCGCGTTCGGGTTGTTCCTCGCCGGAGCCGCAATGACGCTGATCGACCGGTTCGTGGTGGTGCCGGATCGGGTTACGCGCATCGCTGCTCGCGTCGTAGCCGTCGGCGGACTGGCTCTGGCCTTCGGTGGCGTCGTGCTGGTCGTCGGTTTCCTCGATCCGGCGGAGCGCGTGCGCCAGGGCTGGAGAAGCTTCAGCGACGACACGTGGGAACCCTCGGATAATCCGCGGCTCCTGCGGGGAGTGCAGACGAATCGGGGCGACCTCTGGCGCGTCGCGATCGACGAGTTCCGCGAGCACCCCGTGACCGGGATCGGCACGGAGAACTTCGGCGTCGAGTACCTGCAGTACCGGCGCTCGGACGAGGAGACGCTTTATCCCCACAGCCTTCCGCTGCAGATTCTGACCCAGACCGGAATCGTGGGCGCTCTCCTGTTCCTCGCGTTTCTCGCGGCCGCTCTGACGGCGGCCGTCCTCGCGTTGGCGCGGTCTCGCGGACTGGACCGCGCGGTGAGGGCGGTGGCATCGGTCTCGTTCCTCTACTGGTTCGCCCACGCTTCGATCGAATGGTTCTGGGAGCTCCCCGCACTCACGGCTCCGGCTCTGGCGCTACTCGCGCTGGCGGGCGGGCGTGGGGCGCCGCCGTCGCGCGAGGCTTTATGGACCCGCGCCGCGTCGCGTGGAATCGCCGCGCTCCTCGCGCTGGCGTGTCTCTCGTTCGGGGCGCCTTGGCTCGCAGCGCGCTACACGTCCTACGCGTCCGGCGTCTGGGGCACCGATGTCGCAGCGGCTGCAGGCGCGCTCGACCGCGCTCGCCGCTTGAACCCGCTCAGCGACGGCCCCGACCTGACGGCCGGAGCCATCGCGCGGCACCGCCGCGACTGGCGCGCGATGGCGGACGCCTACAGCCGCGCGGTCGAACGGAATCCACACAGCTGGTACAGCCGCCTTCAGCTCGCTCTGGCGCTCGCGAAAGGCGGACGTGCGCCCGAGGCGCGCCGGCAGTTGGCCGAGGCAAAACTGCTGAACCCTCGCGAACCGTTGCTCGACCAGGTGGGCGGTTGGTTGCGTACGGGAGAGGACGTCGACGTGGGCGCCGTTGAACAGGAACTCGCAGAGCGCCAGCGGCGACTCACCCGCTAGCCGCTCGACCTGACGCCCACCTCGAAAGAGGGGGCAAGACTAACCCCCGCCCACCCGGAAATCGACTAGGTTTCGTCTGTGGTAGTCATGGCTATTCCAGGAATGTCCGCGCCGTTGCGGCCATAGGCACAGGGGGAGAAGAGCATGAAGCACAGAATTCAGGCGCTGGTCGTTGCTGTAACCGCTGCACTCCTGTTCGCGACCGTAGCGGTTGCGCAGGCGCCGACGGGGCGGACGTACGGTGGCGTCGGGCCGAGCATCGACGAGGAAGTCGCCGGCGGCGCTGTCGGAGCGGCCGTTCCCGCGGGAGCCCTGCCTTTCACCGGCTTCGACGCCGCGCTCGCGTTGTCGGTCGGAGTACTGCTGATCGTCCTCGGCTTCGCGACCAGAAAGTTCGCGGCCGCGCGCGACTAGCCGAGCTGGCTCAGAGTGACGCCGGCGCCTGCCGGGGATTTGTGGCAGGCGCCGGCCGGCACATCGGATGAAGAGGCTCGGAAACGCCGCCGACCGCGCCGTCACAGCGCCGACGCGGCGAAGCGTCGGGTTGCGCGGGCGACATCGTGTCGTCGCTGCAGACGCCGCGATGCTCGTCATCGCGACGATCGTCGCCGAGCTCGGAGCTGCGCGCGCCGACCTGCCGCCGACCCCCTGGCTGCCGCTCGTGGCGTATCCCGCGCTCGTCCTGTCGGTGTTCGTCGCGCGCGGGACGTACACGAACACGCTCCGTGTTTCGCTCATCGACCAGCTTCGTGTCGTTGCGACGACGACGGCTCTCGTCGCCATGGTCGTCGTCTCTCTGCGCGTCTTTGTCGCCGCAGACCCGGCAGTAGCAGACCCGGCGGTCGCGCAGCAAGGGGCGCGTCTCTGGGCGTTCAGCCTGTTCTATGTCGGGGGTTGGCGCGCGCTCTCGTACGTCCTTCAGCAGCGGGCGCGCCGGCGCGGCGAGAACCTCCAGCCGACGCTCATCGTCGGCGCCGGACGGATCGGCCAGGTCCTCGCTCAGCGTCTGCTCGAGCGGCCCGAGTTCGGGCTCAAGCCGATCGGGTTTCTCGACAAGGCTCCGCTTGTCGAGCGTCCACTGGGCCTACCCGTTCTGGGTGCGAGCTGGGATCTCGAGCGGGTCGTCCGGGAACACTCGGTCGAGCACGTCGCCGTGTGCTTCTCGACCGCACCCGTTGATGTCCTCCTACGCCTGCTCGAGCACGCACAGAGACTCGGGGTCGAAGCGTCCTTCGTTCCGCGCCTCTACGAGCGCACCACCTCTCGACTCAGCGTCCAACACATCGGCGGCTTGCCGCTCCTGTCGGCGCACCAGACGGATCCCGCTGGGTTCCAGTTCGCGTTGAAGTACGCGTTCGATCGTCTCGCAGCTGCGGTCATGATCGTGCTGCTCGCCCCGGGTCTCGCGGTTGTAGCGCTTGCTGTGTGGCTGGACCTTGGGCGGCCCCTGCTGTTCCGGCAAGAGCGCATCGGCCGCGACGGGAGGAGCTTCGAGATTCTGAAGTTCCGGTCCATGCGCGGTTCGCAAGCGGACGACGACGCCGACGCCTTCGCTGCGTTTGGCCTCGCACCCGGTGGGGTCGAAGGTGAGGACCGCCGAAGTGTCGTGGGAACCCTCATCCGGAGAACGTCGCTGGACGAGCTCCCGCAGCTGTTCAACGTGCTCCGCGGCGATATGACTCTGATCGGGCCGCGGCCGGAGCGCCCGGAGTTCGTCAGCCGCTTCGCTCACGACATCCGACGGTACGACCAGCGACACCGCGTGAAGTCCGGAATCACGGGCTGGGCGCAGGTGCACGACCTCCGTGGGAAGACGTCAGTGGCCGATCGCGCAGAGTGGGACAACTACTACATCGAGAACTTTTCGCTCTGGCTCGACTTCAAGATCATGCTTCTCACTTTCGCTGCGGTCATCCGTGGGGCGCGTAGCGTGGAGTAGGGGCTGACGGGAACCGCAGGGGCGTCCGATACCATGGGCGCACAGCCTTCGACCCGGAGGCGGTGGTCCGTTCTCCGGAGACCAAAGACGAAAGGAGGGTCGAAGGGAGTGTTCGAGCGCTTCACAGAGCGGGCTCGCCAGGTCGTCGTCCTCGCACAGGACGAGGCGCGTGCCCTCAAGCACAACTACATCGGCACCGAGCACATCTTGCTGGGTCTCCTCCGCGAGGAGGAGGGGCTCGCAGCGCGCGTGCTCGAGTCGCTCGACATCACCGTCGAGGAGGTGCGTGCGCAGGTCGCACGGATCGTCGGCCAGGGCGACGAGGTGACGACGGGGCAGATCCCGTTCACGCCGCGTGCGAAGAAGGTGCTGGAGCTCGCGCTGCGCGAGGCGCTCTCCCTCGGCCACAACTACATCGGGACGGAGCACATCCTGCTCGGGCTCGTGCGCGAGAACGAGGGCGTCGCCGCCCGGATCCTGCTCGACTTCGACGCCGACGCGGAGAAGATCCGCAACGAGATCATCCGCATGCTCTCCGGGCCGGGCCGCCGTCAGGCGGGGGCGTCGGGTGCTACCGGCGAGAAGTCGAAGAACTCGAAGCTGCTCGACCAGTTCGGCCGCAACCTGACGAAGGCCGCCTCCGAGGGCAAGCTCGACCCCGTCGTCGGCCGCCAGAACGAGATCGAGCGCGTGATGCAGATCCTCTCGCGCCGGCAGAAGAACAACCCCGTGCTGATCGGCGAGCCGGGCGTCGGCAAGACCGCGGTCGTCGAGGGCCTCGCCAACCGGATCTCGACGAACCAGGTTCCCGAGCTCCTGAAGGGCAAGCAGATCTACACGCTCGACCTCGCCGCCCTCGTCGCCGGCTCGAAATACCGCGGCGAGTTCGAGGAGCGGCTGAAGAAGGTCATGAAGGAGATCATCCAGCGGGGCGACATCGTGCTCTTCATCGACGAGCTCCACAACCTCGTCGGGGCCGGCGCGGCCGAGGGCGCGATCGACGCGGCCTCGATCCTCAAGCCGGCGCTCGCCCGCGGCGAGCTGCAGACGATCGGCGCGACGACGCTCGACGAGTACCGCAAGTACCTCGAGCGTGACGCCGCGCTCGAGCGGCGGTTCCAGCAGGTGCGCGTCGACGAGCCGACGATCGACGACACCGTGCAGATCCTCCGTGGCCTGCGTGACCGCTACGAGGCGCACCACCGCTGCCAGATCTCCGACGACGCGCTCCGCGCGGCCGCCGTGCTGGCCGACCGCTACATCCAGGACCGCCAGCTGCCGGACAAGGCGATCGACCTGATCGACGAGGCCGGCTCGCGCCTCCGCATCAAGACGATGTCGGCGCCGCCGCGTTACCGCGAGCTCGAGGACGAGATCGAGCGCGTGCGGACGGAGAAGGAGAACGCGATCGAGGCGCAGGAGTTCGAGAAGGCCGCCTCGCTGCGCGACAAGGAGCGCAAGCTCACGCAGAAGAAGAAGGAGCTCGAGGAGAGCTGGCGCGCCGAGGAGTCCGAGGAGCAGCCGGTCGTCGGCGAGGACGAGATCGCCGACATCGTCTCGATGTGGACGGGCATCCCGGTCTTCAAGCTGACCGAAGCCGAGTCGCAGAAGCTGATCCGGATGGAGGAGGAGCTCCACAAGCGCGTGATCGGACAGCACCAGGCGGTCGTGGCCGTCTCGCGCGCGATCCGTCGCGCCCGTGCGGGGATCAAGGACCCGAAGCGGCCGACGGGCTCGTTCATCTTCCTCGGCCCGTCCGGCGTCGGCAAGACGGAGCTCGCGCGCACACTCGCCGAGTTCCTCTTCGGCGACGAGGACGCGATGATCCAGATCGACATGTCGGAGTACATGGAGAAGCACTCCGTGTCGCGGCTCGTCGGCTCCCCGCCCGGCTACGTCGGCTACGACGAGGGCGGCCAGCTGACGGAGGCGGTCCGCCGCAAGCCGTACTCGGTGCTCCTCCTCGACGAGATCGAAAAGGCGCATCCGGACGTCTTCAACATCCTGCTCCAGATCCTGGAGGAGGGGAAGCTGACGGACTCGCAGGGGCGGAAGGTCGACTTCCGCAACACGATCGTGATCATGACGTCGAACATCGGCGCCGGTCAGATCGCGAAGAACCAGACGCTCGGCTTCTCGCTCGGCGACGAGGCCGGCCTCACCTACGAGGAGATGAAGGGCCGCGTCACCGGCGAGCTGAAGAAGGTCTTCCGGCCGGAGCTGCTGAACCGGATCGACGAGATCATCGTCTTCCACAAGCTCGCGAAGGAGGAGATCCTCACCATCGTCGACCTGATGCTGCGCCGCCTGCGCGAGCAGATGGCGGTGCACGAGGTCGCGATCGAGCTGACGGGCGAGGCGAAGGAGCTGCTCGTCGAGCAGGGGTTCGACCCGGCGATGGGGGCCCGGCCGCTGCGCCGCGCGATCCAGCGCTTCATCGAAGACCCGCTGGCCGACTTCGTGCTCGGCCGCGAGCTCAGCCCCGGCGCGACGATCCTCGTCGACCGCCGCACGGACGAGGACGCGGGCGAGGCGGAGCTGCCGGTGACGATCCGCGTCGTCGAGGGCGAAGCGGAGAAGGTGACCGTGCCGCCGGACGAGCCGGGCGAGCCGCCGGAGGCCGCGGCCGACGACGAATGACGAACCGGAGGCCGCCGCGAGGCGGCCTCCGCCGTTCCGGCGCGCGTGACCAGGTCAGAGCAGCGCCTTCAGCAGCATGAAGATCAGGAACACGAGGAAGACCGTGATCCCGATTGCCGCGAACCCGCCGGGCATCCCGCTGCGAGCCGCGCGCGTCTCCTGTGGCTCGGGTGTCGCCTCCGGGGGCGTCGAGTAGGTCCCTGCCTCGCGGTCGTCCATGCTCTTCGTGTGGCCGCCGGCGCGGCGCGGCAAACGCGCGCCGTGCGCCGCTAGTCCCGGAGCCTGACGGAGCCGTCGCCGGCGAGCGGCCAGCCGGGGTTGTGCGCGACCTCCCACGGATGGCCGTCGGGGTCGAGGAAGACCCCGGAGTAGCCGCCCCAGAACGTGGCCGCCCCGTCGCGGGCGATCGACGCGCCCGCCCGGCGCGCCTCGGCGAGCACCGCGTCCACCTCCTCCGGCGAGCGGACGTTGTGCGCGAGCGTGATGCCGCCCCAGCCGCCCGTGTCCTCGACGCCGCTGTCCGCCGCCAGTTCGGCGCGGCTCCAGAGCGCGACGACCATCCCGCCCGCCTGGAAGAAGACCACGTCGCCACCCGGCTCGGAATCCGACGTCCAGCCGAGGGCCTCGTAGAAGGTGCGCGACCGCTCGAGGTTGGCGACGCCGAGCGTGAGGAGGCTCACGCGCTGCTCCACGGGGCCGACCCTACCCGAGCTGGTGGCTGCGGGCGAGGAGCGGCGCCCGGCCGCCGCGCAGCCGGCGGGCGGCGACCGCCGCCATCGCGAGCCCGGTCACGCCGGCGACGGTGAACGCGAGCGGCGTGCCACCGACCTCGGTCAGCCACCCCGCGAGCACCCCGCCGATCGGGGCGAGGCCGGCGAAGGCCCACAGGTAGAGGCTCACGACCCGTCCGCGCAGGTGGTCCGGCGCCCCGAGCTGCAGGATCGAATTCGCGTTCGACGTCCAGAGCGTGAAGCACGCGCCGGTGACGAAGAGGAGGAGCGCGCAGATCCAGACGCTCGCCGCCGGCGCGAGCGCGAGCAGGGCGATGCTGAAGCCGCCGGTGCCCGCCACGAGCACCTTCCAGCTCGCGCGGCCGAGCGCGGCCGAGAGGAGGGCGCCGAGCAGCGCTCCGCCGCCGAAGCAGGCGGAGAGGATGCCGAAGACCTCCGGTCCCGCGCGGAGCGTGTCCGACGCGAGCAACGGCAGGATCACGTGGAAGTTGAAGCCGACGGTGCTGACGACGGTGACGATCAGGAGCACGAGCCTGATTTGTGGCGAGCGCCACGCGTAGCGCAGGCCCTCGCCGACGCCGCGCATCAGCGTCGGCGGCGCCCCCTCGCGCAGGACGGGCACGAGCTCCTCCGCGCGCATCAGCAGCAGCCCGGCGAGCACCGCGAGAAAGCTCACGGTGTTGATCGCGAAGCAGACGCCGACGCCCCAGACGGCGATGATCACGCCCGCGAGCGCCGGGCCGACGACACGGGAGGCGTTGAAGAGGCCGGCGTTCAGCGCGACCGCGTTCGGCAGCTCCTCCCGGCCGACCATCTGGAAGGTGAGCGCGTGCCGCCCGGGGGCGTCGAACACGAGGGCCGTACTGGACAGCACGGCGAGGACGTAGACGAGCCACAGCTTCGCGTTCCCCGTCAGCACGAGCGCGGCGAGCAGGGCCGAGAAGACCATCGAGGTCGCCTGCGTGCCGAGGACGAGGCGGCGGTTGTCGATCCGGTCGGCGACGACGCCGGCCACCAGCCCGAAGACGGTGAACGGGATGAAGCGGCAGAACGCGAGGAAGCCGACTGCGAGCGGCGACCGCGTCAGCTCGACGACGAGCCAGGCGAGCGCGATGTTCTGCATCCACGTCCCGCTCACCGACACCACCTGGCCGGTGAAGAAGAGGCGGTAGTTGCGGTGCCGGCGGAGGCTCGCGAAGGTCCGCGCGTTCAGCTTGAGCAGGGCCGCCGTCAGAGGAGCCTCCCGAGGGGCTCGATCGCCGCCTCGATCGCTGCGAGCTCCTCGTGGTCCAGCCCGCGGAGGTGCTCCGCGAGCCAGGTCGTGTCGGTGAGCGGGACGTG
>DASQNG010000137.1:0-6180 GCA_035645095.1 Gaiellaceae bacterium | reverse complement strand
TCGTCGAGCGGCACCGCCCGCGGCCGGAGTAGCCCGGGGGAGCCGCGTGCGGCGCCCCCGGGCTCCCTCCGCCGTGACTACTTCTTCTTGCCGCCGCCCTTCGTGGGCGGCGCCACACCGGGCTTCGGCGGCGCCGGGAGGGTGACCTCCCAGACGTCGATTGCGCTCCGGCCGGTGCCGTCGATCAGGAAGTCGCCGGTCGCGCCCCAGTAGGTGAACGTCCCGTCGGCGTTCTCGCGCGTCTTGAAGACGTGCGACGTCCACGTGTTCGCGTTCTCCGGGATGAACCAGCCGGCCTCCTTCAGCTCGACCGACCCGTCGGCGTGCTCGACGAAGTCGACGACCTGGGTCCCCTGCGAGTACCAGCCCATGAAGATCCGGTTCTGGCCCGGGATCTGCTGGAAGACGTGCGCCGTGCACACTGACGGCTCCGCGCCCGTCCGCGGCGTCGCGCGGTAGATCGCCTTGCCGCCGGTGGGCGTCCGCGCGTACTGCGCCCACGCCTCCTGGGCGGTCGCCGGCGTGGTGGTGAGCAGCGCGTCGCGCTTGTAGAAGTGGACGCCGCCGTTTCCCTGGGTGTTGTCGACGCCGGTTGCGCACGTCGCGCCGGGCGGCGAGACGCCGCCGCCGCGCTCGTCGGTGGCGATCAGGTACTTGCCGGAGCCGCTCAGCTCGAACTCGTGGTTGAAGTCGTTGTCCTCCGTCGAGGGGTACGGCCCCCCGCGGCCCTGGTGGTAGACACTGCCGACGTAGCGCACGCCCTCGAGTGATGGCGCGCCGTTCGCGAGCCACGTCGGCACGTCGAGGCTCTGCCCGTTCGCGGCGACGACGCAGTCGGTCACCAGCGCGCCCGTCGTGTAGACGCCGACCGTGCTGCTCGGCCGGAGGCTGCACGGCAGCGGCGTGCCTCTCGGCTTGCCGTTCCGGTCGAACGCCTTGCTCAGGTCGAAGACGAGGCCGGCGGCGCCGCTCCCGCAGGTGAGCGTGTCGTCGGGGTAGACCTCGAGCTCGTGGCAGCCGTAGACGGCGTTCTTCGACGTGTGGCCGAGCGATGCGAAGACGGACGGGAAGCGGTAGCGGTAGACCTCCGGCCGGCACAGCGCCCGCCGCAGGTCGACGCTCGTGAGCGCGGGGAAGTTCATGCAGCTCGAGAGGTCGATCACCTCGAAGCCGTCCAGGTAGTAGCGGTCGCCGGAGCCCGGGGTCTCGTTCAGGCGCCTGTACTCGGGCGGGGGACCGACGCTGACGTCGTCCGAGGTGACGGCGTAGGCGATGTGCGGACGCTTCGGGTCGACGTTCACCGTGTGCGACTCGCCGATGTGGCTCGTGAGCCCGATCTCGACCGGGTCGAGGATGTTCGTGATGTCGACGATCTCGAGCCCGCCGCGCGGCGCGTTGGCGAGACCCGCGAGTCCCTGGTCGTGGCAGCGGCCGCGGTGGTCGGTCGCGTCGAGCAACAGTTGCGCGTCGCTGCGAACCGCATTCGGGTTCGTCGCGTTCAGGATCGCGTCGCCCTTGGGCGTCGCCTCGACGTCGTGCTGGAGGCCGAGCGCGCTGACGGGGTCGCTGACGCACGAGGCGGACGGGTGCGAGCTGACGTAGCGCGAATCGACGACGCCGCGGTTCGTGAGCTGCACGATCGTCTGTCCACCCGCGTTCGACCCCGCCGCGAGCGTGCCGACGGACGCGTAAGTCTCGCCACCCTGCGTGAAGAAGTCGAGATCGGTGTGCGGGTTGCCGGTGGGGAACGTCGTCACCAGCTTCCACGCCCCCGGCGGGCCGGAGAGCAGCCCCGTCCCGACGGGCGCGTCGGTCGTGTAGCCGGTCGCCGGATGGTCGAGCTCGTGCGTCGCGGCGCCCGGGGCGAGCACGAGGAACACGCCGACGGCCGCAGCCATCACCGTGGAGAGTCGTCGCGTCATGTCGTCTCCTGGAATCGTCAGTCGCTGCCGCACGGACTTCTCGCCGCGTAATTCAGCCGCGAAACCACCCGGAAACCCGGCTGGAATCGACTGACCAATCAGTCAGGCGCGGCGGACCTCGAAATGCGCTGCCGGCGTGTCGTCCCAGCCCCGCACGCGCGCCACCGCGGCATACGTCCCCGGCGGAAGCCGCCTGCCCGCGTCGTCGGTGACGTCCCAGCGCAGCCGTACCGCGCGCCCCGGCAGCAGGCTCACCGCCTGGAGTCGCCGCACGAGCGGGCCCGACGCCCGCTCGCGACGGACCTCCACGGACACAGAAAGCGGCTCGTCGAAACCGAGCGTGACGGTGGCCCGGTCGCGGACGAACGGCGGCGTCACACGCAGCCCGAGCGCGTTCGTCTCCCCGTCGGCCCCGCGCCGCATGCTCCCGCGGGTCGGCCGCTCCGGGCCGCCGAAGCGGTGGCGCGAGCGGAAGCTCGTGAACTCCCGCTCGGAGAACGAGTCGCAGGTAGCACGGTTCCGCCAGGCCGTGAGGACGACCTGCTCGCCGAGGTCGGGCAGCGGCGCGAGGACGATGCCGTCGGGGTCGGACTCGTACCACTCCCGCACGGCCACGATGGTCTGCGCCGGGACGCGGTCGCCGTACTGCACGCCGATGCCGCCGTGGAGCAGCCCGTGCACGAGCCGGAACTGCGACACCGGCTCGCTGTACGTCTCCCACACGAGGGGGCGATCGTCGCTCGGCCCGCTCGTCGGCGGGAACGAGTTGTACTCGAACCCCCGCGGCAACGACTCGAGGTGGCGCGAGCCCTGCTCCGGGAAGGCTTCGAGCTCACACGTCGGCCCCGCGCCCCGACCGACACCGAGCCAGAGGGCGACGGCCACGACGGCGATCGGCACGATCCCCGCGGCGAGGAGGAGGCTACGGCCGCGTGGCATACCCGCGCATGCCGTCGACGAGGATCGCCGTGAAGCGGTCGGCGAGGTCGTCGGTGTCGCGCCCGGGGGCGAGCCAGGTGTAGGCCCAGTTCGCGGCGGAGGTCGCGAGCAGCGCCGCCGCCACGTCGTCGAGGTCGGTCCGCAGCTGGCCGAGCTCCCGCCCCTCGCGGAAGAGCGCGCGCAGCCGCTCCTCGTAGCGGCGGCGCTCCGCCAGAATCTCGGCCCGCCGCTCTCCCTCGAGGTAGCGCCACTCGCGGATGAAGACGGTCGCGACGTCCAGCTGCTCCGCGACGACGCGCAGGTGGGCGCGCAGGGCGTGCCGGATCTTCTCCGTCGCGGGCGCGTCCTCGGGGATCGCGTCGAGCCCGGCGTGGAACGCCGCCGCGCCTTCGCGCATTGTCTCGAGCAGGAGCTCCTGCTTCGACTCCGTCAGGGAGTAGAGGGAGCCCTTCTGCACGCCCATCGCCTCGGCGAGGTCGCCCATCGAGGTGCCGTGGAAGCCCCGCTCGGCGAAGAGCCGCGCGGCCTGGCGCGTCAGCTCGCGGCTCCGTTTCGATGTCGGCCGACCGGCGATACACTCGATGCTAACGATCGGTAGCCAACACGGCGGACCGGGCACGGTAGACCCGCCGCGGAGACGCAGAGAGGCGTTCACATGGACACGCGCACGCAGGAGTTCCTCGAGTACGTCCAGGCCGGCGGCCAGGTGGAAACGGACGACTGGATGCCGGACGAGTACCGCGCCCGCCTGATCAAGTTCGTGGAGATGCACGGGAACTCGGAGCTGATGGGCGTCCTGCCGGAGCGCGACTGGATCCTGCGCGCCCCGACGCTCCAGCGGAAGCTCGCGCTCACCGCCAAGATCCAGGACGAGGTCGGCCACTGCCAGCTGATCTACCGCGTCGTCGAGGACCTCGGGAAGCCGCGCGAGCGCTGCCTCGACGACCTCATCTCGGGCAAGTCGAAGTTCCACAACGTCTTCCACTACCCCACGAAGAGCTGGGGGGACGTCGGCGTGATCGCCTGGCTGGTCGACGCCGCCGCGATCATCAGCCAGAAGGCGCTCCTCAAGTGCTCGTACGCGCCGTACGCACGCGTGATGAAGAAGGTCTGCTGGGAGGAGTCGTTCCACATCCTGCACGGCCGCGACACGGTGCTCGCGCTCGTGACGGGCACGCCGGCGCAGTTCGAGCTCGTGCAGGAGGCGCTCAACCGCTGGTGGACGCCGCTGATGCACTTCCACGGTACGCCGATCCCCGCCGAGGAGGACCCGATGTTCGTGTGGCGGATCAAGAGCCAGGGCAACGAGGACGCGCGGCAGCAGTTCCTCGACGGCTACGTGCCGCAGATCCGGGAGCTCGGCCTCGAGATACCCGACCCGAAGCTCCGCAAGGACGAGGCGAGCGGGCGCTGGGAGTACACCGAGCCCGACTGGGACGAGCTGATGGCGGTCGTCACGGGCCACGGGCCCGCCTCGCAGGAGCGCCTCGACTTCCGGCGCCTCTCGCGCGCAGAGGTCGACTGGGTGGCCAAGGTCGTGCTCGCCGAGGCGGCGTAGTGGCCGCGAGACCGGCAGCCGCGCTTCACGGCGTGCCGGTCGCGGTGCGCCGGAGAGGACAGTACGGAGGTACGGCCTCGGAGAGCCGCGTGCCGCGACCGGTGCGAGGGCGGCGGAGCCGGGCTCTGCCCGGCGGAAGCCGCCCGGCCGGGGAGTGCGGATGATCTGGGAGGTCTTTCGACAGGAGCGAAAGGGTCAGGCGTTCGTGCACGGGGGGTCGTTCCACGCGCCGAACCGGGCCTTCGCGGAGGCGTACGCGCGCGAGTTCTACGCGCGCCGGCAGGAGTCGGTCGCGCTCTGGGTGGTGCCGCGCGAGGAGATCATGTCGATCGAGGAGTTCCCGGACGAGTTCGACCTCAAGTACCGGCGCGTCGACGGCTACTCGATCAAGGGGCGCCTGAAGGAGGCGCGTGCGCGCGTTGGCCTGACGGAGCGCGCGCACGCGGACGCGGCGGCCTCGCCGGCGCCGGAGCGGGCGTGACGAGCGCGCGGCCGCGGGCCGACGTCGCGCTCGAGCTCGCCGACGACGAGCTGATCGTCGGCTGGCGCAACTCGGAGTGGACGGGGATCGCGCCGTTCCTCGAGGAGGACGTCGCCTTTTCCTCGATCGCGCAGAACGAGATCGGGCACGCCCGGGCGCTGTACGACCTCGCCGCCCGCGACCTCGGCGCCACGGATGCCGACGCGCTCGCCTTCGACCGCCGGCCCGAGGAGTACCGCTGCGCGCCGCTCGTCCAGCTGCGGCTCGTCCCCGACTGGGCCCGGACGATCGCGCGCCACGTCCTCTACGAGACGGCGGACGCGGTGCGGATCGCGGCGCTGAAGGAGCACGGCGACGCGGAGCTGGCCGGGATCGCGGCGAAGATCGAGCGCGAGGAGGCCTACCACCGCCTGCACGCCGAGATGTGGCTCGCGCGCCTCCGCGAGGAGGAGCGGTTCACCACCGCCGTCGAGGAGCTCTGGCCCCACGCGCTCGGGCTGCTCGACCCGGAGCTGCGCCCCGCACTCGCCGAGCGCGTCGGGCGGCCGGAGGTGGAGGCCGTCGAGCGCTCGGAACCGGGCAAGGAGTTCGCCGAGCTGTGGGAGGAGATGACGATGGTGCGGCGGTCGGCGCCCGTGGGTGCGCAGTGGTGACGCTGCCGATCACGGAGGAGCGAGTCTGGGCCGCGCTCGCGGAGATCCCGGATCCCGAGATCCCGGTCATCTCGCTCGTCGACCTCGGCGTCGTCAAGAGCGTGGAGATCGTCGGGGAGCGGGTGCGGATCGAGTTCACGCCGACCTTCATGGGCTGCCCGGCGCTCGACGTGATGCGCCGGCAAATGGAGCAGGCGGTCTCCGCCCTGGGTGCAGAGCCGCAGGTGGACGTGCTGCTGGACGATTCCTGGTCGACCGACAAGATCACGCCCGCGGGCCGCGAGAAGCTCCGGCAGGCGGGATTCGCGCCCCCTGCGCCTCGCGGCCAGCGCGAGCCGACGCTGCTGCAACTGAGCCGCGCGGCCCACCGCTGCCCGTATTGCGGCTCGACGGAGACGCGGCTCGACAACATCTTCGGCCCCACCCCCTGCCGCTCCGTCCGCTACTGCACGAACTGCCGGCAGCCGTTCGAGCAGTTCAAGACGATCTAGCTCGGGCGTTTCTTCAACGCACTTCTTCCATTGCACTTCTTTCAGCGCTGGCCCAGTCAGGCGACCGCCGCACGCAAAGCGTTGGAGCAACCGGTCGAAGCAGTAGCGGATCGGCCAAGCGACTAGCGCTAGCCGT
>DASQNG010000136.1:0-6360 GCA_035645095.1 Gaiellaceae bacterium | reverse complement strand
CTCCGCCAAGTGGGCGACTGACCAAATCTGGCCACCTTTCGGGCCACGTTGCCTAACATAAGAACGCCGAGCTAACGATTTGCAGCGGTTTCCCGATCGGGGCGCCGAGATTCGAACTCGGGACCTCTAGTCCCCCAGACTAGCGCGCTAACCAGGCTGCGCCACGCCCCGCGACCGGCACACCGTACCAAGCCCGCGGCCCCGCTCAGGACGGGCGGGTCCGTGCAGCTCGCGCGGCGGTGATGCGCTCTGCGGCTGTGTGCACGAGGAGGAGCGCGAGCAACGTGTAGGCGAAGCCGGCGAGCACGTCGATGACATAGTGCTCCGCGCCGTAGGCGAGCGCGAACGTCATCGCGAACGGGTAGAGGGCGAGCAGCGGCCGCGCCCGGCGGTCGTAGCGCCAGACGAAGATCGTGAAGAGCAGTGTGTAGGCGCCGTGCAGCGACGGCACCGCCGCCACGGGGTTCGCGTAGTCGCCCCCGCGCTCGAAGAGCGCGGCGAAATCGAGCACGGGAACCTCGCCCGCCACGACCCACATCGCCCGCGTCGTCGGCTCGAGCGCACCACTCTCGCTCGCCAGCCAGGGCGGGGCCGCCGGAAAGAGCGCGAAGGTGGCGAAGCCCATGAAGGCGAGCAGCGCGAACGTGCCGACGTACCGGCGGAAGCGAGCGCGGTCGAAGAACCACAGGGCGCCGGCGAGGACGTACGGGGCGACGAAGTAGCTCACGTACACGCCCCAGGCGGCATAGTCGTACCAGCGCACGTCGCCCGGCCCGTGCCACAGCCGCTCCTGGAGCCACACCGACGGCACGTCGCCGAACAAGAGGCGATCGGCTTCGAGCTGCGGCCGTACGTAGGCGTCGAACAGGAGCCCGTCCGCGCGCCCCCGCAGGAGATCGTAAGCCCAGAGGACGAGCGCGAACGGCAGCCACTCGACGAGCACGCCGCGGGCCCAGCCCCGCACTCGGGTGACGGAGAACGCGAGCAGGCCGAGCACGATCCAGAGCAGCAGCCGCTCGCGCGCGGCCGGGATGCCGTGCTCCCAGAGCACGACGGCAAGCGCGGAGGCGTACGCGAGGGGGGCCGCGATCGCCACGACCCGGCGGAGCCGGGAGGACACAGGAGTGCGGGCCGCGGCCCTAGCGTCCAAGCCGGGTGCGGCGGCGGATCCCGAGGCGCCGCTGCACCTCGCGGTCCTCCTCCCCGTCGCGCCGCGCCGCCCACACGAACGCGGCGAGCACGACAACGACGCTGACGACGCTGAACGCGAGGATGACGATCCCGACTGCGACCTCCACGTCTCACAGCGTGCCAGTTCTGTCCCCCGGGGGCTCTGCAGCTCCCTCGTTAGGACCGGAACGCAGCACGCACTCGACCCTTCGGCGCTCCGCGGCGTGCACCGGCCCACCCCAGTATCCCGCCCTCAGGTCGGGAGCGCGGGGCCGAAGTCCTGCGCGGCGGATCAGCGGGCACGCAGGATGATCCGTTACCCGGCATGGCACCGCACCGACGGGGAGCGCCGGGCAGCAGGGCGCGCGGCGTATCCGCGTCGCACCTGACGCGCCGGCGATGCATCGACGCGCGTCCGACGCGGCTACGCCGGTCGGCGGACCGCGCAGCAGCTGGCGGACTCCAGGGCCGCTGCGGATCCTGGTCGCAGGCGAGGAGGCACCGCGAGCGTGCTGGCATCGGGCTTCGGCACGAGGCGCATTGCTCCGTCCTCGTCGTGCGCTCGTTCCGTCCGTTCCCCACCGCCCCCCGCGTCAGGTGCGTGGCGTCGGGAGCTGGAGCCATTCGTAGATCGTGCGCCTGCTGCTCTCGATCGAATAGACGACGCGCCGCACCGACGGGAACTGCTTCGCCGTTCGGTCGAGCTGCGCGAGCAGCAGCGCGCTCCCGCACGAGGTCGACGCGTTCGGGATCAACGGCCGCAGGTCGTGGAAGTCGACGTACGCGACGCCGACCGCGATGCGCACGCTCCTCAGCTTCCCCGCCGTGCGGGCTGAGAACCACCCGCCGTAGCCCAGGCGGCGCTCGGTTGCGGTCGGGCCGTGCAGGAGCTTCGTCAGCGTGCCCCGCAGCACGCCGGGCGCGAGGACGTCCCGCTGCCGGGTGAAGACGCGCCTGCAGCCGGCGCCGGTCGCCTCGGGTGAAGAAGACGGAGGCGGGACACTGCGTGGGGGCGGCGCGGCGGCCTCGTCGCCGGTTCTGCTGCCGGCCCAGGCGACGGCGCCGAGCACCAGCGCGAGCGCCACGACGAGCACCACGCGAACCGCGAGGCTCCCCTGCTCCCGGATCCGCTCCGTCATCCTCCGTCCGAGCCTCTCCTCCGCGACCTGTCGATGCTTCGCGCGACGGCTGAGGCGGCACTCGGCCGCCGTTCGCGAACCCGCGTGCGGCACTCCCGCACCCAGCATGCGCGCCGCTGCGGATGCTACGACCCGACTCCTACGTCATCCTCGGCCTCTGGAAGGAGGATCATGACGCTCGCCTGGTTCGTGCTCTGGCTCGCCTGGAACCTCGTCGGCGACCGCGAGCCGCTCTTGTTCGACCCGGTCAACGTGTGGGCGGGCGCGCTGCTGTTCGCGGTCGCGCTCGACCTGGGCGGCCACCACGCCGCCTCGACCCGGCGCTGAGGAAGCAGCCCGCACCACCCGACGACGACGTACGCTGGCTGCGTGCCCGAGGCGCACGTCCCGCCGGACCACCTGCGTGAGCTCTGCGAGCTGCTCGCGATCCCCTCCGTCAGCGCCGACCCCACGCACGCGGACGACGTGCGTGCGGCCTGCGCCTGGGTCTGTGCGCGGGTCGAGGCCGCAGGGGGCGAGGCGGAGGTCGCCGGCGGGGGGCACCTCGGAGTGGGACGGCTGCGGGCGTCGGTAGGCCGCGGCGCGCCGCTCGTCATCCTCTACGGACACGTTGACGTGCAGCCGCCGGAGCCGCTCCACCTGTGGGAGACGCCGCCGTTCGAGGCGGTCGTCCGCGACGGCTGGCTGCACGCGCGCGGCGCGACGGACGACAAAGGGCAGTTCTACGTCCTGCTCCGGGCTGCGCTCGACCTTGCCCGCGCGGGCGAGCTTCCCGTCGACGTGCTCGTGCTGGCCGACGGCGAGGAGGAGGTCGGCGGCGCGCAGGCGTGGCACTGGCTGCGCGAGCATGCCGCCGGCGCCGACGCGGCGATCGCCTTCGACGGCCCGGCGGAGAGCGGCGAGCCCGAGCTCATGCTGGCGACGCGCGGCCTGCTCTCCGTGGACGTCACGGTCGAGACCGGTGCCGTTGACCTCCATTCGGGCCACTACGGCGGCGTGGCGCTGAACGCCGTCAACGCGCTCCTCGAGACGCTCGCCGCGGTGCTACCGCGCGAGGGCGTCCTGCGCGACGAGCTCCGCGTCGGGGTAGAACCGCCGTCGCAGGAGGAGCTGGCGAGCTGGGCGCGGCTCGCTCCGGGAGCGGCGCAGCTCGAGCGGCGCGGCGCACGCCCGCTCCCGGTAGCGCTCGACGCCTACCACGCCCGCCGCTGGGCCGAGCCGTCGCTCGACCTGAACGGCGTGCTCGGCGGGAAGCCCGGGCGGCGCAACACGAGCATCCCCGTGCGGGCACAGGCCGAGCTCTCGCTCCGGCTCGTCCCTGACCAACGCGTCGAGGAGGTCGGAGCCGTGGTCGAGCGGCTGCTGCGCGACGCCGCTCCGGCGGGTGCGACCCTCGGGGTGCGGTGGGAGGGCGTGCCGCCGGCGCGAGTGCCAGCCGAGCACCCCGCCGTCCGGCTCGCGGCCGCTGCGCTCGAGCGGGCGCTGGGCGCGCCGCCCCGGCTCGTCCGGAGCGGCGGCACGATGCCCGTGGTCGCCGCCTTCGCCGAGCTCGGGATCCCGGCCCTCCTCGTGCCGCTGGGCGTGCCGGAGGGGAATCAGCACGCGCCGAACGAGCGCCTGCCGCTCGAGGCGCTGCCGCGCGGCCTGCGCGTCGCGACAGAGCTGCTCCGCTCCCTCGGGGGCGCGCGGCCCCGCCGCAGCTAGGCGGCCAGCTCGAACGGCAGGCCGTGGCGCTCGCGCAGGCGCTCGAAGTCGCGCCGGTAGAGGACGCCCACGATCACCCCCTGGGCGCGCAGCTTCCGGATCTTCCGGTTCTTGCGCGTGGTCAGCTTCTGTCGCATGGTGGTGCACTCGACGTAGACGTCCGACTCGGGGAGGAAGAAGTCGGGGGTGAACGCCTCTGTCACGTTCCCCTGCTCGTCGCACTCGAAGACGAAGGTGTGCGGCTCGTACTCCCAGGCGATGCCGAGCTCGTCGAACACCGCGGCGAGCTCGCGCTCCACGGGGTGCGCGAAGGCGAATTCCACAGGCAGCCCGTACCCGCTGTGGAAAACTCGTAACGCTCGTCAGACGCTCAGGCGTTTGTAGAGGCGGTCGATGAGGTCCGGCATCTCCTCGAGCCGGCCCGTGATCACGCGGAGCCGGTACTCGCGGAAGTGCTCTGGCTCCACGTCGAGCGCAGTCGCGAGCCGCTCGACGACGTCCGTGGACGGGACGGGGCGGTTGCCGTGGACGAGGTGGTTCAGGTACCCGGCGGAGAGCTGCGTCTTCGCGGCGAGCCCGCGGTAGGTGAGCCCCGTCTCCCCCATGAGGCGCTCGATCGTGCGGCCGAACGGCTCGTCGCTGTACTTCCTCCGCCGCGGCATCAGCGAGCCACTACCCGTTTTGCCGCCTCCAAACGCGCGACTCGCTCCTCCTCTCCTGTGGCTCTCGAACGCACGTCGACAGCGTCGTCTTGCAGGGTTTTCTTCCCGACGGTGACCCGAACCGGGCAGCCGATCAGGTCGGCGTCGGCGAACTTCTCGCCGGGCCTCAGGTCGCGGTCGTCGAGCAGCACGTCGAGGCCCGTGTCGGACAGCTCACGCGCCAGCTGCTCGGCCGCGTCGGCGATCTGGTCGTTGCCCGCGGCCAGCACGACGACGTGGACGTCGTACGGCGCGAGGGCCGCCGGCCAGACGATTCCGTGCTCGTCGTGCGACTGCTCGACAGCAGCTGCCATGACCCGGCCGGGCCCGATCCCGTAGCTCCCCATATGGAGCAGGCGCTCGGCCCCGTCCTCGTCCAGGTACGTCGCCTTCGTCGCCGCGGAGTAGCGCGTACCGAGCTTGAAGATGTGCCCGACCTCGATCGCGGTCTGGAACCGGAGCGCGCCGCCGCAGACGGGGCAGGCGTCGCCCTCCCGCGGCTGACGGATGTCGGCGAAGCGCGCCTCGTAATCGCGCCCCGCGCTGACCCCGCGCAGGTGCCACCCAGTCCTGTTGGCGCCGGAGACGAACTCGCCCTCGCGGAGCGCCTCGTCCGCGACCACCTCGCCGTCGAAGCCGACCGGCCCGAGCGAGCCGCCCTCGGCGCCGAAGGCGGCGAGGATCTCCTCGTCGGTGGCCGCACGGAAGTCGCTCCCGAGCGCCGCCGCGAGCTTCGCCTCCTCCAGGCGGTCGTCGCCCCGGAGCAGGCCGAGCACGACCGTGCCGTCCGGCTTCACGACCGGCATCGCCTTCGTCGTGGCGGCGACGTCGATCGAGAGCAGCTCCGCGAGCGCTTCGCACGTACGGGTGCCGGGCGTCTCCACGGGCTCGGGCGCGTCGAGCTGCGGTGGGAAGTCGGGCGGCGGCGGCACACCCAGCGCGATCTCGAGGTCGGCCGCGTAGTCGCCGTGCTCGCAGGTGACGAGCGTGTTCTCGCCCGCCCCGGAGGGCGCGAGGTAGTCGAACGACTCGCTGCCGCCCATCATCCCGCTCTCGGCCTGGACCCCGTGTGTCACGAGCCCGCAGCGCTCGAAGATCCGCTCGTACGCGCCGCCGTGCGCCCGGAAGCTGACCTCGAGGCCCGCCTCGTCGCGGTCGAACGAGTAGGAGTCCTTCATCACGAACTCGCGCACCCGTAGCAGGCCGCCGCGCGGGCGGGGCTCGTCGCGGTGCTTCGTCTGGAAGTGGTACCAGGACTGCGGCAGCTGTCGGTAGCTCTGCAGCTCGACCGCGTGCAAGGCGAACGTCTCCTCGTGCGTGAGCGGCAGCACGAAGCGCCGGCCGGCGCGGTCCTGCAGATGGAAGAGCTCGGGGATCCCGATGCGGCCGGTCTGCTCCCAGAGCTCCGCGGGCGTGAGCACGGGGGCGAACCACTCCTGCGCGCCGATCCCGTCGAGCTCCTCGCGGACGATCTGCTCGACCTTCCGGTGCACGCGCCAGCCGAGCGGCAGGAACGTCCAGAGGCCGGCCGCGACCTGACGGATGAAGCCGCCGCGGACGAGCAGCCTGTGCGAGACGGCGTCGGCGTCGGCAGGGGCGTCGCGCAGGGTCGGCAGGTGCAGGCGGGACGCGCGGGCGATCATCCG
>DASQNG010000135.1:0-25271 GCA_035645095.1 Gaiellaceae bacterium | reverse complement strand
GGAGGGGCCGTCGCAGCGCGGCCCCTCCGGCGTCCACACGAGCGGGTCGATCCGCATCAGCCGCGCGGTCGCCCCGGGATCCCAGGCGTGGTAGACGATCACGTCGTGGCGGCCGCTCGGCGACGCCACGATCGACGCGTGACCGGGGCCGAGGACGCTGCCCGGGATGGTGCGCAGGATCGTCGGCTCGTCGTGCGGCGCCACCTCCCACGGCCCGAGCGGATGGTCGGCGACCGCGTAGCTGACGCCGTAGTTCGGCTCGCGCCAGGCGCCGCCGCTGAAGAAGCAGTGGTACCGGCCGCCGACCTCCCGCACGAACGGCCCTTCGACCGTGTACCAGTCCCACGTCCGGCCGTACCAGCTGCGCTGCGCCTGGAAGAGGTTCCAGTCGGCGAACGGCCGCACGACGACGAGCGGCTCGCCGGCGAGCTCCGTCGGCGTCGTCAGGCGGTCGACGACGATCCCCGTGCCGACGCGCTCGCCGTCGAGGAAGTCGCGGCAGAAGAAGAGGTACCACGAGCCGTCCCCGTCGCGGAACGGGTGGGCGTCGATCGAGAACGGGTCGCTGTCGAGCACGACGCCGGCGTCCACGAACGGGCCCGAGGGCGCGTCCGCCACCGCCACGCGGAGCCGGTGCCCCTCCCCCTCCTCCTGCCCCACCGAGTAGTAGAGGTAGAAGCGGCCGTCGTCGCCGGCGGCCACCTCGGGCGCCCAGTAGACCTCGCCCGGCCGGTCGAGCGGCTCGAGCACGTCGCCCAGCGGGCGCCACGAGACCAGGTCGTCGGAGACGAGGGCGGGCACGGTCCGGCCCGGCTCGGGGAGCGTCCCGTAGGCGTAGTAGCGGCCGTCGTGGCGCAGCACGAACGGATCCGCGAAGTACTCGCCGTAGACGGGATTGCGGTAGGTCGGCACGGCCGGCGGACGCTAGCCGACTGCCGTGGCAGCCGCAGCGACCATCGTCTATCGTCGCGCCCACGAGACGAGGGTCGGTCTCACACAGGAGCACACCACCCTGAAAGGGGACGTGATGGCGGAGGAGCTTCCGTTCGAGGGCAAGCTGCTGAGCCGGCGTCGTCTGGTCGTGGCCGCTGCCGGAGCCGGGGCAGGGTTGCTGCTCGCCGGCTGCGGCGGCTCGTCGGCCGAGGACGCGACCGGAGGCGGCGGGGGCGGCGAGACGACGGGCGGCGACGGCGGGAAGACGTACTCGGGGCCGAAGGTCGACCTCGAGTTCTGGAACGGCTTCACCGGCGGCGACGGCCCGTTCATGCGGGACATGGTCACGCAGTTCAACACCGAGCACGAGAACATCAACGTGAAGATGGTCGTGCAGCAGTGGGGCGACTACTACCAGAAGGTTCCCACCGCAGTCGCGAGCGGCCGCGGGCCGGACGTCGGCGTGATGCACGTGGACACGCTCGCCACGAACGCCGCGCGAAACGTGATCATCCCGCTCGACGACCTCGCCGAGTCGCTGCAGCTCCAGGAGGGCGACTTCGCCCAGACGATCTGGGACGCGGGGATGTACAAGGACCAGCGGTACGGGATCCCGCTCGACATGCACCCGCTCGGCTTCTACTACAACACGCAGCACCTCGAGAAGGCCGGCGTCAGCGAGGTGCCGATGACGCGCGAGGCGCACGACGAGGCACTCGAGAAGCTGAAGGGCGCCGGGATCGCGCAGCCGTTCTGGCAGAGCTCCACCTGGCCGGCGCACCTGATGTTCATGTCGCTCCTGTGGCAGTTCGGCGGTGAGCTCTACAACGAGGACTCCTCCGAGGCGACCTGGAACAGCGACGCGGGCGTCCAGGCGCTCGAGTGGCAGGTGAACCTCGTGAAGGAGGGCTACAGCCCGAAGAACGTCGCGAACGACGCCGACTACATCGCGTTCAAGAACGAGAAGAACAGCTTCCACTGGGACGGCATCTGGCAGACGCAGGACCTGGCGAAGACGTCGCTGCCGTGGGCGGTCGCGCCGCTGCCGCAGATCGGCGACCAGAAGGCCGCGTGGGCCGGGTCGCACAACCTGGTGATGATGCGCCAGCGGGGGGCGGACGACAACAAGCTGCAGGCCGGGAAGGTGTTCCTGAACTGGATTAGCGAGCACTCGATCGAGTGGGCGAAGGCCGGGCAGGTGCCGGCGCGGAACAGCGTCCGCGAGAGCGAGGAGTTCAAGGGCCTCGAGCACCAGTCGATCCTGGCCGAGCAGATCGACGACGTGAAGTTCCCGCCGGCGGTTCCGGGAATCGGTGACGCGCAGGCGGAGATGGAGCAGGCCGTGAACCGGGCGGTCCTGATGAAGCAGCCGCCGAAGCAGTCGCTCGACCAGGCGGCGCAGAAGGCGAACAAGCTGCTTGAGGACAACAAGAAGAAGTACGAGGCCTGATCCGTGACGCAAGGGCCAGGCGCGATCGAGCAGACGGGTGGGGGGCGGCCGCTGCCGCCCCTCGCCCGCGCTGCCCGGGCCCGGGCACCGGGTCACGGTCCCGCGGGCGGCGGCAAGATCGCGTATCTCTTCCTGGCGCCGTACCTGACGCTCTTCACGGTCTTCGTCGTCTTCCCGGCGGTGTACGGCCTCTACGTCAGCTTCCACAGCTGGGACCTGCTGCTCCCGAACAAGCCGTGGGTCGGGCTCGGCAACTACCGCGCCCTGCTCGACCCGTCGACGCCCAGCGGCGGCGACTTCTGGCAGTCGATGAAGGCGACCGCGATCTTCACCGCGGCGGCGGTGCCGCTGCTCGTCGTCCTGCCGCTCGGCGTGGCGCTGATCCTGAACCAGAAGTTCCGCGGCCGGAACTTCTTCCGGGCCGTCTACTTCGCGCCGTACGTGCTCGGGGTCGCGGTGATCGGCGTCCTCTGGACGCTGCTGCTCGACCCGAACATCGGCGTCGTCAACTTCTACCTCGAGAAGGTCGGCGCTCCCGAGAACATCGCCTGGACGACGTCGCTGCCGTGGGCGTGGGTCGCGCTCGTCGGCGTAACCGTGTGGTGGACGCTCGGCTACAACGCGGTCATCTACCTCGCTGGCCTGCAGGACATCCCGCGCGAGCTCTACGAGGCTGCGAAGGTCGACGCGGCCAGCCGCTGGGGACGGTTCCGCCACGTGACGCTTCCGGGCCTCCGCCCCGTCCTCGTCTTCATCGTGACGATCACCATCCTGGCGTCGGCGAACATGTTCGGCCAGGCATGGCTGATCACCGGCGGTGCGCCCGGCAACGAGACGCGCACCGCGATCATGTTCATCGCGCAGGAGGGCCTGCAGAGCTTCCGGCTCGGCAGCGCCGCCGCGATGAGCTTCGTGCTCGCTGTGTTCCTGATGCTCGTCAGTCTCGTCACGTTCTTCTTCTTCCGCGAGAGAGGAGTCAGCCGTGGCCGCCGTCGCGCATGACCGGCCCGCGCCGCCGAAGGCGCGCAGCGCGGTGCTCACCGTGCTCGCGTCGTACGCGGCGCTGATCGCGCTCACCGTCGTCTTCCTCGCGCCGCTCGTCTACATGGGCGTGACCGCGTTCAAGACGAATCAGGAGGCCACCCGGATCGAGCCCACGTGGATCCCGAAGGAGCCGTCGACGGTCGCCTTCGACGCGATCCTGAACCGCAGCGAGCAGACGCCCGTCTTCCGCTGGTTCTTCAACAGCATGATCGCGGCGATCGGCCAGGCGCTGCTCGTCGTCGCCACCGCGTCCCTCGCCGCCTACGCGCTCGCCCGCATGGAGTTCCGCGGGAAAAAGGTGATGACCGGCGTGATCATCTCGACGCTCTTCGTGCCGCCGATCATCTTCCTCATGCCGACGTACCTCCTCCTCGACAAGCTGCGCTGGCTCGACAGCCTCCTCGCCGTCACGATCCCGGGGGCGGCCGGCGCGCTCGGGGTGTTCCTGCTGCGCCAGTTCTTCCTCTCGCTCCCGAAGGAGCTCGAGGAGGCGGCGGTGCTCGACGGCGCGAGCCCGTTCAAGATCTTCTGGCGCGTCATCCTGCCGCTGTCGAAGCCGGCGCTCGCGACGCTGTTCCTGCTCGCCTTCCTGACGAACTGGAACGACTTCCTGCTGCCGCTCTTCGTTCTCTTCAGCCCGGAGTCGCTGACGCTGCCGCCCGGCCTCGGGCTGCTGCAGGGCTCGTACACGACGAGCTACGAGATCATCATGGCGGGGGCGGTGGTGGCGACCGTGCCGGCGCTGATCCTGTTCATCATCGCGCAGCGGTTCGTGATCGAGGGCGTCGCAGCGACGGGGATCAAGGGCTGAGCCCCGCCGGGCGACCGGCGACGGACGACGCGGTTCGGCCCGGCCGAGGCGGGAACGGCCGCGGTCCGGAGACGCCCGCGAGCCCCTCGAAGCCGCTCGTCTTCGGCGACGGAGCGCGCGCCTCCCTCGACGGCACCTGGGACTTCTTCCCCGGCGACCACGACCTCGCCTCACTCGGAGCGCTCGCGCCGCTGCCGATCCGCGTGCCGGGGCTGTGGGAGGCGCAAGGCCACCTCGAGCTCGACGGCGTCGGGTGGTACCGGCGCGCCTTCCGCCTCGCCGACGCCGACGGCTTCTGGTCGCTCCGCTTCGGCGCCGTGATGGACGTCGCCGACGTGTATCTCAACGGCCGGCACCTCGGGACGAGCGAGCTCGCGTTCACGCCGTTCGAGGTCGACCCGACCGACGTGCTGCGCGCGGGCGAAAACGAGCTCGCCGTCCGGGTGCTCGATCCTGGTCTCGACCACCCGGAGCACGTGCGGCTGCCGCACGGCAAGCAGGGGTGGGCGAACCACATCTTCCCGAGCCGCCCGAGCCTCTACCTCACCTACGGCGGGATCTGGCAGCCGGTGACGCTGCGGCGGCACGGACCGGTGGTCGTCTCCGACGCCTTCGTCAACGGCGACCCCGACGACCTCCGGGTGACGGTCGAGGTCGAGAACCGGGCCGGCGCGGCCTGGAGCGCGTGCGTCGGGATCCGGACCCTCGGGCTCGTCCACGAGGAGCGGGTCGAGCTCGAGCCGGGCGCGCGCCGAACGGTCGAGGCGCGGCTCGGCGCGACGTCGGCGGCACGCTGGTCGCCGGCTTCCCCCATGCTCCAGCATGCGCTCGTCGACGTCGTGCCTGACGGCGCCCCGGCCGACACCTGCAGCGTGCGCTACGGCCTCCGTACCGTGCGCCTCCACGGCCACCGGATGGTCGTCTGTGGCGAGCCGTACCGGATGAAGAGCGCGCTCGTGCAGGGCTTCCGGTCCGACACGCTCTACGCGGAGGGGACGCGCGAGCAGATCCGAGAGGAGGTGCTCGCGGCGAAGGCGATGGGCTTCAACACGCTCCGGCTCCACATCAAGGCCTTCGACCCGACGTACCTCGACGTGTGCGACGAGGAGGGGATGCTGCTCCACTGCGACATCCCGAACGCCGAGCCGCTCGCGTACGAGGAGATGGGCGACGGCGGCGTCGTCTCGCAGCGGTTCGCCGCCGCGGCACGCGCGCAGGTGCGGCGCGACCGGAACCACCCGAGCGTGATCCTGTGGTCGGCGATGAACGAGATCGGCGTCGAGCGGGCGGAGATCCGGCTGTGGCCCGAGTACGAGCAGCTCGCCCGGACTGTCCACGACGCCGTCCTTGCGGAGGACCCGACGCGCCCGGTGATCGAGAACGACTGGGTCGAGCCCGACCCCGCGCGGGTGTTTCGCTCGCCGATCCTGACCGCTCACTGGTACGGCCGCCTGCACGCGCGCTACCTCCGCCGACTCGACGAGAAGACCGCACGCTGGGCGGCGGTGGAGCGCCCGTTCTTCGTCAGCGAGTACGGCGACTGGGGGCTCCCGGCGATGCCGGAGCTCGATGAGGAGCCGTTCTGGGGCACGCGCGCCGTCGTGGCGGCCGACCTCGCGCGGTCGCTCTGGCCGGGGACGCTCGGCCGTTTCGTCGTCGAGACCCAGCGCTACCAGGGGCTCGCCGACCGGCTGCAGACGGAGGTGTTCCGCCGCTACGACGGCGTGGACGGGTACTGCCTGACGGAGCTCACGGACGTCCCGCGGGAGCTGAACGGGCTGCTCGACCTCGACCGGGCCCCGAAGCCCCTCGCCGTCGCGGAGATGACTCGCGCCAACCAGGTCGTGCTGCCGATGCTCCGCCTTGACTCGCTCGTGCTCCGCACCGGAGCGTCCGGTGTCGCTCCCCTCCACGTCGCGAACGACGGGCCGGAGTTGCCGGACGTCGGCGTCTCGCTCCACTTCGGCCACGGCGCGCGTCCCACTGCCGACGTGGGCACCGACGTGCTCGCCGGCTACACGGTCACGGCGTTGGGCGACCTGCCGTTCGAGACGCCGTCCGTGCCCGGCTCGCACGACCTCGTCGTCGAGCTCTTCTCGGCGGAGCGACTCGTCGCCGAGAATCGCTACCCGGTGCACGTCGTCGCGGCGCCGGCGGCGTGCGGCCCGGTCCGGCTCCTCGGGGGCGGGGCGACGCTGGATGCGCTTCGGGCGCTCGGTGCCGACGTCGGCGAGGCGGGTCCGCTCGTGGCGGCGGAGGGCGCGCTCGACGAGGCGGCGGGCCGCGAGCTCGCGCGGCGGCTCGACGCCGGCGAGACGGTGCTCGTGCTCGCACAGCCTGCGGAGGCGGCGCTGCACTACCCGGGACAGGTCGAGCTGGTGGAGGTGGGGACGCTCTGGGGCTCGTCCGTCTTCCACTTCACGACCGACCGGAGCCCTCTGGCCTCGCTGCCGCGACGGTCCGTACTGGCGGCGGAGGACTCGACGATCCAGGCGCACAGCATCGCGACCGGGTTCCGGGGCGTCCCCTTCCCGACCGACCCGGTCGTGATCGCCTACAAGCCCGAGCCGCGTCCCGCGACCGGCACCGTCGTCGGCGCGACCGCCGTCGGCGCCGGGACCCTGATCGTGTGCCAGTACCGGCTCGCGGAGCCCGCGGTGGCGGGCGACGCCGCGGCGTCGGCGCTGCTCGCGGACCTCGTCGGGTGGGCGCAGCGACCTGCACCGCGCTACGTGCGGGAGACGTCGGCTGCGGGTGACGGCCGCGAGCTCCACCGCTACACGTTCGGCGGCGCATGAGGGAGCGGCGGCGCGACCCCGTGACCGGCGCGTGGACGACGTTCGCGAACGTGCCGCCGGACCGGCGGGCGGACGAGCTCGGCCCGTGCCCGCTCTGCCGCCTCACGGACGAGCCGTTCGACGTGCTCGTGGTCGAGGATCCGCTGCCGCCGCTGGAACCGTCGCCGCCGCCGGCGATGACTGCAGCGGCGGATCCGTACGCGGTTGCCGCCGCCGTCGGTGCGTCGGAGCTCGTCGTCCACGGGCCCGACCACGACGCGACGCTCGCGTCGCTCGGCGCGGCACCGCTCGAGCACGCCGTGCACGTGTGGGCAGACCGCTACGCCGAGCTCGGAGGGCGGCCGGAGGTGGGCTACGCGCTCGTTCACGCGGCGGTCGGGGACGACGCCGGCGCGACGCTCCTCCACCCGCACAGCCGCATCGAGGCGTACCCCGAGATCCCGCCCGTGCCGCTGCAGGAGCTCCAGACCGCGCGCGACCACCTGTCGGCCACCGGCCGCTGCGTCCTCTGCGACGTCCTCACCGCCGAGCGGCACGACCCTGCGCGCGTCGTCGCAGCGAACGAAAGCTTCCTCGCGCTCGTGCCGTTCGCCGCGCGGTTCCCGTACGAGGTACACGTGCTCGCGCAGCGCCACGCACCGAGCCTGCTCGACCTCACCGACGTCGAGCGCGCCGCCCTCGCCGACCTCCTGCACCGCGTGCTCGCGGGCTACGACCGCCTCTTCGGCTTCCCGGTGTCCTACGCTCTCGCGATCCACCAGGCCCCGACCGACGACGGCCAGTGGCAGTCGGTCAGCCACTTCCACGTGGAGCTCGTACCGCCGCACCGCGCCGCCGAGGAGCTGCGGCGCCCGTACCCGCCGGAGCTCGCGGCCGGCGCCTACGTGAACGCGGCGGTGCCCGAGCGGGCGGCGGCGGAGCTGCGCGCGGCGTTGGCGGCATGAGCGACCGCCGGGACGAAGTCCGCGATGCGTTCGCGCAGCGCGTCGGGCGGGAGCCCGCCGGGCTCTGGTGGGCGCCCGGTCGGGTGAACCTGATCGGCGAGCACACCGACTACAACGACGGCTTCGTCTTCCCGTTCGCGATCGACCTCGGCACCGTCGCCGCCGCAGCACCGCGCGACGACGGGCGCCTCCGCTGCTTCTCGCTCGACGAGGACGAGGTCGGCGACGTCGCGGTGTGCGACCTCGCTCCCGGACGCGTCGAGGGCTGGACGGCCTACGTCCAGGGCATGGCGTGGGCGCTCCGAGAGGGAGGACTCGAGCTCCGCGGCGCCGACGTCCTCGTCGCGACGACGCTGCCGCTCGGCTCCGGCCTCTCGTCGAGCGCAGCGCTCGAGTGCGCCGTCGGGGTCGCGCTCGTCGACCTCCACGGCGCCGCCCTCGAGCGCCGTGAGCTCGCGCTGCTCGCGCAGCGGGCGGAGTCCGCGGTCGCGGGCGTCCCGACGGGTGCCATGGACCAGCTCGCGTCGATGCTCGGCGAGGAGGGCGCGGCGCTCTTCGTCGACACGCGCGACCTCGACGTCAAGCCCGTGCCGCTCGCGGTGGCGGAGAAGGGGCTCGCGCTCCTCGTGCTCGACACGAACGTCCCGCGGCGCCTCGCCGAGGGCGCCTACGGGGAGCGGCGCGCGCAGTGCGAGGAGGCAGCGCGGATCCTCGGCGTGCCGTCGTTGCGCGACGCGTCGCCGAAGGCGGTCGAGCCACGGCGGGCGGACCTCGGGGACGTGCTCCACCGGCGCGCGCGCCACGTGACGAGCGAGAACGCACGAGTGCTCGAGGCGGTCGAGGCGCTGCGGGCAGGCGATTTCGCGGCGCTCGGCCTGCTGCTCGACGCGTCGCACGCCTCGCTCCGGGACGACTACGAGGTCTCCGCTCCCGCGCTCGACCTCGCCGTCGAGGCGGCGACCGGCGCCGGCGCGCTCGGAGCACGGATGACGGGCGCCGGCTTCGGCGGCTGCGCCCTCGCGCTCGTGCCGGCCGACGCGGTCGCCGCGGTCGACGCCGCCGTCACCGACGCGTTCACGGCGGCGGGGCTCGACGCCCCCGCGACGTTCGAGGTTGCCCCGGCGGCGGGGGCGCGCCGGCTCGCGTGACGGAGCTGGCGGAGAAGCGGCGGCGGCTCCACGCCCTGCTCGCGAGCCTCGACCTCGACGCGCTCGTCCTGCGCCGCCCCGCCAACGTCGCGTGGTACTCGGGCGGCGGCCGGACGCACGTCCTGGCGGTGCAGGAGACGGGTGTCGCCGCCGTCGTCGTCCGGCGGGACGGCGACGAGGTCGTCGTGCCGGTGAACGAGGCTGCGCGCCTCGAGGAGGAGGAGCTGGCGGTACTCGGCGCTCGCTTCCGCGTCGTCGGCTGGGACGCCGACCTCGCCGCCGAACTGCCGCGTGGCCCCCGCGTCGGCTGGGACGTGCCGACCGACGGGACGCGCGACGTGGCGGCGGCGCTCGAGGACGCGCGACGGGCGCTGACCCCGGACGAGCTCGAGCGGTACCGCGCGCTCGGCGCCGACGCCGCCGTGGCGCTGACCGACGCGCTGCTCCTGCTCGAGCCCGGGCGGAGCGAGCGAGCCGCCGCGGCCTCGGCGGCCCGCGCTTGCCTCGAGCGCGGCATCGACCCGGTCGTGCTCCTCGTCGCCGGCGAGGAGCGGTTGCCTCGGCACCGGCACCCGTTGCCGACCGACGCGGTGCTCGGGCGGCTCGCGATGGTCGTCGTGTGCGCACGGCGGAGCGGGCTCGTCGCGAGCCTCACCCGCTTCGTCGCATTCGGGCCGCTCGCGCCGGAGCTGCGCGACGCGGAGGAGCCGCTGCTGCAGGTCGATGCGGCGTTCAACCGCGCGACGCGCGCCGGCGTCCGCGTCGGAGAGGCCTTCGCCGACGGCACCCGCGCCTACGGGGAGCACGGCTTCGCAGCCGACGAGTGGCGGCGCCACCACCAGGGCGGTCCCACCGGCTACGAGCCGCGCGACTACCTCGCGACCGCCGCGTCCGAGCCGCTCGTCTGCGACGGGCAGGCGTTCGCGTGGAACCCGAGCGTCCCGTCGCTGAAGTGCGAGGACACCGTGGTCGCAACCACAGGGCTCCCGGAGGTGCTGACCGTCGATCCCCGCTGGCCGACGCGGGTCGTGGACGGCCTCGCGCGGCCGCTCGTGCTCGAGCGCTAGCCGGCGGGAGCGGGCTGCGGGCCGCAGGTCGGGCCGACGACGTCCGGCTTCCCGTCCTTCCACTCGACCCGGTCGAGCCAGAGCACCCGGCCCGGGAGGACGGAGCCCACGGCGTCGGGCGGCCACGCGTGGTAGACGATCCACGTGTCGCCGGCGGCGTCGCGCACGAGCGTCTGGTGGCCGGGACCCGCGGCCTCGCACTCGGTCGTCAGGATCGGATTCTCCGCCGCGTCCTCGCACGGTCCGAGCGGCGTCTCGCAGGTGGCGTAGCCGACGGCGTAGTGCTCGCTGGCGTAGTCGTTCGCGGAGAAGAAGAGGTAGAGGCCGTCGCCTTCGCGCCAGAGCGTCGGCGCCTCGACGAGGTGCGCCTCCCAGCCCTCGTCCTGCTGTACGAGTTGCACGGGCTCGCCGACGAGCTCGAGCCCGTCGTCCGAGAGCCGCTGCGAGTAGAGGTACGTGTCGAGGCCGCAGCAGTTGCCGTCGTTCTTCCAGAGCAGGTACAGGCTGCCGTCCTCGTCGCGGAACGGGCTCGCGTCGATCGAGCCGCCCTCGTCGGTCTGGCAGAGCAGCGGCTCCTCGGTCTCGTCGACGTACGGCCCTCCCGGCTTCTTCGCGACCGCGCGGCCGATGCACTGCTTGCCGAGCTCCGCCGCGTTCGCCGTGTAGTAGAGGACGTACCGGTCGTCCGCGACGGCGAGCACCTCCGGCGCCCACGTCTTCCCGGTGAACGCCCAGGAGCCGAGCTCCGGCATCGCGTCAGGCGCCGACTCCCAGGTGACGAGGTCTGGCGAGGTCAGCGTCTGCACGTTGGCGTCCGCCGTGTTCGTGGCGTACGCGTAGTACGTGTCACCCGCCTTCAGGACGAAGGGGTCGGGGAAGTTCTCCTCGTGGACGGGGTTCGTGAACGTGCCGCCGCCGCCGGAGGCGGTCGTGGCGGCGGACGTCGTCGTACCGGCGGCGGTGGTCGCTGCCGGCCCCGCCGCATCGTCGCCGTCGCCGCCGCACCCGCCCAGGGCGAGCAGCGACGCGGCGGCGAGGAGCGTCAGGAGCCGCGCGGGGTGACGGATTTCTCGCTCTTCCGGTCGAAGAGATGCACCTTCTCGAGCGGGACGGCGAGGGTGACGTCGCGGCCGACCTCGACGCGGCCGGTGTCGACCGGCAGCTTCGCCATCAGCAGCACCTCGCCGGAGTGCAGGTGCACGAGCTGCTCGTCGCCGAGGTACTCGACCACGTCCACGGTGGCGGGGATCCGCGCCTTTCCGGAGTCGACGTCGTCGCCTGCGAGCTCGAGGTGCTCCGGGCGGAAGCCGACGACGAGGCCGTCGCGGCCGCCGCCGTCCACCCGGCCGAGCGTCCCCTGCGGCAGCTCGATCTCGAACCCCTTGCTCGTGAGCACGTCGCGGCCCCCGTCGGACGTCGACTCGACGTCGACGACGTTCATCGCGGGCGAGCCGATGAAGCGCGCGACGAACACGTTGACGGGACTCGTGTAGAGCTCGTGCGGCGTCCCGACCTGCTGTAGCACGCCACCACGGAGCACGGCGATCCGATCGCCCATCGTCATCGCCTCGACCTGGTCGTGTGTGACGTAGATCGTCGTCGTGCTGAGGCGCTGCTGCAGCTTCAGGATCTCCGCGCGGGTCTGCACGCGCAGCGCAGCGTCCAGGTTGGAGAGAGGCTCGTCCATCAGGAAGACGGCGGGCTCCCGCACGATCGCGCGGCCGAGCGCGACCCGCTGGCGCTGCCCGCCCGAGAGCTGCTTCGGCTTGCGCTCGATCAGCTCGCCCATGTCCAGGATCTGGGCGGCGTCGCGGACGCGCCGGTCGATCTCGTCCTTCGGCACCTTCTTGTTGCGCAGCCCGAACGCGAGGTTGTCGTAGACCGTCATGTGCGGGTAGAGCGCGTACGACTGGAAGACCATCGCCACGTCGCGCTCCGCCGGCGCCACCCGGTTGACGACCCGGTCTCCGATCCGGATCTCGCCCGCGGAGATGTCCTCGAGGCCCGCCAGCATCCGGAGGGCCGTGCTCTTGCCGCAGCCCGAAGGCCCGACGAGCACGAGGAACTCGCCATCCTCGATCTCCAGGTCGAGGCCGTCGACCGCGACCGAATCCTCGAACTGCTTCGTCACGTCGGCGTACGTCACGCTCGCCATCAGAAACCCCCTCGACCTCCGCGCCGGGACCGGACGCGGGGAGCATACGCCAGCTGCGGCTGGGGGGCTGCACCTGCGGGCGACGGCGGCGCGGCCCGCAGGTGCAGGGCGTCAAGCCGACCGGGCAGCGGCCACGTCGGCGGCGATCGCTCGCGCCCAGCCGTCGATCGCGTCCCAGTCGCGGTAGTCGCCGGAGGGGGCGCCGACCGCCTTCACGACCACGCGCTCCGCGAGCGAGAGGGCCTTCCGGTCGATCCTCCCGGCGAGCACCTCGTGCCCGCGGGGCCGGATCGCGTCGACGATCTCCCGCACGTCGACGGCTCCCTCGCCTCCCGGCTTCGGCGGGTCGCCGACCGGCCCGCTGCTGAAGAGCCACGTCGGAAGCTCCGCGAGCTCGTCCGCGTGTCGTGCGGCGAACGCACGGGCGTCCTCGACCCACCGGCCCACGTAGACCCCGCTCCCGAGCACGACCGCGTCGTAGCCGCTGACGCTCTCGACCTCCCGCGGCGCACGGAGGTCGACAGGGAGCCCGGCCTCCGCGAGCACCCCTGCCACGCGCTCCGCGATCTCCACGGTTGCCCCGTGTCTCCCCGCTGCAGTCACGAGCACCGTCATCTCGTCTCCTTTCCTCCGCGTTTCCCCGCTGGTCCTCTCACGCCGTCGCCGCACGCTGCGGGGGCCGCCCCGCGCGTCGCGCGAGCAGCCGGCAGGCGGCGAGCGCGAGCAGCAGCACGACGTCGATCGCGAGACCGACCTGCGCCCGCCCCGGCTGGGTCAGACAGAGGAGCAGCGAGAAGCCCGTGGCGCCCGCGAGCGTCGCCCGCGCGAGCGGGTGCCGGCGCCAGACCCGCAGCGCGGCGAAGACCGTCACCGCCGCGGCGACGAGCCACAGCACCCCGACGACGCGGATGCCGACCGAGCCCACGTCGACACGGCCGCCGAGCAGATCCGTCGTGTACGGCAGGTCGGGCGCCTCCGTCAGCTTCCACGCGATCGCGAACGCGAGGGTGTGCGCTACGCCGTGCGCGGCCACGAACGCCCCCAAGACTCTTCTCGTCACCGCTCTCCTCCCTTCACTCGCCTGGACGTGTCCAGCATCGCGAGCGAGCACCGAGGCGGCATCCGTGCGCGCCGTGACCGTGCATCCGCGAACGCTCGGATTCGGTTTTGTATCGGCCGGAAAACGGGCTACACTCGCACCGAGATGGCGCGACTCGTGTGCAGGGTCGTCGGGCACAAGATCCCGCGCCACCGGAGGTTCTTCGTCGTGGGCCTCTTCGCCCGCTGCGACCGCTGCGGCGCGCGCGTGGCGACCGGCAGCCACTGAGAGAGCCGCCGAGCGCCGGCGTTTCGGCGTCGCCCCCCGCCGGCGTCGGGAGCGCCTAGAGCAGGATCGCGAGCGCGGTGTCCGGCGCGCAACCGCGCTCGAGCAGCGACACGGCCGTGTGCAGGTCGACCTCCGCGGGTGCGAGCGCAGCCGCCGCGTCCTCGTCGTAGCCGGCGCGGCGAAGGACGCAGTAACGCCAGGTGAGGACGGTGGCGGCCTCGTCGTGCGTATCGGTGAGGCTGCCGGCTCCGTACGTCATGAGCGGATCAAACCACGGAGCGTGCGGAAAGTCCCCGTCCGTCGGAGCGAGTCCGGCTGGCCGAAGGGACGGGCGGCGAAAGATCCCCGTTTCGAGGGATACGCCGCTGGCGCAGGCACATATCGTGTGCCTTGTCCTGATATGCGGCACCTAGACCTGAAAATCTTCCTCGTCGACGACCACGCGCTGATGCGCGAGGCGGTCGGAGCGATCCTCGACGGCGCCGGCGGGTTGCGTCTCGTCGGCGACGCGGACTCCTTCGCCACGGCGCTCCGCCGCATCGCGGAGCTCCAGCCGGACATCGTCCTCCTCGACCTACGCCTTCCCGACGTCGAGGGGCTCTCGGGCCTGACGACGCTCCGCCGGCTGCACCCGACCATCTCGGTCGTCGTCTTCTCGGCGCTCGACGAGCCGGAGCTCATCTCGTCTGCCCTCGCGCGTGGCGCGTCGGGGTACATCGTGAAGCGGATCGACCCCCTCGACCTCCCCGCCGCGCTCCGACAGACCGTCGATCGCAGCGTCTACCACCGGGAGACGCCGAGCGTTGCGGCACCGACGGCCGGCCTCTCCGAGAAGGAGCTCCGCGTCCTCGAGCAGCTCGCGCTCGGTCGCTCGAACCGGGAAATCGCGAGCGAGCTCTGGGTCAGCGACCAGACGGTGAAGTTCCATCTCCGCAACGTGTACCGGAAGCTGGGCGCGACGACCCGCACGGACGCGATCAGGATTGCCCACGAGCGGGCGCTGCTGACCAGCGCCGCGTAGTCAGCCGGCAGGAGTGGCGGCGAGGCTGATCCGCAGGCCGGGGTGGAGCGACTCCCAGGCGCGCACGAAGAACGTCAGCTCGATCTCCGCCTGTGCGGCGTCGTCCGCTCCGCGAAGCCATGGAATCCCCACGCGCACGCCGGCGTCGCCCGCAGGCTCGGCCGAGCACGCCCCACTGCGGAGCGCGGCGACGAGGGCCGGAACCGCGTCCGGGTCGTTGACTGCGAGATGCATCCGGCCCAGTATCCATCCCGCCACGCAGCACCGGTACGCGTCGAAAGGGTAGTTCGGGCTGGCCGTGCGGCGAAGCCTCAGGTCGACGGGCGCCACCGCGGGACGAGGGCCGCCACCCGCGTCGGGCCGCCGGGGCGGCTGTCGAGCTCGAGCCGCCCGCCCAGCAGCCGGACGCGCTCGTGCATGCCGTCGAGCCCCAGCCCGCTGCCGGAGCGCTGCTCCCGGGCCGCTCCGACATCGAAACCCCGCCCATCGTCCACGACGACGAGCGACACGCCCTCGCTCGACGCCGTCACGGTGATCGACACGGCGGTGGCCTGCGCGTGCTCGCCGATGTTCGTCAGCGCCTCGCGCGCGACGCGAGCGAGCGCGATCTGCTGCGACGCCGTCATCGCGCCGAGCTCCTCGTCGACCTGGAGCGACGGCGTGAAGCCGGCTCGCCGCGCGAACGCCTCCGCCTCCCGCTCGAGGACGTCCTTGAGCGGCGCGCCGAGGATCGCCCGCGGCTCGAGCACCTCCGCCAGGTCGCGGATGTCGCGGCCGAGCGAGACGAGCCGTTGCCGGATCTCCGCCGCACGCTCCCGCGCCTCGGCGAGCGACTCGGGCGACACGGCGCCGCCGAGGTCGGCTTCGAGCAGCGTCGCGTCGGAGGCGAGCGCCGTCGCGTCCTGCGCGGGGCCGTCGTGGAGGTCGAGCGCAAGGCGGCGGAGCCGCCTCTCTGCGGCCTCGAGTCGCGCGAGCTCGGCAGCACCGGCAGGCGGCCGTGCCGCCGCGTCGGCATGGAGGAGGCGGACGGCTTCCTCGGCCAGGACACGGCAGCGGCTCTCGGCACCGGCGAACGGCACGAGGTCGAGCGCTGCGTCCGCCGTGGCGAGCGTGATCGCGTCGTCGTCGTCCACCGGCCGGCCGACGGCCACCTGCCCCCCGCCGACGAGCCCGAGGCGGGCCCCGTGCGCGGGGCCGAACGAGAGAAGCGTCGTCAGTACCGCGGCCGCGTGCGCGTCCGGATCCGCAGCGGACGCGGCCAGCTCGAGCAGCGTGCGCAGGAAGAGCGAGACGCGCACCGCGTCCGGATCGCGCTCGCCCCGCGGTGCCGCCCACGCGACGAGCTCGTCGGCGAGCTGGGCCGACAGGCGGCCTTCGAGCGCGAGCCGAGCGGCCGCTCCGCCGGCGACGAGATCGGCCGCCAGCCGTTGCGCGTCGCCGCCGGCCGCGGCGCCGAGCCGCGCACCCCGCTCGACGAGGCGGTCGACCTCGACCGCTCCGAGCTCGGCCCACGGCGCCCGACCCTCGACGAGGTCGGCGGGCGACGGTGGCGGCAGCGTGTTCGGAGGGCGCGGCGGCGGAGTCGCGCTCATCCGCCGGCGGACGGCGTCGAGGCGCCGGCGAGGCCGTTCTCGATCGCCCAGCGCGCGGCCTCGGCTCGGCTGCCGATCTCGAGCTTGCGGTAGATGTTGCGCAGGTGGAACTTCACGGTCTGCTCGCTGACGAAGAGCTCGCGGCCGATCTCCTTGTTCGTCAGCCCGCGCGAGACCGCACGCACGATCGCGACCTCGCGCTCGCTCAGGCCGTGCGCGTCCTGCGGCTCGGCCACCGGCTCGTCGATCTCAGGGCGGAACAGCACGAACTCCGGTGACGCGACGGCCTCGCACACCATCGCCGGGAGGCCGAGCGGGTCGACGGTCTTGACGATGTAGCCCTCGGCGCCACGTGCTCGGGCGGCCTCGACGTAGTCGTCGCCGGCGAAGGTCGAGAGGATCACGACCGCCACCTCGGGGTGGTGCCGCTTCAGGCGCTCGAGACAGGTGAGCCCGTCGAGATCCGGCATCCGGATGTCGAGGAGGACGACGTCCGGCTCGAGCTCTCCGACTGCCGGGATCACCTTCATCGCCTCGTCCACCTCACCCACGACCTCGAGCCGGTCGGAGCGGCCGAGCGCGCGCCGCACGGCGGACAGCATCAGCCGATGGTCGTCGGCAACGAGGACCCGCAGGACTGTGGGTGGTGCCGCGCTCACGATCTCTCCTCCTGGACGACGTGCCGCCTCGCCGGCCGGCGAACTCATCTTCGCTCGCCGCGGGGTATTCAAGCATCCCTCACGTGAGGGTGCTGCCTGGTGACGGCACCCCAGGAGCTACCGCAGCAACGTGCGGAGCACGTGGACGGCAACGTCCGGGCGGTCGCGCACCGAGGCAAGAGCGGCCGCCGCGAGGTGCAGGTCGGCGACCGTCCTCTCGCCGCCGTCGCACAGCCGCCCGAGGAAGCGGACGGCCGCCCGGTCGAACTTCGGCGAGCGTTCAGCCGCGTACAGCAGCACGAGCGACAGCACGTCCTCGAGCGGCAGCCGGCCGCACTCGCGGGCGGCGAGCTCCGCGAGCAGCAGGCTCCGGGTCTCGATCGCGCGTCGGAAGCGCGTGAGCGGCGTGCCCTGAGCGGTCACGAACACATGTTCGCATGGAAGGGAGAGGTTTGGGCTGCGTCCCCGGAGCGGGATACCGGTCGCGTGTGCGGGAGCGACGAGCGGGTGTCGCGGCGGCGGCGCGGCGGAGCCGTCCGGGTGTTCTTGGCGTTCGCCGTGCTCGGAGTGCTCGTTGCCGGGGGCGTGCGCGCGACGACGACGCTCGGCGGCGGGCTGGCGCTCGCGGCCACGGCGCCCGAGCCGGCAGCGAGCCAGTGGACGCGGCACCTCGCGCCCCCGGGCACGTGCCCGCACGACGACTCGCCCACCGCGGGGCCACGGGAGCAGATGGCGGCGATGCGGTGCCTGCTCGACCAAGCGCGCCGGGAGCGCGGCCTGCCGCCGCTCGTCTGGGACGCCCGGCTCCAGCGATCGGCGGCAGTGAAGGCAGAGGCCGTCGTCCGGTGCGCCGAGTTCTCGCACACGCCGTGCGGCCGCCCGGTCGCCGAGACGCTCGCCGCGTCCGGCTGGGACCGCGGTGGGGGCGAGAACCTCGCGTGGGCAGCCGGCGAGGGGCGCTCGGTACGCGTGCTGGTCGATGGCTGGCTGCGCTCGCCGCGCCACCGGGCGAACCTGCTCGGTCCCGGCTGGCGCGCGCAGGGGCTCGCGCTCGTTCGTGTGGAGCGCTTCCTCCACGCCGGCCCGGCGGTCGTGTGGGTGCACCACCTCGGCGCCTGAGCGCGAGGCGACCGGCTCCTGCTCGTTTGCCCACCGGAAGACGGGGCACGAGACCTCCATGCCGATCCTCCTCATCGCCCTCATCGCGATCGTCGTCCTGTTCGTCCTCGGCTGGCTCGTCGTCGGGCTCGCCCTCAAGCTCCTGTGGTGGGCGCTCGTCGGCCTCGTGATCGGCGCGCTGGCACGGCTCATCCTCCCCGGCAAGCAGGAGATCAGCCTGCTGGCAACGGCCGGTACGGGAGTCGCCGCCGGCCTCCTGGGCGGCCTGATCGCGAACGTGCTCGACCTCGGCACGCTGCTCCAGTTCGTGGTCGTGGTCATCGTGGCCGTCGCGCTCGTGGCGGCCGTGAGCGGCTCGCGGCTCGCCCGCGCCTAGCAGCGAAGCTCAGCCGGCGCGAACCTCGCGCCCGGCGACGAGCACGCGCACGAGATCCAGCCGGTCGTCGAGCACGACCACGTCGGCACGTGAACCGGGCGCGATCGAGCCGACGTCGTCACGACCCACGAGGTGTGCCGGCACCCGCGTCGCCGCGTCGACGGCAGCCGCCAACGCCACGCCGAGCCGCACGAGCTCGCGCACGGCCCCGTGCAGCGTGAGGACGCTGCCGGCGAGCACGCCGTCGAGCCGACGGACCGCGCCGTCGCGCACCTCGACGGGAACGGCGCCGAGCCGCCAGCGCCCGTCGCCGACCCCCGCAGCCTCGACGGCGTCCGTCACGAGCGCGACGCGCCCGGCGGCGGCGCGCCAGGCGAGCAGCACCGCCTCGTCCGCAAGGTGGTACCCGTCGAGGATCAGCTCGACGACGACGTCGTCGCGGGTGAGCGCCGCGCCGGCGAGACCCGGGTCGCGGTGCGCGAAGGGGCGCATCGCATTGAAGAGATGGGTGACGGCACGTGCGCCGCGGTCGAAACCGGCGTGCGCCTCGGCCGCCGTCGCGTCGCTGTGCCCGCAGGAGACCACGATGCCGCGCCTCGTGAGCACCCCGACGAGCGCGAGTGCCCCCTGGAGCTCCGGCGCGAGCGTCACCTCCGTCACACGACCGGCCGCGAGCAGGCGCTCTAGGAGGCCCGGGTCGGGGTCGCACCGGGCCTCCGCGGGATGCATCCCGAGCCGCGCCGGGGAGAGGAACGGCCCCTCGAGGTGGCACCCGAGGACGGTCGCGCCGCCGACGGCGGCCGGCACGGCCCGGATCGACGTGAGCAGCTCCTCCTCGAGTGCGGTGACGAACGTCGGCTGGAACGCCGTCGTTCCGGCGGCCGCGAGCGCGGCGGCCGCCCGGCGGTAGCCTTCGGTGTCGGCGCCTGCGAAGTCGACGCCGCCGAAGCCGTGAACGTGGAGGTCGACGAGACCCGGCACCGCCACGCCGCGCCCCTGCCCGGCGAGCCCGACGGCCACGACGCGCCCGTCGGCGACGTCGAGGTCGCCAGGCACGAGCGCCCCGTCGACGACGGCGGCCGAGACCCCGAGCCTCATCGCGCGGAACCCGCGAGGGGCGCGCCGCAGCCGGGCGGGGCGGGCGCGCGACTCTCAGACGCCCCCATGCTGGACCCTCCGCACGCCGCGACCCTACGCCGCCGTAGCCGAGGATGCACGGCCGGCGGCGGCGCCGTCGCTCGGATCGGCAGCGACGACGCCGGCCGGCCAGGCCCCGCCTACTCCGCCTGTCCGAGCCGCCCGCGGAGCATCTTCTTGCACTCCTCGCCGCCGCGACGGCTGTGCTCCTGCATGCGCCGGAAGAGCGACGCGAGCTCGTCGTCCCCGTCCCGCTCGGCGTCCTGCGCGTACTGCTCGAGCCGCCACACGTGCTCGAGGCACAGCTGCGTGATCGTGATCAGGTCGTAGTTCTTGTCCTTCGTGCCGCTCTCGGGCTGGCTCGTGGACATGGACACCTCCTCGGTCGTGGGTCCGGCTGTCGCGAGCGTCTGTTCCCGCGACGCGCAGCGCGACACCCGCCGACGCGCCCTTGCCGCCGCCCACCCGGCGGCGTACCCTGAGCGGGTTCGACAATCGAGCTGCGGCGGGGAGTGGTGGCGCATGCCCGAGAATTCCGTGCACGGGACGACGAACGGCTCGACGCCGAGCCGCATCTCGTTCTCCGATGTCGTCCGAGCGCATCACACGTGGGACCGGCAGCCCGACGAGGAGGCCCGCGCCACCTTCGGGGAGCGCCTGCAGGGGTTCGAGGCCGAGTGCGGAGAGCTCGTGGACGCCTACTGGTGCCGCCGGGACGCCTCGGCCGTCGCGCTGACGCGGAAGACCACGAGGCGCAGGCGGCTCGGTGGGCTCGCGGGCATCGACGAGGACGAGGAGTACCGCCTGCACCGCGTCTCGGACTGGGTGACGACGGAGACGCCCGCGATCGCCGACCTGCTGCACGAGTGCGACGTGCTCGCCCTCAAGGCGGCGAAGGGGCTCGAGGGGATTCCGCAAGCGGTCGCGATGCAGTGGCTGCACACGGTGGAGGCGCACGTGCTGGGGTTCATCGAGCGCCACGGCGACGACCCCCCGACGCAGCGGGAGGCGGAGCGCTTCGCCGCGCGGCAGCGTGCCGAGCTCTCGGGGATCGAGGACTACTACCACCGGGCCGGCGACACCCGCGGCCGGCTGCGCTACGTCGAGGGCATGCTCTTCTTCGGCGTCCCGCTGACGATCGCGCTGGCGGTGCTGTTCGTGCCGCTGCTCGCGCTGTTCGGCGCGACGAGCCTGCGGACGGACGACGTCCGCGCCTTCTACGCGTCTCTGGCAGCCGGCGCGATCGGCGCCGTCGTGAGCGTGCTGATGCGGATGTCGCGCGGCAGCCGCTTCACGATCGACCACGAGCTCGGGCGACGCGGCGTCCGCGAGCTCGGTGCGTACCGGCCGTTGATCGGCGCCGTCTCGGGCGTCGTGGTGCACTTCCTCGTGCAGACGCCGCTGCTGCCGGTCGACCCCGGCACGAAGACGTTCCCGTTCTACGCCGTCGTCGCCTTCCTGGCGGGCTTCAGCGAGCGGTGGACGCGGGTGACGCTGGGAGGCGCGATGCGCACCGTGGGGGGCGAGGCACGCGAGGAGCCGCCGCCGGAGGGGGCGACGGCGCCTACCGTGACCTAGGCGTCAGCCGTGCCCGCCGTCCTCGTGGGCAGGGGGCGGCGAGTCGTCGCCGTGCGCCTCCACGAGGACGGCCCCCGCCGTCGCGATCCCGATCGTCGCCGCCATCGCCGTCAGGCCCAGCGCGACGAGGCGCCGCGGCGACTGCGGCGCCGCCGGCGCACCGCCCGTCCCGTGGGAGGCGTGGACGACGGCGTGCCCGAGGCCGCGCGCGATCAGGTGCCGGTTGAGAGGGAAGGCCGCGACGAAGGCGACGCCGAGCGCGAACGCGAGAGCGCCCCAGAAGAGCGGGTTCCGGAGCGGCGCGTCCATCGCGCCGGGGATCGCGAGCATGACGCCGTTGTCGACGAGTTCCATCACCGCGATCGAGAAGGAGTCCGCGGCGAAGGCGATCGGCAGCGCGGCTCCGATGCCGAGCCCCGCGCGCAGCAGCGGGAGCATCGTGAGCGAGTAGCCGAAGACGAACGCGAGGGTCACCGCCAGCGCGATCGTGGCGGGATTGGAGAGGCCGATCGCCGTCCCGATCACGAGCCCGAGCACCTCGCCGATCGCGCAGCCGGTGAGGCAGTGGAGGGTGGCGAGGGCGGCGACGCGGTTCAGCGAGCTGCCGTGCCCCTGCTCGGCGTGCCCCCCCTGCTCCCCACCGTGGCCGGCGTGTCCTGCGTGCGCGTGCTCCACGAGAGCTCCTCTCCGTCCGCCTATATACCCCCCACGGGTATGAAGGGACGGTACCACGATTCACGCCACGACGTCAAGACGGGCAGTCAGACGTAGCGGCCCATCCCTCCCGCGACGTCGATCGAGGCACCGGTGATGTAGCTCGCGCGCGCGCCGAGGAGGAAGGCGACGATGCCCGCCACCTCGTCCGGCCGGCCGAACCGCCCGAGCGGCACCTCGGCCGCCGCGAGGCCGGCGAAGAAGTCCTCCGCCGAGAGGTCCGGGGCGCGGCGCGCACGGATGTTCTCCCACTGCGGCGTGACGACGAAGCCGATGTTGACGGCGTTCACGAGGATGTTCTCCGGCGCGAGCTCGAGCGCCAGCGTCTTCGTGAACGAGTTCCCGGCCGCCCGGTTGACCGACGTCGCGAAGAAGGCGGGATCGGGGGCGCGGCCCTGGACGGCGCCGATGTTGACGATCCGGCCGCCTCCGACCTCCCGGAGGTGCGGCAGCACAGCCCGGCTCATCCGGATCGCGGCGAAGAGCTTGACGCCGAGATCGGCCTCCCAGTCCTCGTCCGTCAGCGTCGCGAAGGTCCCCGGACGCGCGCGGCCGGCGTTGTTGACGAGGCAGTCGACGCCGCCGAGGCCGGCGACCGCCGCGGCGACGAACGCCTCGACGTCGTCGGGAGAGGTGACGTCGGCCCGGGCGGCGAAGACCGTGCCGCCCTCCGCGGCCGCGCGGAGATGCTCCGCCGCCGCCTGAATCTCCTCCTCGTTCCGCGAGCAGATCGCAACGTGCGCGCCCTCACGGACGAGCTCCTCGGCGATCGCCAACCCGAGGCCCTTCGAGCCGCCGGTGATGATCGCGCGGCGGCCGGCGAGCCCGAGCTCCACTCCTTACGCCCCCGGCTCCGACCCGGCCGGCTCGAGCCCCATCGCCTCGATCACGCCCCGCCGCGGCGGGTGGAACACGTCGACCTCGACGCACGGGGAGTCGTGCGTTCGCGCACCGTGCGGCACGTTCGGCGGGATCACGACGGCGTCGCCGCGGCGCAGCGTCCGCGTCTCGCCCGCCACCTCGAATTCGAACTCCCCATCCATCACGTACGTGATCTGCTCCTCGTCGTGCCAGTGGAGCGGCGCCTCCGTGTGCGGCTCGAAGGTGACGAAGTTGACCATCAGGCGCTCGCCGAGCACGGGCTGGAAGGTCAAGCCCGGCACCATCTCGAACGGCTCGAGCCCGTCCCACCTCACCCACGTCCCCCGCTCCCCCGACTGCGGGGTCGCACCCGCGAAGTACTGCTCCGGATCCGTCACGCCGCGCTCCTCTCGGTCTCGCCGACGAGCGCTGCCAGGCGCTCGATCCCGTCGTCGATCAGCTCGTCCTCGACCCGGCTGAACGAGAGCCGCACGTTCCCGCCGCCGCGGCCGTCGGGGAAGAACGGCGCCCCGGGGACGATCGCAACCCCCGCCGCCGCCGCGCGACGGGCGAACGCCGGCGCCTCGAAGCCGTCCGGCAGCGTCAGCCACGAGAAGAAGCCGCCCGCGGGCCGCGTCCAGGCGACGGAGGGCGGCATCGTCCGCTCGAGCGCGGCGAGCAGCCGATCGCAGCGGCGCCGGTAGAGCGCGCGGGAGCGGACGAGCTGCTCGTCCATCGCGCCGCGGCGCGCGTACCCCTCGAACAGCTTCTGCCCGAGCGCGGCCGCGCACTGATCCGTGTTCTGCTTCGCGACCGTCAGCTGCTCGACCACCTCCGCCGGCCCTGCCGCCCAGCCGAGCCGTACGCCCGGGAAGAACGTCTTCGAGGTCGTCCCGACCTGCACGACCGCATCCGGCGCGAGGCTCCAGAGGCTCGGCAGCGCGTCACCGTCGAAACCGAGCTCGCGATAGGCCACGTCCTCGACGAGGAGGAAGCCGTGGCGCCGGGCGAGCTCGACGAGCGCCTGCCGCCGCTCGAGCGAGAGGCTGACGCCCGCCGGGTTCTGGTGGTCCGGGATCGTGTAGAGGAGCTTCGGGCGGAGCCCGGTTCCGAGCGCGCGCTCGAGCTCGTCGACCTGCAGCCCGTCCTCGTCGAGCGACACCGCGGCGAGCTCGGCCTCGAAGCTGCGGAAGGCCATGATCCCGCCGAGGTACGTCGGAGCCTCGACCGCCACGACGTCGCCGCGGTCGAGGAAGGACTTGCCGAGCAGCTCGAGCGCCTCGATCCCGCCGCTTGTGATCAGGAGCTCGTCGTCGGCCGGCCGTCGCCCCTGGAGCGCGTCGAGGCGCTGGGCGAGCGCGTCGAGCGGCCCCGGCAGCCCGCGGGTGGGCGCGTACTGGAGTGCGCTCAGGTCGCCCGTCGTGACGATCTCCTCGAGGAAGGCCGCTGCCTCCGCGGCCGGGAACGTCTGCGGGTCGGGGAAGCCGCCGGCGAACGGGATCAGCCGCGTGTCGGCGGCGAGGGCGAGGATCTCGAGGATCCCCCCGCCGACCCCGGCCCGCGTCCGCTCCGCGAAGAGGTCGCTCCACCGCCGGGCGCCGGGCGTCACCACCATGCGCGCACGCTACACGGCGACGATCCGCTCGGCGAAGATGGCGCGATGCCGTTCCGGCTCGACCCGCTGCTCGCGCGCGTCCGGGAGCGCAGCACCGGCATCCGGTCGCACATCCACGGCGAGCGACACTGGCGCACCGTTGCCAGGAACGGCCTGTGGCTCGCGGAGCGCACCCCCGGGAGCGACGCGCACGTGGTCTTCCTCTTCGCGCTCCTGCACGACACGATGCGCGTCAACGACAACTACGACCCGGGGCACGGCCCTCGCGCGGCCGCCTTCGCCGAGGAGCTGCAGGCGACGGCGCTCCTGGCGCTCGACGACGACGGCGTCGCGCTGCTCGCCGAGGCGTGCCGCTTCCACGCCGACGGGCTGACGGCCGAGGACGCGACGGTGGCGACGTGCTGGGACGCCGACCGGCTCGACCTGCCGCGCGTGGGGATCGAGCCCGCGCCGCACCTGCTCTCGACCGAGGCCGCGCGCCGGTACGTCCCGCAGAGCGGCGAGCCGCCCGTGTGGGCGGAGCTCGCGGTGCGCGTCGCCCAGTGACTCAGGATGTGTGCTCGTCGACGTGCAGCGCCATCAGCACCGCGTCGACGTAGTCGCCGCCCCGGCGGTAGTGGCGGCGGCGGACACCTTCCCGCTCGAACCCGAAGCGCTCGTAGAGCCGCAGCGCGGGCTCGTTCCAGGGGAAGACGTGGAGCTCGATCTTCGTGATCCCGGCTCCGAGTGCCCACACGACCGCCTGCTCCAGCAGCGCGCTCCCGACGCCGCGGCGGCGGTGCGTCGCCGCCACGAGGATCCCGAGGTCGGCGACGTGCCCGCTCGCCGGGTGCGGGTCGCGCGCCAGCGAGAGTCGGCCGACGACCGTGGCGTCCTGCGCGTCGTCCGTCGCGACGTAAACCGCTGCGTCGGCGTAGCGCCG
>DASQNG010000134.1:0-11242 GCA_035645095.1 Gaiellaceae bacterium | reverse complement strand
ATCGGTGTCGTCGATGCGGAGCAGCAGCCAGTCGCCCCGGCGGCGGTTCGCGACCGCCGACAGCGCGCCGCCGAGGTGGAGCGAGCCGGTCGGGCTCGGCGCGAAGCGAACCCGGACGGTCATTACGGCGAGTCGCCCGTGAGACCGCCGATCACCTGCAGCACTAGATAGCCGACGACGATCAGGAGCCAGATGATCGGCCCCAGCCGCCGGCCGCGCGACGGGGTCGAGCCCTCCTCGGCGGGCTCCAGCACGGAGTCGGGGGCGCCGACCTCGTCGAGCACGTACCCGCCCGCGGGCTCGGAGTACCCCGCCGCAGGATCGGCACCCACCCCGGCGGTCGGCTGCGCCTCCACCTGTTCGTGCAGGCGGCTCGTGTGACGGCCGGCCTCGCGGGCGAGGAGCTCCCACTCACCGGACGCATCTGGACGACGGACCTGCGCCTCGGCGAGCGCCCGCAACGACGAGAGCCGCCGCGTGTCGCCGGCGACCTGCGCCTCCTGCAGCTCCTGCCAGAGCTGCACGAGCAGCTCGGCCTCGCGCGTAGCGTCCATGCCCGCATTGTTCCCGCTGGCGCACGGTGCGCGCACCGGGGTTCGGCCGCGAGCCGGGCGTCTCGTGGCAGCCGGCTCCGGTGGTGGCGGGCTGCCTGACGCTTCGGTGCGCGCCGCCGCAAGCTCTAGGGTTGCGCGGTGGACGAGGTCCTCCTGGCGTGGTACCGGCGCAACGGCCGCGACCTGCCCTGGCGTCGGACGCGCGACCCGTACGCGATCTTGGTCTCTGAAGTGATGCTGGAGCAGACGCAGGTCGAGCGCGTCGTCCCTCGCTACCGCGCCTGGCTCGAGCGCTGGCCGGCGCCGGCAGCGCTCGCCGCTGCGTCACGCGCCGACGTCATCCGCGCGTGGCAGGGGCTCGGCTACAACCGGCGTGCGGTCAACCTCCACCGGGCCGCAAGCATGGTCGCCGAAGGCGGCTGGCCTGCCGACCTGACGGAGCTGCCCGGCGTGGGGCCGTACACGGCCGCCGCCATCCGCAACCAGGCCTACGGCGAGCCGGTGCTCCCGGTCGACACGAACGTCGCGCGGATCCAGGAACGGACCGGACATGCATTCGGGCCCCAGTCGCTGCAGGCGCTCTTCGACCTCGGCGCGACGATCTGCCTGGCGCGCGTCCCACGGTGCGGCAGCTGTCCGCTCGCGGAGGGGTGCCCTTCGCGAGGACGCCGCTACGAGCCGCTGCGGCGGCAGTCGCCGTTCGCGGGCTCCTTCCGGGAGCGGCGGGCGCACGCGCTGCGTCTGGTCGCCGAAGGCCCGCGCGCGCTGGCGGAGCTCGACGGCGAGGCGGTACGGTCGCTGGCGAGCGACGGGCTCGTGCACCTGGAGGGTGACGTCGTCGCACTGCCGGCCTGACCGATGAACGCCCCCAGGCGCACGCGACGGCCGCTCCTCGCCCTCCTCGCCGCGGACGCGGTCTCACTCGTCGGCAACGTCGCCGCCCTCGTGGCAATCCCGTGGTACGTGCTCCAGGAGACGGGCCGACCGGCGCTCGCCGGGCTCGTCGGGTTCTTCACGTTCCTGCCGCCGATCTTCGCCGGGCTCTTCGGCGGAGCGCTCGTCGACCGGATCGGCTTCCGTACGGCGAGCGTCGTCTCCGATCTCGCGAGCGCGATCGCCGTGGCGGCGATCCCGCTCCTCCACCTGACGCTCGGGCTCGAGCTGCCCGTGCTCTACGCGCTCGTCTTCCTCGGGGCGCTGCTCGACGCGCCGGGCGCGACCGCGCGCCGGGCGCTCCTCCCGGACGTGGCCGAGCTGGCGCAGATGCGGCTCGAGCGCGCGACCGGGCTCCGCGAGGGAATCCAGCGCGGCTCCGTGCTCGTCGGTGCGCCGCTCGCCGGAGTCCTCGTCGCCACAGCCGGCGCCGTGAACGTGCTCTGGCTGAACGCGGGCAGCTTCCTCGTCTCCGCCGCGCTGATCGCGGTCGCCGTCCCCGCCGCGGTGCGTCACGAGGCCGAGGAGGACGAGGGCCGCTACTTCACGCGGCTCTGGTCCGGCGTGCGCTTCGTCTTCCACGACCGGCTCGTACGCGCCGTCCTGCTGACCGTGCTGCTGACGAACTTCCTCGACGCTCCGCTCACGCCGGTGCTGCTGCCGGTCTTCGCGGACGCGGCCTTCGGCAGCCCCGTCAGCCTCGGCGTGATCCTCGGCACGTTCGGCGGCTTCGCGCTGCTGAGCTCGCTCGTCTTCGGCGCGATCGGGCACCGGTTGCCGCGGCGACGGACGTTCGTGCTCGCCTACCTCTGCGCGAGCCTGCCCTATCTCGCACTCTCCACGCTGCCCTCCCTCCCGGTCACACTCGCGATCGCGGCCGGTTGGGGACTTGCCGCCGGACCGCTGAACCCCATCCTCGGCGTCGTCGCCTACGAGCGGGTGCCGCCGCACATGCGCGGCCGCGTCTTCGGCGTCGGTGCGGCCGGGTCGTATGCGGCGATCCCGCTCGGCGCGTTGCTCGGCGGCCTCGTCGTCGAGGCGCTCGGGATCGAGGCGACGCTGCTCGCCATCGGCATCTGCTACCTGGCCGTGACCGGCTGGGGCGTCGTCAACCCCGCGTTTCGAGAGATGGACGCAATGCGTGCGGCGGCGCCGCCCGGCTAGACGGCGTGCCGCACCCAGACGTTCGGCTCCACGTGCATCCCGACACCGTCGCGCACGACGAGCGTCGCCAGCGCGCCGGGGAAGACGTACTCACCGTCCTCCGGGAACCGCAGCTCCGTCCACTCCTCCCAGTCTGCGACGGGAGCCTCGATCACCATCGAGCGCGGGCACGGCGCCAGGATCTCGCCGCCGACGCGCTCGTGGATCCGTAGCCACGGGTCGAAGTGGGCGCCGTCTGCGCGGCGCCACCGCACGTACTGCTCGATCGGGATCAGCGGGTAGCGCGCCTTCAGCGTCGGTCGCACGGGAGCCAGCACGTGCTCGAGGCCCGCGTCGCGGGCTGCGTCGCGGAACGCCTGGATCATCCGGCTGGACAGCCGCTCCCCCTGGCGCGCCGGATGCACGCTGATCGCGAGCGCCGAGAGCGCCGTCGGCGGTAAGCCGGACGTCATCCCGCTCTCGAAGGCCTCGTCCCAGCCGCCCGGCAGCCCTGCCAGCGTCCCGTCCCAGTGGATCGGCAGCGCGTGGCACTCCGCCACGAGGCTGTCACCGTCGAGGAGCCCCAGCTGGAAGTCGGGGAACTCCGTGTAGAGACGCGACCAGAAGCGCGCGCCGGGCGGGTTGTGGTGCATGTACTCCGGGAACGTCGGCAGTGAGAGCTCGGCGTAGCGGCGCTCGAGCAGATCCGGGCGGTCGGCGTAGCGGACGAGCTTCACGCCCGCTCCAGGAGCGCAACGGCCTCGGCCGCGAGGCCCTCGCCGCGACCGGTGAAGCCGAGACGGTCGGTGGTGGTCGCCCTGACGTTGACGCGCGCGCCCTCGACGCCGAGCGCAGCCGCGAGCCGTTCGCGCATCGCGTCACGGTGCGGGGCGATCCGCGGCTCCTCCCCGATCAGGACACAGTCGGCGTTCACGAGCGCGAAGCCGGCGGCGCGCACCTGCCCGTAGGCCTCGGCGAGCAGGTCGAGCGAGTCCGCACCGCGCCAGCGCTCGTCGTCCGAGCGGAAGAGCGCGCCGATGTCGCCGAGGCCGGCTGCACCGAGCAGGGCATCCGTGAGCGCGTGCGCGATCACGTCGCCGTCCGAGTGGCCCGCGAGCCCCCGCGGGTGGTCGAGGGCGACGCCGCCGAGGACGAGCGGCACCCCCGCCTCGAGCGCGTGCGCGTCGACGCCGAGCCCGACCCTGAGCTCAGACACGGGCTAGCGCCTCCGGCAGCTCTGCCAGCGACTCCAGCCGCAGGTGCGCCCGCTCCACCTCGGGCCACTCCGCGTGGAGGAACCCCCACGGGCCGCGCCGGAGGAAGACGGCCACGAGACCTGCGGCGGCTGCCGGCAGCACGTCGTTGTCGAGGCGGTCGCCGACATAGGCGACCTGACCCGCCGGGAGGCCCGCCTCGGCGACGACCCGCTCGAAGAACCGCGGGGCCGGCTTCGAGACGCGCCACGACGCCGACGAGGCGATCACGTCGACCTCCACACCGCTCGCCGCGAGGAACGGCTCCACCGCCTGCGGTTGGTTGCCCGCGAGACCGACGACGTAACCCGCCGCCTTCAGCGCACGGAGGCACGGCAGCGCGTCGGGGTAGAAGTCGTCGTGGCCGTAGCCGGGCCACGGCGGCGCCTCCAGCCCGAGCAGGTCGAACGCGCGCCGGTGATCCTCGCGGAGCGCCGCCGTCCCGCCGAGGAGGCCGAGGAGCGTGAGGCGCGGCACGCCGGCCGCGTCCGCCACGGCTTCCCAGGCCGCCGTCTCGTCCACGAGCGTCTCCCCGATGTCGAAGAAGACGGCCCCTACAGCCACGACTCGACCAGCTCCAGATCGGCGGGGTTCGTGATCTTGGCGAGGCGCAGGTCGCCCTCGACGACCGCGACCCGCCCGCCGCGCGCCTCGACGAGCGACGAACAGTCGGTGGCGCCGACCGCGTCGTCGGCGTACGCCGCGCGGAGCACGGGCGCGAGGAACGCCTGCGGCGTCTGGACGGCGACGAGGTCGCTGCGGTCGACGGTGGCAACCACGCGCTCGCGCTCGACGCGCTTGAGTGTGTCCCGGAGCGGCAGCCCCGGCACGACGCCGTCCCAGCCCCCCGAGAGCGGAGCCAGCACGCGCTCGAGCACCGCGTCGGTGACGAGCGGCCGCGCGGCGTCGTGCACGAGCACGACGAGCGCGTCGTCCGCCACCTCGGCGAGGGCGGCGCGGACGGAGTCGGCGCGCGTCGCGCCGCCGGTCACGCTCGCGACCACCTTCGTCGCAGCGACCTCCTCCGCTAGCAGGATCGCCGGCTCCTCCCACCCAGCCGGGACGGCGACGACGATCGAATCCACCCAGCTCGACTCGTCGAGGCGCCGCAGCGACTCCGCGAGGAGAGGCAGCTCGCCGAGACGGACGAACGCCTTCGGACGCTCCTCGCCGAGTCGCCGACCGCTGCCGGCGGCGACGAGGAGCGCCCAGACGCTCATCGCTGCGGGCGCCGCGGCGCTACGCGGCGGCGGCGGCCTTCGCCTTCGAGGCCTTCGCCGGCTTCTTCGGCAGGTCTCCGGTGGGACCGGCCAGAACGCCGTCGAGCCACTCGGCCGCGCCGTCCTCGTCGAGGCCCTTCGCGTACATCAGCTCCGAGGCGAGGATCTTCTTCGCCTTCACGAACATCTGCTTCTCGCCCGTCGAGAGCCCCTTCTCGTGGTCGCGCAGCGAGAGGTTCTTCACGACCTCGGCGAGCTCGAAGATGTCGCCGGTCTTCATCTTGTCGCGGTTGTGCTTGAACCGGCGGTTCCAGTTCTTCGGCATCTCGGTCGAGCCGCCGGTGAGAGCGGTGACCACCTGGTTCACGAGATCCTCGTCGATCACGGTGCGAAGGCCGACCTTCTCCGCGTTCTCGACGGGCACGTTCACGGTCATGTCGTTGTGCAGGATCTGAATGGTCAGGTACTCGCGCGTCTGCCCCAGTACGTCGCGCTTTTCCTTCTTGATGACCGTGCCTGCCCCGTGGTGCGGGTACACCACCTTGTCGCCGACGTCGAACAAGCAAGCCTCCTGTCACGCAGCCGGAGCCGCGTAGTCGCTCGATTCACGGAAGAAGCCGGCGGCATGGAAGCCCCCGGCCTACGGGAGGCAGCATAGCAGAAACCCCTGGAAAACAGCTACTTTTCTGAGCGAATAGCGGTATTTGCGGGGATTTTCTCCGGCTCCTCGGCCAAAGCCGCCCGCACCGCCTGCCGCAGCGTCTCCGCCTCGACGACGCGGACGGCGCTTCGGCTGCGTGTCCCGGCGGGCGCGACGACCGCCCGAACGCCGAGCTTGGCGCACTCCTCCAGCCGGCGCTCCGACTGCGCCGCCGCCCGCAGCCGCCCCGTCAGGCCGATCTCGCCGAAGGTCACCACGCCGTCGCGCACGGGCACGCCGCGCGCGGCGGACGCGATCGCGAGGGCGATCGCGAGGTCGGCTCCCGGCTCGTCGATGCGGAGGCCGCCTGCGACGTTGACGAAGACGTCGGCGGACCCGAGCGCGACGCCGGCGTGCCGCGAGAGGACGGCGACGATCATCGCGAGGCGCTTCGGGTCGACACCCCTGCCGACCCGGCGGGGCATCGCGAGGTCGGTGGGCGCGACGAGCGCCTGGATCTCGAGCAGGAGCGGGCGCGTGCCCTCGAGCGAACACGCGACGGCAGCGCCGACCTCGCCAGGGAGCGTTCGGCCAAAGAGCTCTGACGGGTCGGGGACGCCGACGAGCCCTGTCCCCGTCATCTCGAAAACGCCGAGCTCGTTCGTCGAACCGAAGCGGTTCTTGACGGCTCGCAGCACACGGTGCGCGTGGTAGCGGTCGCCCTCGAACTGCAGCACGCAGTCGACGAGGTGCTCGAGCACCCGCGGCCCCGCGACGGCACCGTCCTTCGTGACATGCCCGACGAGGATCGTCGCCACGCCGGACTCCTTGGCCACGCGGAGCAACCTCCCGGCCGCCTCCCGCACCTGCCCCACCGAGCCGGGCGCGGAGCCGAGCTCCTGCGAGTACAGCGTCTGGACGGAATCGATCACGCACACGTCTGGCCGCTCGCGCTCGAGCGTCGCGCACACGGCATCGAGCTCGGTCTCCGCGAGGATCTCGACACGGTCGGTGCCGCCGAGCCGAGCCGCCCGGAGCTTCACCTGCGCCGTCGACTCCTCCCCCGTCACGAGCAGCGCGCGCCGGCCCGCAGCGGAGATCGCCCCGAGCGCGCTCAGGAGGAGCGTCGACTTACCGACCCCCGGCTCGCCGCCTACGAGTACGAGGCTCGCCGGCACGAGCCCGCCGCCGAGCACGCGGTCGAACTCGGCCACGCCCGTCGGGATCCGCTCGGCCTCCTCCGCATCGACCTCGACGAGGCGGAGCAAGGGCTTCGGCTGCGGCTTCCCGGGCTCCGGCGGGCGCTCCTCGACGAGCGACCCGAACGAGTCGCAGCCCGGGCACTTACCGAACCAGCGCCCGGCCGAGTAGCCGCACTCCGTGCACGCGAACTGGACCGCCGCCTTCGCCATGCCGCCACGATACGGACGCAGCGGGACGGTGTCCGTGCCGGATCCGTGAAGACTTCGCGCCGAGAGGCGCGCGTTCCGCTAGCGCCGGTCGCTCTCGTCCGCGGCGTCGTCTTCGACGTCCGGGTCGACCTCGTCGGCGTCGCGCGCGAGCCGCTCCGCCTCGGCCGCCTGGCGCCGTGCGCGCTCCGCCTGCTCCTCGGCCTCCAGCCGCGCCTGCTCGGCCTGACGGGAGGTCGCCCGCGCCTCCTGGCGCCGCTCCTGCGCCTCCTCGCGGCGCTCCTCGAGCTTCGCCTCGTTCCGCCGCTGCATCCCGAAGACGATCCCGCCGACGACGATGATCGCGACGACGACCAGCACGGCGACCAAGATGGTGTCCACGTCGACTTCTCCTTCGGCAGAGGGTCAGGAGGTCGTGCGGCAGCCCACGCCGACCGGTGCCCGGGCGCGCCGAACCGAACGGCGGTCACGCGCGGCCGCGGGCGGCGAACGCGTACGCGGTCACGGTGAACGGCGGCTCCGGCAGGGCGCGCCGGCACCGTTCCCTGAGCTCGGCGAGCCGCTCCGCGTCGAGTCCCTCGACGTAGGCGCCCGCTGGCCCGACGCCGTCGCCGTACGGCTGCCACCAGTCTTCGAAGCTGGCGTACTCGACCGCTGCCGCGAGCTCGGTCTCCTCCGGCTCGCGCAGCCCGGCGACCTCGAACAGCTCGACGAGGTGGCCGGCCCGGGCCCCCGGCAGCGCCGACTCGTCCATCGCGCCGGGGTCGAGCTCGACCGCGGAGCGCCAGAACGGCGAGATCGGGGCCCTGCGGCCTGCGAGGTCCCACACGCAGGCGGCGACGACGCCGTCCGGGCGCGTGACCCGGGCCAACTCCCTGAGTCCGGCGACGGGATCGGCCATGAAGTGGACGACGAGCTGCGCGAGCGCCGCGTCGAAGGCGTCGGAGTCGAACGGCAACTGCTCCGCCGTGCCCTGGCGGACGTCGACTCCGGGGTGTCGCTCGCGGGCCGCCGCGACGAACGACTCCGACGGGTCCACCGCGGCCACGGCCTCGGCGGACACACGCCGCGCCAGCTCCGTGAGCAGCGCGCCGGGCCCACAGCCGACGTCGAGCACCCGCTGTCCCGCCTCCACCCCTGCGAAGTCGGCGAGCTGCGCCGACAGCTGGACCGAGTACCGGCCCATGAAGCGGTCGTACGCGGCCGCGGCGACGTCGAAGCTCACGGCGTCGCGGCGTCGGGCACGGAGGTCACGACGTAAGACCCTACGCCGTTGTAGGTTCGGCGCGTGCCGCACGTCGTCTACTACGCCGCGCTCAGCCTCGACGGCCGCATCGCGGGCCGCGACCACGACCTCTCGTTCCTCGAGACGCTCGCGCGGGCACCGGAGGGCGACTACGACAGCTTCTACGCCGGGGTCGACTCGCTGATCCTGGGCGGCGGCACCTGGGAGTTCATGGTCAGGCACGACGCGTGGCCGTACGGCGACAAGCCGACGTGGCTCGTCTCCCGCTCGCATACGCCGGAGGAGCTGCCGGAGGCGCAGCCGGTGGAGAGCTTCGCCGGCGACCTCGCGGAGCTGCTGCGGCTGCTCGACGGACGCGGGCTGCGGCGGACCTGGCTCGTCGGCGGCGGCGACCTCGCGGGGCAGCTGCTCGCGGCAGACCTGCTCGACGAGCTGATCCTCACCTACGCGCCGACGCTCGTCGGCGCCGGGCCGGCCCTTGCGGACGGCGACTTCCCGCTCCGCGGCTTCGAGCTCACCGAGGTGTCGCCGTGGGGAGCGGGCGCACGGCTGCGGCTGGAGCGGAAGCGCGGCTAGTGCGCCTCCACTGGGCACCCGGCACCGCCGCGATGGCGCCGCATGCGGCTCTCGCGGAGATCGGCGTCCCGTACGAGCTCGCGCCCGTCGAGCGCGACGGGGAGGGGCGCCCGCCGGCGTCGTACCTCGCACTCAACCCGTGGGGCCGGATCCCGACGCTCGAGGACGGCGAGCTTGTCCTGACGGAGTCGGCGGCGATCTGCCTCCACCTCGCCGACCGGTTCCCCACTGCCCGGCTCGCGCCGGCGCCGGGAACCGACGAGCGCTCGGAGCTCTACCGCTGGCTGCTCTGGCTCTCGAACACCGTGCAGATGACGCTGATGCGGCACTTCTATCCCGAGCGCTACGGCGGGGACGGCGTCGAGGCGGCCGCGAACCGCGACCTCGCCGAGCACTTCGACCTGGTCGAGCGGCACCTCGGGGAGCGCGACTGGCTCGTCGGCCGCGAGCGGACGGTCGCCGACTTCTTCCTCTTCATGCTGGCCCGCTGGGGGCGCTGGCTCGAGCCCGCGGCGTGGGACCGGCCGGCGGTCCGCTCGCACTTCCTCCGCTGCCTGGAGCTCCGCGGCCCGCGCGCCGTGTTCGAGGAGCAGGGGCTGCCGCTGCCCGAGTTCGCGCGCCCGCCCGCCTAGGAGGAGGGGCGCCCGCGCGGGTCGTCGGCGACGAGCGGCTCGGCCTCGTCGATTTTGTCGACGACGACGTAGCGCTCGGTCCGCTCGACCACGCGCTCCAGCCCGTCCGTCTCGTGACCGCCGACGAGGGCGAAGCGGTCGTCCTGCTGCCGCACCAGGTCGTATTCCGCGATCGTCATCCAGACGCGCTCGCCACAGCCTCCGGGGCGTCCGCACTCGCAGTGGAAGCCGAACGTGTCGCCGGTCGCGCCCGGCCCGCGGTCGAGCACGCTGATGCGCTCGTTGACCTCCCGCACGAGGGCCTCGTTCCGCGCCTGTTGCTCCAACCGCTCGTCCACGGCCCAATCGTGCCACCCGCGCCGCCTCAGGCGAGCGCGCGCTCGAGCGCCCCGCGGTCGGTCGGTGAACCGTGCGTCGGCAGCACGAGCTCGACCGGGAGGTCGAGCAGCGGGCGCAGACCGGCGGCGACCTCCTCGCGCGTCACGCCCTCGCGGAGCCACCGGGACTGGATCTCGAGCCCGGTCCCGAAGTCGGCGAGGGTGTCGCCCGACAGCACCACCCGAAGCGCGTCGATCCGGAGCACGAGGTCGTTGTGCTCGCGCCCCTCGAACGCCTCGATGCCGAACGGCAGCCGGTCTCCGTCGCGGTACCAGTGCGCCTCGCCGTCGCCGCCGCGCAGCCAGGCGAGGTCGGGGCTGCCGTCCCCCGCCTGCTCAGCCGTGACGCCGTACTTCTCCATCAGGTCGCGGGCGGTGTCGGGGGCGGTGCGAAGACCGGCGCCCCCGAGCCGCTCCGCCAGGCTCCGCGCGTCGCGCTCGTGCCAGGGCGCGGTGAGGACGACGGCCGGCTCGCGCTCTCCGGCGCGCTCGAGGAGAGCGGGCGGCGGCGCGAGCGGGTCGAAGAACAGGAGCCGCTCGCCGTCGTCGATTGCGTAGGAGGAGACTTCCTGCGCCCACGGTTCGTCGGGCGACCAGTCCGGGTGGGCGGCGAACCAGTGCCAGAGGCCGGGCCGGAGCTCCTGCACGGGCCAATCCTAGTCGCCTGCAGCAGCGCCCGCGCGCCCGCCCCGGGTGGGGGCGGGCACGCTGCGGGAGCACAGGGCTACGCGGTCGGCGCGTGGGTCGTTGCCGGAGCCGCCTCGGCGCTCGCCGGGGGCTCGGTGCTTCCGGCGTCGAACCGGAACGGCGGGTAGGTGTCGGTCATCAGGCCGGCGTAAGCGACGACCCGGAAGACCCACCTGTTCAGGCCGAGCACGAAGTCGAACAGCGGACGCGGGTAGCGGGTCGTGAAGAGCAGGGACAGTCCGGCGAAGAGCACGAGCAGGCCGATCAGACCACCACCGACTGCGTAGAGCCAGTCGTCGCCGCTCCCCCAGGCCGACCAGGCACCGCCCGTGAAGATGGCAACGATCAGGTAGTGGGGAAGCACGAGCAGCCACCACTTGACGAGCACGAGACCACGCGAGAGCTGCTCCGGGTACTCCACGTCGAGCCTCGCCGGGTACTCGGCGTCGTCGGCGAGGGAGAAGGGCGGGTACCTGTCCGTGCCGAGGGCGCTGTAGGAGTAGAAGCCGACGCGCCACGTCCAGCGGAGCACGCCGACGTTGAAGTCGAAGATCCCGCGCGGGTAGCGGCCG
>DASQNG010000133.1:0-30600 GCA_035645095.1 Gaiellaceae bacterium | reverse complement strand
GCCGGCGAGCGAGTATGGGTGAAGACGAAGAACCGTACGACCGCCCGCTTCGCCGAGGAGCGCGACCGCAGCCGCCGGCGAGTCTCTTCGCCGCGCTAGAGCGTGTGACAATCCTGTGACAATCCGGCCCGATTTGGCACCAAACGGCCCTGTCTGAACCCACACGCGGAACGACGCCCAGATCGGGAAAACCCCCGCGTTAGCAGGGGTTTTCGCCTAGAGGCCCATACGGGATTCGAACCCGTGCCGCCGCCGTGAGAGGGCGGTGTCCTAGGCCACTAGACGAATGGGCCGTGGCGGGCGCCAGTGTAGCGGACGGGCGAACCCGGTTTGAATCCGCTGTGGCGTCAGGCGGGGGGGTCGGGCTCGCGGCCGTCGAGGCGCTCCTCGAAGAGCCGGCGCAGCTCCTCGCCGTGCGCGAGCACGTCCTCGTAGCGGCGCCGGCGCGGCGGCAGCTTCACGATCCGCACCTCGGTGCTGCGCGTGCCGTGGCAGCGCTCGTACGCGGCGGCCTCGTCGAGCGGCGGCGGAATCGAGCGACGGAGCAGGCCCATCCGGGACAGGTATCACGCCGACGCCCGCGCTGTAAACGGCCGCAACGAAAAAGGCCCGCAAAGTGCGGGCCTCGGAGCTGCGGGACTAGGACTCGAACCTAGACTACCTGATCCAGAGTCAGGCGTCCTACCATTAGACGATCCCGCACCGCGCGGGGCCAGCTTAGCGACTAGGTCTCGAGCCTGTACACGGGGACGAGGCGCTTCTCGGCCTCCGTGTCGATGTGCGCGATCACCTCGACGTACGGCTCGAGCCCGGAGCCGCGGAGCTTCGCCTTCAGCAGCCCGTCGACCTGGAAGAGGCCGGACGAGTTGTTCATCACGATCTCGATCTTCACCGGGCGAGTGTCGCCGTCGGCGATCGACACCTGATCGATCGCGGCGGCCGAGAGCGAGTGCATGGACACGCGTCCGTGCTCGAAGGGGATGCGCGAGCGGCCCTCCGCCATGTCGAGCGCGTCGGCGACGCGGAGGATCCCCGCTTCGAGCGCGAGCGGCTGCCCGTCCGCGCGGTGGCTCGTGATCGCCTGCAGCACCTCGGAGACGACGACGGTCAGGTCGGGCTCCTCGTAGACGCCGTCGAGGAGCTCGCGCAGCTTCGGCTCGGCGAGGAAGAGCGAGAAGTCCTCGTGCCCGTGCCGGTGCACCGACATGCCGATGCAGTGGAGCAGCGCCGACAGCGTCACGATCACCTCGGCATCGTCGCGCGTGAAGCCGAAGTCGCGCACCGCCGACGGCTCGACGCCGTGCTTGAAGAGCTGCCGGAGGATCTTCAGCGCGATGTTCGCGACGATCTGGATGTGCACCCACGAGTGGTCGTTGATCTCCATCCGCACGACGGCGTTTACGTTCGAGACGTGCCACCACCCCTTGAGCTGCCGGTCCTCGCCGACCCGCTCCATCACGCGCCGCAGCTTCCGGTTGCCGCGCACCGGCACCTTGATCCGCATCTGCTCCACCGCCTGCGCCGGCGTCAGCCGCGTCTCGCGGACTGCCTCGTCGGAGACCGGCTCCTCGATCCGCTCCTGCGTCTCGGGGTCGAGATCCATCAGACGTGGACGACGACGCTGCCCGCGAACTTGTCGTGGAGGGTCTGCTTGCGTGCGTCGCGGAGCGGCCAGAGGTGGTCGACGATCCCTGGGACCGTGAAGAGCGCCCAGAGGGTCGCCGTTGAGAGCCAGCGGCGGAACGCGCGGAGGTAGCCGATCGGCGCCGCCGTCTGCGCGTCGACCACCTGGATCTTGAGCGCCATCTTCCCGAGTGTCTGGTTCCGCGAGCCGATCAGCGCCGTGTCGTAGATCGCGCGGGGTGCGACGAAGAGCAGGAGCACGAGGAGCGGCTCGCCCGCGCGGATGCGGCGGTCGATCTCCTCGACCGGGACACCGGCGGCGACGAGGGTGAACAGGACGAGCCCGGCCAGCACGACCCCGTCGAGGACGACCGCGGCCGCCCGGCGGCGCCAGCTGGCGAGCCGCCGCCCCGGCGGTCCCTGCACCTCCGCCTGAACGTGCACGCGGACAATCTACGCAGCGCTCCGGCGGGGGTCAGGCGACCTCGGCTGCCCAGTCGCCGTACAGCCGCGTGTAGAGGCCACGGTGCGCGAGCAGCTCGGCGTGCGTCCCCTGCTCGACGACGCGCCCGTGCTCGAGCACGACGATCAAATCGGCGTCGCGGATCGTCGACAGCCTGTGCGCGATCACGAAGGCCGTCCGGCCGCGCAGCAGGCGGCGGAGCGCGCGCTCGATCTGCCGCTCGGTGCCGATGTCGACGGAGGAGGTCGCCTCGTCGAGGATCAGGATGCGCGGGTCGGCGAGGAGCGCCCGCGCGAATGCGACGAGCTGCCGCTGGCCGAGCGAGAGCCGGAAGCCGCGCTCGCCGAGCCGCGTCTCGTAGCCGTGCTCGAGTCCGCGGACGAAGGCGTCGGCGCCCACGGCCTCGGCGGCCGCGCGGATCTCCTCCTCATGCGCGTCCGGCTTGGCGAAGCCGATGTTCTCGCCGACGCTCCCGGCGAAGAGGAAGCCCTCCTGGGGGACGATCCCGAGCTGGCGCCGCAGCGACTCCTGCGTCACCGAGCGGAGGTCGTGGCCGTCGATCGTGATCCGTCCCTCGCGCGGGTCGTAGAAGCGCGCGATCAGCTTCGCGATCGTCGACTTGCCGGCGCCGGTATGCCCCACGAGCGCTACCGTCGTCCCGGCCGGTACGTCGAGCTCGAGCCCGTGGAGCACCTCCGGGAGGTGCGGTGCGTAGCCGAAGCGGACGTTCTCGAAGCGGACGTGGCCGTGGACGCGCGGCAGCGGGATCGCATCGGGCGCGTCCTCGACGTCGGGCGTCTCGTCGAGGACGTCGATGATCTTGTCGAGCGCCGCGACGGCCGACAGGAACGTGTTGTAGAGCTGCGACAGCTGCTGCACCGGGTCGAAGAAGTTGGACAGGTAGAGCGTGAAGGCGAGCAGGACGCCGATCGTCATGTCCCCGTCCAGGACGCGCCAGCCGCCGTAGCCGAGGACGATCGCCGTCGCCACGGATGAGAGCAGGTCGACGGCGGGGAAGTAGAGCCCGTTCAGGACGACGGTCTCGTAGTTCGCGTCGCGGTAGCGGTCGTTGATGCCGCGGAAGCTGCGCTGGTTCTCAGGTTCGCGCGTGAACGACTGGACGACGCGCATGCCCGAGATGTCCTCGGCGAGCGTGGCGGTGACGAGGCCGAGCCGCTCGCGCACGCGCCGGTACGCGCGGTTCGAGCGCACGCGGAACCACGCCGTGGCGAGCGCCATCAGCGGCAGCACCGTCAGCGTCGCGAGGGCGAGCCGCCAGTCGAGCAGGAAGAGGACGACGGCCGTGCCGACGAGCAGCAGCGTGTTCTGGACGAGGCTCGTGACCCCGTCCGTGACGAGCTGGTCGAGCGCCTCGACGTCGTTCGTGATCCGGCTGATCACGGCACCCGTGCGGTTCCGCTCGTAGAAGCCGAGCGAGAGCCGCTGCAGGTGCCGGAAGAGTCGGTTGCGCAGGTCGGCGAGGATGCGCTCGCCCGTCCAGCCGGTCGCGTACGTCTGCGCGGCCGAGAAGGCGAACGTCGCGACGCCGGCGAGCAGGAAGAGCCCGACGACCACCGTCAGCCGCCGCAGGTCCTGCTCCTGGATCCCCTCGTCGACCGCGACCTTCGCGAGGTACGGCGGCGCGAGCGCCACGAGCGTGAAGCCAAGTAGCGTCACCAGTGCCGTCGCCGTGCGGGCGCGGTAGGGGAGCGCGAGGCGGACGAGCAGCGCCAGCCGCCGCCGCGTGCGGCGCCACGACCAGTCGGCGACGCTCGCACCGCGGTCGTCCAGCAGGTGGCTGCCAGCCTGCCAGACCTTCATGCGGTCTCCGTCAGCAGGCCCTGGATCAGCCCGTGCTCGTGGATCTCCTGGAAGACGGGGCTGCGCTCGAGCAGCTCGTCCTGCGTCCCGCGCGCTGCGGCGCGCCCGTGTTCGAGCACGACGACCTCGTCGGCGAGCGCGATCGTCGACAGCCGGTGGGCGATGATGATCGTCGTGCGGCCGCGCATCGCCTCGCGCAGGCCCTCCCGGATCAGCGCCTCCGTCGTCGCGTCCACCGAGGCCGTCGCGTCGTCGAGGATCAGGATGCGCGGGTCGATCAGGAGGGCCCGGGCGATCGCGAGTCGCTGCCGCTGCCCGCCGGAGAGCGTGATGCCCCGCTCGCCGATCACGGTGTCGTAGCCCTGCGGCAGCTCCTCGATGAACACGTGCGCCTGCGCTGCCCGAGCCGCCCGCTCGACCTCCTCCTGCGGCGCGCCGATGAGGCCGAAGGCGATGTTGTCGCGGACGCTCGCCGAGAAGAGGAACGGGTCCTGCGAGATGACGCCGATCTCGCGGCGCAGGGAGCGCCGCGTCACGTCGCGCACGTCCACGCCGTCGACGAGGACGCGTCCTTCGCTCGCGTCGTAGAAGCGGGGCACGAGCGAGGCGAGCGTCGTCTTGCCGGAGCCCGTGTGCCCGATCAGCGCCACGGTGCGTCCGGGCGTGAACGCGAGATCGACGTCCGCCAGCACTGGCCGCTGCGGGTCGTAGCCGAACGTGACGCGCTCGAAGCGGATCTCGCCCGGCCCCGGCGGAAGGTCTTTCGCGCCCGGCAGGTCTGCGATTCCCTCCGGCTCGTCAAGCACTTCAAAGATTCGCTCGCCGGACGCGGTGGCGCGCTGTGCCTGCCCGATCCACATGCCGAGCATCCGCAGCGGCATCACGAGCATGGCGAGCAGCAGGTTGAAGGCGAAGAAGTCGCCCAGCGACAGCGTGCCGTTCACCACCATCCGGCCGGCGGCGAGCAGAACTGCCGCCTGGGCGAGCATCGGCAGGAACGTCAGCAGCGGCACGTAGAGCGCGCGCTGCCGGTTCGCGTGCACGCTCTCGCCGAACACGGACTCGGTCGCATCCTCGAACGCCCGCTGCCGGCGCTCCTCCTGCGAGAACGACTTGACGACGTGCACGCCGACGATCGTCTCCTCGGCGACCGTCGCGACGTCGGCGAGCTTCTGCTGCACCTCGCGGAGCACGGGGTGCGAGACGTGGCTGTACCGGTACGCGACACCGACGATCAGGGGCGTGATCGCAAGCGCAATCAGGGCGAGCCGCCACTCGTAGACGAAGAGGACGACCGTGACCGAGACGATCGTGACGACGTGCTGCGCGAAGAAGATGAGGCCGTAGCCGAGGAAGAAGCGCACCGCCTGCAGGTCGACCGTCGCGCGCGACATCAGCTGCCCGGTCTGGTGGCGGTCGTAGAAGCCAAACGAGAGCCGGACGAGGTGCGCGTAGAGCCCGTCGCGCAGGTCGTACTCGACGCCGAGCGCCTGGCGGCCGGAGATGAAGCGGCGCCCGACCATCAGCGCCGCCTTGACGAGGCCGACGGCGAGGATCGCGCCGATCAGGAAGGTGAGCCGCCGGCGCTCGGCGTCGCCGCCGAGCTCGTCGATGACGGCGCCCGTGAGCACGAGGATCGTGATCGCGCTGCCTTGCGAGAGGATCGCGAGGACGGTCGAGACGGCGAGCGAGACGCGGTACGGCCGCAGGAACCCGAGCAGGCGCAGGAAGGTGCGGCGGTACGGGACGCTCGCCTGGCTCACCGCCTGAATCTAGCTGCGGCACCCTTGCAACCCGGCCGCCGGGCGGGGACGATGCTGTGGTGGAGCACGTGCCCGCAGACGTCTTCGGCGAGGACTACCTCTACTTCTACGAGACGTGGCTCGACGACGAGGTCGCGCACCGGCAGGCGGAGCTCGTGTGGGGGCTAGTCGGGTTGGAGCCGGGTGCGGAGGTGCTCGACGTGCCGTGCGGCCACGGGCGGATCGCGAACCGGCTCGCCGTCCGCGGCGCACGCGTCGTGGGGCTGGACCGCGACAGCTTCTTCCTCGAGCGGGCGCGGGCGGACGCTGCCGCGCAGGGCGTCGAGGTCGACTACGTGCAAGGCGACATGCGCGAGCTTCCGTGGGAGGGCCGGTTCGACGCGGTGGTGAACTGGTTCACGTCGTTCGGCTACTTCGACGACGAGGGCAACCGGGCGTGGCTCGAGGCGGCGCGGCGGACGTTGCGGCCCGGCGGGCGACTCGCGCTGGACGTCCACAGCCGGGACTCGTTCGCCCGCCACTTCCATCCCGCGGGCGTGGTCGAGCGGGACGGCGACCTGCTCGTCGACCGGCACCACTTCGACGTCGAGACCGGCCGCGCCGAGACGGAGCGCTGGGTCGTGCGGGGCGGCCGCGTGCGGAAGACCGCGTACTCGGTGCGCTTCTACACCGTCACGGAGCTGCGCGATCTGCTGCTCGGGGCCGGCTTCTTGTCTGTCGCGGCCGTCGGTCACGACGGCGCGCCGCTCGGGGCGGAGACACGGCGAATGGTGGTGGTCGCTACTCGCTGAGTCGGCCGAGCTCGCGGCGGACGTGCACAAGCGCTTTCCCGAGCCGCGCCCGGTTCACCTCGTCGTTCAGCCAGCCGCTCGCGCCTGAGGGGTGCGGCAGCGGGACCACGATCGCCCCGTCACGCGTGTAGCTCTTGCCGATCGCCTCCGTCAGACGCGGCACGCCGAGCAAACGGCGCAGCGCGAGCCCGCCGACGGTGACGACGAGCTGCGGGCGCAGCAGCTTCAGCTCCCAGTCGCGCCAGAACTCGCACAGCTCCTGCTCGCGCGGCGTCGGCGTTCGGTCGCCCCGGCCCGAGGCGGGACGGCCCGGGTAGCAGCGCGTGACGGAGGCGCAATAGAACGTCGCGTAGAACGCGTCCTCCTCGAGGCGGAGCCAGCGGCGCAGCGTCGCCCCGGCGCGTCCGCGCCACGGCTGCCGCTCCTGACCCTCCACGATCCCGGGCGCTTGCCCGAAGAGGTACGCGCGCTGTCCCGCGACCGGCGCCCGCACGGGCCAGGACTCGAGCGGGTAGCCGGCCTCGACGCAGGCGCGGCAGACGGCGGTGTCCCGCTGGAGCGTCCGCAGCGAGCGATAGGAGCTCTTCCGGACGGTCACGCCGTAGGGCTGCCGACGCGTACGCGGTTCCCGTCGGGGTCGCGCAGCTCCACCTCGAGCAGGCCGTACTCGGCGACGGTCGGCGTCACGCCGAACTCCGCTGCGACCGCATCGATGTCGTCGACGTAGAGGTAGAGCAGCGTGTCCGGGCGCGCGTCCCCCTCGTGCTCGGAGAGGAAGATGCGGCCGTCGCCGCGGCGCAGAGCGAGGAACAGCGGGAGCTTGGGCGCGAAGCGGTGCTCCCACTCGAGCTCGAAGCCGAGGCGTCCCCACCAGGCGGCGCTCGCGCGGGCGTCGAGCGCGTGCAGGAACGGGACCACCGTCGTCATCGCTCGTACTGTACGAGCGTGCTGCTGGAGGCCGTGCCGAACTTCTCCGAGGGTCGCGACGATGAGGTCGTGGCGGCGCTGCGGTCGGCGCTGTCGGCTCCCGCGCGGCTGCTCGACGTCCACGTCGACGGCGACCACCACCGCTCCGTCTTCACGCTCGTCGGCGAGCCGGAGCCGCTCGTGGAGACGCTCCTGCGTGGAATCGCCTGCGCGCGCGACCGCATCGACCTGCGCCGGCACGTGGGCGCCCACCCGCGGATCGGCGCGGCCGACGTCGTGCCCGTCGTGCCGGTGCGGCCGCGTGACATGGATGCCGCGTGTGCGACAGCGCTCGAGCTGGCAGACCGCATTGGAGCAGAGCTCGGCCTCCCGGTCTTCCTGTACGGCGAGCTCGCGCCGGGTCGCGGCCCGGCCTTCTTCCGCCGCGGTGGTACCGAGGAGCTGGCGCGGCGGCTCGCGGCGGGTGAGCTGGCGCCGGATCGGGGTCCGCGAGAGCTCCATCCCTCGGCGGGCGGCGTGGTCGTGGGCGCGCGGCGGCCGCTGATCGCGTTCAACGTGAACCTCCGTGGCGGGCTGGCCGCCGCCCGCGAGATCGCTGCCCTCGTACGCGAGAGCGGCGGCGGCTTCCCGGGGGTCCGCGCGCTCGGGCTCGACCTGCCGCGGGCCGGTGTCGTCCAGGTGTCGATGAACGTCGAGGACTGGGAGGCCGCCGCGCTGCACGTGATCGTCGCCCGGATCGAGGTGGAGGCGCGGGAGCGTGGGGCGGAGGTGCTCGGCTCCGAGCTCGTCGGCTTGATGCCTGCCGGCGCGGCCGTGGCGGCCGCCGGCGCCGTGCTCCGGATCGACGGCTTCGACGCGTCGCACGTCCTCGAGCTGCGGCTGTTCGAAGACTGATCGGCACTACACTCGCCCCGTGATCGCGAGTCACGCGCTGACCGGCGACGACCTCCGCCTGGCGGACGTGTGGGACGTCGCGGTTGACGGGGCGAAGGCCGGTCTGTCGGCCGAGGCGCACGAGAAGATGCTTGCGGCGCGAGAGGTCGTGGCACGGGTGGCGCAGGGAGAGCACACCTACGGCGTCAACACAGGCTTCGGCCGCTTCGTCTCGCGCACGATCCCGCCCGAGCAGGCGGAGGAGCTGCAGCTGCGGCTCCTACGCAGCCACGCGTGCGGTGTCGGCGAGCCGTATCCGTCGGAGGTCGTCCGCGGGGCGATGCTCCTGCGGGCGAACGCGCTCGCGAAGGGCTACTCAGGCGCGCGGCCCCAGCTCGTCGAGCTGCTGGTGGAGTGTCTGAACCGGGGCGTGCTGCCGCGTGTCCCCGCACGAGGGTCGGTCGGCGCGAGCGGCGACCTCGCTCCGCTCGCGCACCTGGCGCTGCCGCTCGTAGGCGAGGGGGAGGCGTGGGTGGACGGGGTCCTCCTCCCTGGTGGGGAGGCGCTCGCCGCCGCCGGGCTCGAGCCGATCGCCCTGCAGGCGAAGGAGGGGCTGTCGCTGATCAACGGCACGCAGTTCATGGCGGCGACCGCGGCCCTCGCGCTCGTGCGCGCGCTGCGGCTCACCCGAGTCGCCGACCTCGCGTGCGCGCTCTCGCTGGAGGCGCTGCAGGGGTCGCGCACGAGCTTCCACCCCGCGATCCACGAGGCGCGGCCGCTGCGGGGTCAGCGCGAGTCGGCGGCGAACATCCTCCGGCTCCTCGACGGCTCGGCGATCATCGAGTCCCACCGCTGGTGCGACAAGGTGCAGGACGCCTACTCGCTGCGCTGTGCGCCACAGGTGCACGGGGCGGCGCGTGACCTGCTCGAGTACGTCGAGCACACGGTTGGCGTCGAGCTGAACGCCGCCACTGACAACCCGCTCGTGCTCGTCGAAGAGGGCCTCGTCGTCTCGAACGGCAACTTCCACGGGCAGCCGCTCGCGTTCGCGCTCGACGCGCTCGCGATGGCGGTCGCCGAGCTGGCGAGCATCTCGGAGCGGCGGGTCGAGAGGCTCGTGAACCCGTCCCTCTCGGACGGGCTGCCGCCCTTCCTCACGGTCGAGGGCGGCCTCAACAGCGGCTTCATGATCCCGCAGTACGTCGCCGCGTCCCTCGTCTCCGAGAACAAGGCGCTCTGCCACCCGGCGAGCGTCGACTCGATCCCGACGAGCGCCGGCCAGGAAGACCACGTCTCGATGGGGAACGCGGCCGGGCTGAAGGCGCTCCAGGTGCTCGGGAACGCGGAGCGGACGCTCGCGATCGAACTGCTCGCCGGCGCGCAGGCGATCGAGTTCCTGGCGCCGCTCGAGCCAGGCCCGGGGGTGCGGGCGACGCACGACGCCGTGCGCTCGCTGTCGGAGCGACTGCGGGACGACCGGTCGCTCGGCATCGACATCGAGCGCGTCGCCGCCGCCGTCGCGGACGGCACCGTCCTCGCCGCGGCGGAGGCCGAGGTCGGAGTGCTCGCGTGACGGTCGCCGCCGAGACGGCGGTCGACGCCCTCGTCGGCGACCTCCGCTCGATCCGCGCGCCGCGCGGAGCCCGGCTGAACGCGCGCTCGTGGCAGACGGAGGCGCCCCTCCGGATGCTGCTCAACAACCTCGACGCGGAGGTCGCGGAGCGGCCGGAGGAGCTCGTCGTCTACGGCGGCTCGGGTCGTGCGGCACGCTCGCACGACGCTCTTCGGGCGATCGTCCGGACGCTGCTCCGGCTGAGCGACGACGAGACGCTGCTCGTCCAGAGCGGCAAGCCCGTCGGCGTGTTCCGGACACATCCCGGCGCGCCGCGCGTCCTGATCGCGAACTCGCTGCTCGTGCCGCGCTGGGCGAACTGGGACGAATTCCGGCGGCTCGAGGCCGAGGGGCTGACGATGTTCGGCCAGATGACCGCGGGGAGCTGGATCTACATCGGGACGCAGGGGATCCTGCAGGGCACGTACCAGACGTTCGCGGCGGCCGGCGAGCGCCACTTCGGCAGCGCCGACCTCGCCGGCAGGACGATCCTCACCGCCGGCCTCGGCGGGATGGGCGGTGCGCAGCCGCTCGCGGCGACCCTCGCCGGTGCGGCGATTCTCTGCGTGGAGGTGGATCCCGCCCGGATCGAGCGGCGGCTCGAGACCAGGTACCTCGACGAGGTGGCCCCGTCGCTGGACGAGGGCGTCGCGCGGGTGCGGGCGGCTGCGGCGGCGCGGCGGCCGCTCTCCATCGCCGTGCTCGGGAACGCGGCCGAGATCGTGCCGGAACTGCGCCGAAAGGGTGAAGACTTCGACCTGATCACGGACCAGACCGCGGCGCACGATCCCCTCACCGGCTATGTCCCGGTCGGGCTGGACGTCGCGGAAGCCGCCTCGTTACGCGCATCCGACCCAAAGGAGTACCTCCGGAGGGCGCGGCAGTCGATCGCGACCCACGTCGAGGCTCTCCTCGAGTACGTCCGCGCCGGCAGCTACGTCTTCGACTACGGCAACAACCTGCGAGGGGAGGCGTATGAGGCGGGAGTAGAGGAGGCGTTCACATACCGGGGCTTCGTCCCGGCCTATATCCGGCCGCTCTTCTGTCGCGGCGTCGGCCCGTTCCGATGGGCGGCGCTCTCCGGGGAGCCCGACGACATCGCTGCGATCGACGTGGAGCTGCGGCGGCTCTTCCCCGACGACGTCCTGCTCCAGCGGTGGCTCCGTCTCGCTCCCGAGCGCGTGGCGTTCCAGGGCCTCCCGGCGCGCATCTGCTGGCTCGGCTACGGCGACCGTGCCCGCGCGGGGCTCGCGATCAACGAGCTCGTCCGGTCGGGGGCGGTGCAGGCGCCGGTCGTGATCGGCCGCGACCACCTCGACGCTGGCTCGGTCGCCTCGCCCTATCGCGAGACGGAGTCGATGCGCGACGGCTCCGACGCGATCGCCGACTGGCCGATCCTGAACGCGCTCCTGAACACGGCGGCGGGGGCGACATGGGTCAGCGTCCACCACGGCGGCGGGGTCGGGATCGGGAACTCGATCCACGCCGGGATGGTGGTCGTCGCCGACGGCACCGACGACGCGGCCGAGCGGCTCGAGCGCGTGCTCGCCGCCGACCCGGGTACCGGCGTGATGCGCCACGCGGACGCGGGCTACGAGGAGGCGCTCGACGCGGGCGCCCGGCACCGCCTCGACCTGCCGAGCCTCGAAGCCGCCGACGCCGTCTGACGGGTGCCGGCGGAGCGGCTCCTCGTCCGCGACCTCTCGCAGGTCGTCACGCCCGCGGGGCGGGAGGCGCCTTTACGTGGCTCCGCGCTCCGTGAGCTCGACCTCGTCGAGGACGCATACGTCCTCTGCTCCGACGGCCGCATCGAGGCCGTCGGGCGGATGCGCGACCTCGGCCCGATCGCCGGCGAGGTCGAGGAGTTCGACGGCCGCGGGCTCTGCGCCGCCCCCGGTCTCGTCGACTGCCACACGCACGCGGCGTTCGGCGGCGACCGGGTCGAGGAGTTCGCGCTGCGCGCGTCCGGCGCGACGTACGAGCAGCTCCACGCCGCCGGCGGCGGCATCCTGTCCACCGTCGCCGCGACGCGTGCCGCCGGCGACGATGGCCTGCGCCGTGCCGTGGAGCGGCACCGCGGCTGGATGCGCCGTGCGGGGACGACGACCTGGGAAGCGAAGTCCGGCTACGGGCTCGACCGCGACACGGAGCTCGCGTCGCTGCGGGCGATCCGCGATGCCGGCGGCGTCGCGACGTGGCTCGGCGCTCACGCGGTGCCGCCGGAGCACGACGACGCCGACGCCTACCTGGACTTTCTGCTCGACGACGTCCTGCCGGAGGCGGCTCGGCTCGCAGAGGCGGCCGACGTCTTCCTCGAGCGGGGAGCCTTCGACGCGACCCAGGCGCGGCGCTACCTCGGCGCCTGCCGCGCCGCCGGGCTCGCGCTCCGCCTGCACGGCGACCAGTTCACCGAGCGTGGCGCGATCCCACTCGCCCTCGAGCTCGGCGCGCGGTCGGTCGACCATCTGGAGGCGACGGGGCCGGACGGGATCGCCGCGCTTGCGGCCGGCGACGTCGTCGGGGTCCTCCTCCCGGCGAGCGCGCTCTTCCTCGACCGGCCGATGCCGCCCGGTCGCGCACTCGTCGACGCCGGCGCCGCTGTCGCGCTTGCGTCGGACTTCAACCCGGGCAGCGCGTTCTGCGAGAGCCTGCCGCTCGTCTGCAGCCTGGCCGCGACGCAGCTGCGGCTCGCCCCGGCTGAGGCCCTCGCCGCCTGCACCGTCAACGCGGCGCACGTCCTCGGCCGGAGCGGCGACGTCGGCCGGATCGCGCCCGGCTACCGGGCCGACCTGACGCTCCTCGACGCGACCGACTGGCGCTACCTCGCGTACCACCTCGGCGGCCCCGTCGTCGCGGGCACGGTCGTGGGGGGCGTCGCGGAGGCCTGAGGCATACTGGCCCGATGCCGACGCGCAAGCAGCGCCGCCGCCGCGAGAAGCTGAAGCGGCACGAGTGGGAAGAGGTCTACGTCGACGAGGAGGGACGGGAGCTCGACCCCGAGGAGGCGGAGGAGGTCGTGGCCGCGCGCAGTTCCGCGAAGACGCCGAAGGCGCAGGAGCGCACGTCCCGGCGCGCCGTCGAGCCGCCCTCGCTCCGCCGTGTGCTCCGCCGCGGGCTCCTCTTCTTCCCGCTGATGCTGCTCGTGATCTTCTTCATCGGCTCCGACGAGCTGACGTCCGCGCAGAAGGTGACGCAGGCTGTCGTGCTGATGGCGTTCTTCCTGCCTTTCAGCTACTTCATGGACTCGCTCATGTGGCGCTCCTACCAGCGCCGCCTCGCCAAGCGAGCCGACGGCGCCCGAGACGCGAGGCGGCGCTAGCCGGCGGGCACGCCGCGGTCCGAGCCGCGGTAGTGGCCGTCGCCCGGCCACGGAGCGAGGAGCAGCAGGATTCGTGCTCCGTCGTCGGAGGCGAGCGAGTGCCGCTCGTCGGGGTCGAAGCGGAAGAGCGCGCCGACGCCCCCCTCGACCTGCTCCGCGCCGGCGCGGACGCGGACGCGGCCGTCGAGGACGGTGACCCAGGCGTTCTCCTTCACCTGGTGGTCGCCGAGCTCCTGCCCGGGAAGCAGCCTGATCAGGACGGCGCGCGCCTCGTTCTCGGAGTGCACGACGACGGCGTCGCGCGTCCCGTCGGGCGCGTCGATCTCCAGCAGGTTCCAGCTCTGCACGGGAGCGGGATACCCGCGTCCCTCTAGACTCAACCGCTCGATGCCGCTCGCCGTCGACCAGCTCCCGCTCGGCCCGATCGGGACGAACTGCTACCTCGTGCGCGCCGACCGCACCGCGTCCGAGGCAGCCGTGATCGACCCCGGCGCCGACGCGGCCGAGATCCGGCTCGCGCTCGCCCGCTCCGGCGCGCGGTGCGCCGCCATCCTCCTCACCCACAGCCACTACGACCACCTCGGCGCGCTCGCCGACCTCGCCGAGGGAACCGGCGCGCCGGTCTGGCTGCCGGAGGCGGAGGAGGATGTCTTCCGCCGCCCGAACGACTTCTTCGGCGGGCTGGGCGTGGCGCTGCGCGGCTACGACGGCGAGGCGACGCTCCTCGTGGGCGGCGAGACGGTCGACGCCGCGGGGATCGCCTTCACCGTGACGCCCGTCCCCGGCCACTCTCCGGGCCACGTCGCCTACGCGGCGGACGGCTGTCTCTTCTCCGGAGACGTGCTCTTCGCAGGCTCCGTCGGCCGCACCGACCTGCCTTTCGGCGACTGGGACACGTTGCTCGAGTCGATCCGCCGGCTCGGCGAGCTGTATCCACCGGAGACCCGGGTCCTGCCGGGGCACGGGCCGGAAACGACGCTCGGCGCCGAGCTCGAGCGCAACCCGTTCCTCGCGGACCTGCGCGCCGGGTGAACAAGGTCGAGGCGCCGCGCGGCACCCACGACATCCTTCCGGCCGACCAGCCGCTCTGGCGGAGGATCGTCAGCGAGGCCGAACGGCTGTGCGCGCTCTACGGCTACCGCCCGATCGCGACGCCCGTGTTCGAGGACACGGAGCTCTTCGTGCGCACGTCCGGCGCCGGCTCGGACGTCGTGCAGAAGGAGATGTACACGTTCACCGACCGGGGCGACCGCTCGCTGACGCTGCGGCCGGAGGGGACGGCGCCAATCTGCCGCGCCTATCTCGAGCACGGGCTGCACCGGGAGCCGCAGCCGCAGAAGCTCTACACCGTGGCGCCGATGTACCGCTACGGCCGGCCGCAGAAGGGGCGCTACCGCGAGCACTGGCAGCTCTCGGTGGAGGCGATCGGCTCGGCCGATCCCGCGCTCGACGCCGAGGTGATCCAGCTCTACGACACGCTGCTGCGGAACCTCGGCGTGGTCGACTACCGGCTCGAGCTGAACTCGATCGGCGACGCGACGTGCCGCCCGGCGTACGTCGAGCAGCTGCGCGCGTGGCTCGTGGGGCACGACGCGGAGCTCGACCACGAGACGCGGCAGAAGGCGGCTACGAGCCCGCTGCGCGCGCTCGACAACCTGGGTGCGAAGCCGCCGCACGTCCGCGAAGCCCTCGCGGCGGCGCCCGCGATCGGGGATGCGCTGTGCGACGCCTGCAGGGCGCACTTCGCTGCCGTCCGCTCCTCTCTCGACGCCTACGGCGTCCGCTACGAACTCGTGCCGACGCTCGTGCGCGGCCTCGACTACTACACCCGGACGACGTGGGAGTTCGTCGGCCCGGCCGCGGGCGCGCAGAGCACGATCTCCGGTGGCGGCCGCTACGACGGTCTCGTCGAGGAGCTCGCCGGGCCGCCGACGCCCGCACTCGGGTTCGGCGCCGGCATCGAGCGGCTCGTGCTCGCGCTGAAGGAAGCCGGAGTCACGGCGGAGCCGCCGGCGCTCGACGTCTTCTTCGCCGTCGAGGACGGCGCGCCGCGCGCGAGCGTCCTGCGTTGGCTCGCGGAACTGCGCGCGGCGGGCGTCGCGGCGGACACGGACTACGCCGGCCGCTCGCTGAAGGGGCAGCTGACGCAGGCCGGCCGCAGCGGCGCCCGCACCGTGGTCGTCGTGTCGGCCGAGGGCGCGACGATCCGCTCCGGCGGCGCGGTCGACGAGCGGGTCGCGCACGCCGAGGTCGTAGGCAGACTCTCCACGTGACCTGGCGTACGCACATGTGCGGCGACGCGCGGCCCAAGCACGTCGGCGAGACGATGGTGCTCGCCGGGTGGGCGGCTCGCCGGCGCGACCACGGCGGGCTCGTCTTCGTTGACCTGCGCGACCGGAGCGGCGTCACCCAGCTCGTGATCAACCCGGAGCTCGCTCGGGAGGCGGCGGAGCTCGCGCACGGCGTCCGGAACGAATTCGTGCTGCGGGCGGAGGGGGAGCTCGTCGCACGCTCGCCGGAGACCGTGAACTCGAACATGGCGACGGGCGCCGTCGAGTTGCAGGTGCGCACCCTCGACGTCGTCAGCCGCTCGACGCCGCTCCCCTTCCAGCTGGACGAGGACGGGGTCGACGAGACGCTGCGCCTGCGCTACCGATGGCTCGACCTCCGGCGCGAGAAGCTGCAGCGGAACATTCGCCTGCGCGCGCAGATGGTCGGGATCATCCGTCGCGAGATGGAGGCCGCCGGCTTCCTCGACATCCAGACGCCGATCCTGTTCAAGCCGACCCCGGAGGGCGCGCGCGACTTCGTCGTGCCGGCGCGGCTGCAGCCGGGTCGCTTCTACGCGCTGCCGCAGAGCCCGCAGATCCTGAAGCAGCTGACGATGGTCGCGGGGTTCGACCGCTACTACCAGATCGCGATCTGCTTCCGGGACGAGGATCTGCGCGCCGACCGCGTGCAGGAGATCACGCAGCTCGACGTCGAGCTGAGCTTCCCCGACCAGGAGTTCCTGTTCGCGGTGATGGAGCGGATGTACGCGCGCATCTGGCGCGAGTGCCTCGGGATCGAGATCCAGACGCCCTTCCCCCGCATGACGTACGCCGAGGCCGACGGCCGCTTCGGCAGCGACAAGCCGGACACGCGCTTCGGGCTCGAGCTCGAGGACGCGACGGACGTCACGCGCGGCTCGGAGTTCGGCGTCTTCGCCGGCGCCGAGGCCGTGCGCTTCCTGCGCGTCCCGCAGGAGCTCTCGCGCGGGGATCTCGCGAAGCTCGAGGAGGTCGCGAAGGATTGGGGGGCGAAGGGTCTTGCGTACCTCGTCTACGACGCGGAGGGCGAGGTGCGCTCGCCGATCGCCAAGTTCCTCTCGGCCGCCGAGCTCGAGCGGTTCGCGGCCGGGCCATGGGAGAGCACCTCGCGCGTCCTCGGGGCGCTACGCACGCACCTCGGTCGCGAGCTCGGCCTCGTCGACGAGAGCACGTTCACGTTCCTCTGGGTGACGGACTTCCCGATGTTCGAGCGCGACGAGGAGGAGGGGCGCTGGACCGCCGTCCACCATCCGTTCACGCGCCCGACGGACGAGTGGAGGGACCGCTTCCACGAGGAGCCGCAGAACGCCCTCGCGCACGCGTACGACCTGATCGTGAACGGGAACGAGCTCGGCGGCGGCTCCTTCCGGATCCACGAGCCGGAGCTCCAGGCCCGCGTGTTCGATCTGCTGGGGCTCGGCGCCGACGAGCAGCGGGCGAAGTTCGGTTTCCTGCTCGACGCGCTCGCGATGGGTGCACCCCCGCACGGTGGCATCGCGCTCGGGATCGACCGTATGACGATGGTGCTCGCCGGCGAGCCGAACCTCCGGGACGTGATCGCGTTCCCGAAGAACCAGGCCGGCGTCGACCCGATGAGCAGCGCACCGTCCGAGGTGACGAAGCAGCAGCTCGACGAGCTCGGAATCGCGCTCGCTGCGCCCGTGAGCAGCGGGCGTCCGGGCGGCTCGTGACGGTCGTACGATGACGCTCGACGTCGTCCAGCGGCTCGTCGCGCTCGCAGCCGTCGCGCTCGCGGCCTGCGTGGGTGCACTCGCACTCTCTGAACGCGGGAGCGGCCAGGGCTCCGCGGACGCCGGTCCACGCCCCGTGCCGGCGCCGGGCGGCGGCTGGTACACGGCTCTCGGCGGCTCGCGCGGCGCGCCCGGCGAGCGCGAACGGACGACGTGCGGCCTTGTCCTCACGGGGCGCTCGCTCGGCGTGTCGCACCCGACGCTTCCGTGCGGCGCGAAGATCTACCTCGCCTACGGCTCGGACCAGGTGCTGACCGAGGTGATCGACAACCGCCTGAAGCAGTCGGGGCGGCAGTTCGAGCTGACCGAGGCGCTCGCGCGCAGGTTCGGCGTCGAGGGGACGCAGGAGCTCCGCTGGCGCTTCGCGACGCGCTGACCTAGCAGTCGGAGTGGAGCGGCAGCGGCGGCCGGCGCAGCCGCTGGTCGCTCGGGGGCGAGGGACGTGCGGGCCCCCGGTGGGGCCGGCGCCGCTCGTGCACCGGGGTGGGACGAGCCGACGTCTCTCGCGAGGTGCCAAGCGCGACCAGGACATGGCCGCGACGACCGCTGCAGCTGGGAGGGGCCCGACCAACCTCGGCATGTCGTCCTCGTACCGGAGGCCGAAGCGGTACGATGCCCGTGCTCGACCCTGTGCGTGGCCTCGCGTGTAAACGTGAACCAACACTCACGTGAAGGGAGCCGGAGTCCGCCCTAGACCTCACCCGTCGACGGTCGGCACGGCACCCACCTGGTTTGTCCAGGTTCGCATCGGCGCGAGGATCATCGGCAGGGTGGAGCGCCTTTCCAACGCGTTGCTCGGCCACCTTCGGGCGGCCGGCCGTGTCCGGCCCGCGGCGACGCGGCGCCCGCGGTCGGCCGTGACGTCGGTACGGTGGCGGGGTGATCGACGTTGTCGGAGACTCCGCTCGCGGGGACGAGTTCGCCCTGGTTCGGCTCACCGTCGTCGGGGACCGCATCATCGCCGCCGAGGCGCCCGGGCTCGCGAGACCGCTCGCCGGCCTCACGCTGCTCGAGGCCGCTGCGGTGCCGGGGGAGACGCTCGCCGCGGATGCGCTCGCGAACGCGCTCGCCCAGGTCTTCCGCGCCGACCCGGACCCGCGGCGTGTCGCTGTCGCGATGAGCGGCGGCGTCGACAGCGCGGTCGCTCTCCTTCGCAGCGGGGCGTACGCCGTCGGCGTGACGCTGCGCCTCTGGCTCGATCCTGCCGGCCCCGACGCCGACCGCGCCTGCTGCTCGCCGGAAGCCGTCGTCGCGGCGCGCGAGACGTGCCACGCCCTGGGGCTCCCGCACGTGACGCTCGACCTGCGGGACGAGTTCCGGCGTGCCGTCGTGCAGCCGTTCGTGGACGGGTACGCACGGGGAGAGACGCCGAACCCGTGCGGACGCTGCAACGGCAGCTTCCGCTTCGGCGAGCTGCTCGCGTTCGCCGCACGCGCCGGCGCCGCGCGCCTCGTCACGGGGCACTACGCGCGGATCGTCGACCGCGGCGGCGTGCGGCTGCTCGCGCGCGCCGCGTCACGGGCGAAGGACCAGTCGTACATGCTCGCCCCGCTCGACCCGACTCTCCTCGACCGGATCGCGTTCCCGCTCGGCGAGCAGGACAAGGACGAAACGCGGGCCGAGGCCGCCGCAGCGGGGCTTGCCGCCGCGGAGCGGCGCGAGAGCCAGGAGGCGTGCTTCCTCGCCGGCGACGACTACCGGGCGTTCACCGAGCGGCACGGCCTCGCGCGCAGCGAGGGGCCGATCGTCGACGAGACGGGCGCTGAGCTGGGCCGTCACGACGGGTACTGGCGCTTCACGCCCGGACAGCGGCGCGGAATCGGCGTCGCAGGGCCGGAGCCGCTCTACGCGCTGCGGACGGAGCCTGCGACGAACACGCTCGTCGTCGGCCCGCGCCGGTCGCTCGCGTGCACCGCCGTCGACGTCCGCGGCCGCCTTCACGTCCCGTGCGAGCGCGTGCACGCGCAGCTTCGCTACCGGTCACAGCCGGTGCCGGCGCGGGTCGTGCCCGAGGGTGACGGCTTCGGACTCGAGCTCGACGAGCCGGTCGACGCGGTTGCCGTCGGACAGGTCGTCGCCCTGTACGACGACGATGTCGTCGTTGGTTCCGGCGTCGTCGCCGCGAGCGGTCGCGACTAGGATCAGGACGGATGCGGCTCGTGGCACTCAGCGCCGGCGACCTCGCCTACTACGCGCTCGCGCTCTTCCTCGTCGCCGTCGGCCTCGGGCTCGGCTACGCGTTCTTCCGCCTCGGCGGAACCTTCGAGCGTCTTTCCTCGTTTATCCGAGGCACGGAAAGCGAGCTCCTGCCGGTGATCCACAAGGTCGGCGAGAGCGTGGACAGGGTGAACGGGCAGCTCGACAAGGTGGACCGGGTGACGGACAGTGCAGTCGACATGGCGGACAGCGTGGACACGGCGGTACGCGCCGTGAGCTTCGCCATCGCGCGGCCGGTGCAGAAGGTCTCCGGCTTCGCCGCCGGAGCCACGTACGGGCTGTCGGCACTGAAGGCGCGACGCGGCGTCGGCGCGGCGGTGCAGGTCGGCAAGGAGGCCGCGGCGCGGCGCGAGCGCGACCTCCAGGACGAGCTCCGGCACGCGGACGGCGCCGCGCGCGCGAACGAGCTCTAGTGGACGAGATCACCGTCAGCATCCCGCGGGAGCGCCCGTTCGGGGCCGTGGCGGCTCTCGTCCTCGGCGGCGTCGCCGCACGGCACGAGCTCACGCTCGACGTGCTCGACGACCTGCAGCTGGCGCTCGAGACGCTGCTCGAGCGGGAGGCGGAGAGCGAGGACGAGATCAACGTGGAGCTGCGGATCGACGAGGACGTCGTCGACGCATGCGTGGGGCCGTTCGCGCTGCAGTCCGTCGCAGAGCTCGAGGAGGAGGAGGGCGAGCGGCTCGGCCTCCGGCGCCTGCTCACGACGGTGGTCGACCGCGTGCAGCTCGCGAGCCGCGGCGGCGAGTACTGGGTCGAGCTGCGCAAGTCGTTCCCGGCCGCGGCAGAGGTGGCCTGATGCCGCGCGAGTCGGACAAGGCGCTCCTGCGCCGCTACCACGAGCAGGGAGACCTCGCCGCCCGCGAGCAGCTGATCGAGCAGTACCTCTCGCTCGTCCGCTCGCTCGCGCGCCGCTACAGCTACCGCGGCGAGCAGCTCGAGGACCTCGTCCAGATCGGCTGTATCGGGTTGATCAAGGCGATCGACCGCTTCGACCTCGACCGCGGCGTCGAGCTGACGACCTACGCGACCCCGAACATCATCGGCGAGATCAAGCGTCACTTCCGCGACAAGGGGTGGGCAGTGCGGGTTCCGCGCGGCCTCCAGGAGCTGAACGTGCAGCTCTCGAAGCTGATCGAGGAGCTGACCGTGCAGTACGGCCGCTCGCCGACGATCCCCGAGCTCGCGAAGGCCGCCAGCGTCGAGGAGGAGGAGGTGCTGGAGGCGCTCGAGTCCGGGCGTGCCTACACCTCGCTCTCGCTCTCGTCCGGCGGCTCCGACGAGGACGGCGAGCTCGACCCGCTCGAGTCGCTGGGGACGATCGAGCACCAGTACGAGGTCTCGGAGGACCGTGCCGTCCTCGCGCCGGGCTTCCGCGCGCTCGACGACCGCGAGCGCCGCATCCTCCACCTGCGCTTCTTCGACGGGCTGACGCAGAGCCAGATCGCGCAGCAGGTCGGGATCTCGCAGATGCACGTCTCGCGGCTGATCCGGCGGGCGCTCGAGAAGATCCGCGACGAGATCGCGGGCGACGACGTCTTCGACGTCGACGGCCTCGAGGCGCCCGTGAAGCGCGCAGCCGGCTGAGCCGGGCACCGGCGGGCAGCCGCCTACAATTCGGGGCGTGAAGACGTCCGCCGAGCTGCGCGAGGGCTTCCTCGCCTACTTCGAGGAGAAGGGCCACGTGCGGCTGCCGTCGTGGCCGCTCGTGCCGCGCGCCGGCGACACCTCGACGCTGCTGACCACCGCCGGCATGCAGCCGCAGATGCCGTACTTCCTCGAGCGCGAGTCGCCGCCGGCGCCGCTGACCGCGACCTCGCAGAAGTGCTTCCGGACGCCAGACATCGACGAGGTGGGCCTCGACGGCCACCACCTCACGTTCTTCGAGATGCTCGGCAACTTCTCGTTCGGCCAGTACTTCAAGGAGGGCGCAGTCGAGCTCGCGACCGAGTTCATCCGGGAGCGGCTCCGGCTCGACTGGGAGCGGATCTGGGTGACCGTTCACGCGGGCGACCCGGCCTTCGACCTCGGCCCGGACGAGACGGCGATCCGCCACTGGCGCGAGATCGGGATGCCGACGGAGCGGATCGTCGCGCTGCCGAGCTCCGAGAACTTCTGGTCGGTGGGCGGACCGGGCCCGTGCGGCCCCGACTCGGAGATCTACTGGGACTGGGGGCCCGAGCACGGGTGCGGCGACCCCTCCTGCGCGCCCGCCTGCCACCGCTGCGACCGCTTCCTCGAGTTCTGGAACCTCGTCTTCATGGAGTTCGAGCAGCACCCCGACGGCACGCTGACGCCGCTTCCGAAGCAGAACATCGACACCGGGATGGGCCTCGAGCGGCTCGCCGCGATCATGCAGGACGTCCGCTCGGTGTACGAGACCGACGGGTACCAGGCGATCATGGTGTGGGTCGCGGCCGAGAGCGGCGTCGCGTTCGGCGACTCCGAGGCGGCGACGAAGGCGCACCGCGTGCTCGCCGACCACGGCCGCGGGATGACGTTCCTCGTCGGCGACGGCGTCACCCCGTCGAACGAGGGCCGAGGCTACGTGCTGCGCCGCATCATCCGCCGTGCGGTGCAGCAGGCGCGCACGATCGGCCTGCCCGACCTCTGGCGGCTGAGCGACGTCGTGGTCGAGCAGATGGGCCAGTGGTACCCGGAGCTCGTCGAGCACCGGCAGCGGATCAGCGACGTGCTGCGCGCGGAGGAGGAGCGGTTCACCGAGACCCTGGCGCGCGGCCTCAAGCTCTTCGAGGAGGTCGCGGCCGGCGGTACGATCTCCGGCAAGGACGCGTTCGACCTGACTGCGACGTACGGCTTCCCGTTCGAGCTGACGAGCGAGCTTGCGCGGGACCGGGGACTGCTCGTCGACGAGGACGACTTCCGGGCGCGCATGGAGGAGCACCGTGAGATCTCCCGCTCCGGAGGCCCCCGCACGGCAACGGCACTCGTGGGGCCTCCCTCCACGTTCGTCGGACACGAGCAGACGGAGGTGCTCACGACGATCCTCGCGTTGAACGAGCTCGGCGATGGCCGCTTCGAGGCGAAGCTCGAGCGCTCGCCGTTCTACCCCGCAGGCGGCGGACAGGTCACCGACGCCGGCTGGATCGAGCACGAGGAGCGGGGCGTGCGCGCGGAGCTGCGGGAGGCGACGCGGGTCGGCGACGACCAGGTGCTCGTCTTCGAGGGAGAGGGGTTCGCGGCCAAGGACCGCGTTCGTGCCGTGGTGCCGTGGTCGGTCCGCTTCCCGACGATGGCGAACCACACGGCGACGCACCTCCTGCACGAGTCGCTGCGGCGGGTGCTCGGGGAGCACGTGCAGCAGGCCGGGTCGGCGGTGCGCCCGGACAAGCTCCGTTTCGACTTCACGCACGAGCGCGCGCTCGCGCCCGAGGAGCGGGCGCAGGTGGAGCAGCTCGTGAACGAGCAGGTCTTCCGGAACCACCGGGTGCGGATCTTCGAGACTCCGATCGAGGAGGCACGCCGTCTGGGCGCCCAGATGCTCTTCGGCGAGAAGTACGGCGACATCGTCCGCGTCGTCGAGATCGACGGCTTCTCGCGGGAGCTCTGCGGCGGCACGCACGTGCACACGACCGCGGAGATCGGCCCGTTCGCGATCCTCTCGGAGGGCTCGGTCGGCTCCGGCGCCCGCCGGATCGAGGCCGTCACCTCCGGCGAGGCGTTCGCGCTGCTGCACGCGCGGGCGCAGGAGGCGGAGCAGCTCCGCGGCGAGCTGGAGCGGCTGCGGAAGGAGGCGAAGCGGCCCACGCAGGAAACGCGGGCGGAGTACGCGATCACGCGCGAGACCGAGCAGGCCGGCGTGCACGTCCTCGTGGTCGAGGTCGAGTCGGGCGATGCGCTCGACGTCTCCGACCGCCTGAAGCAGCAGCATGCGCCGGCTGCGGTGATCGTCGGAGCGCGCGCGGACGGGACGGCGCAGCTCGTGATCAACCTGGACGGCTCGCTCGAGGGCCGCGGTCTCCATGCCGGCACGATCATCCGCGAGGCGGCGGCCTTGATCGGCGGCGGCGGGGGCGGCCGCCCGACGATGGCGCGCGCCGGCGGGAGGGACGCGGCGCGGCTGGAGGAGGCGCTCGCGCTGGCCGAGCGCACCGTCCTCGACGCCCTCGCGAGCTAGAGTGCGGCGCTCGTGAAGGTCCTGGCCCTCGACTACGGCGCCGCGCGAACGGGTGTCGCGGTGTCGGATGCGACCGGCACGATCGCGCGCCCGCTCACGGTCGTCGAGCATGCGGCGACCGAGGTCGGGCTCCGGCGGCTCGCCGCTCTCGTCGAGGCGGAGGGGGCGGAGCGGGTCGTCGTCGGCCTGCCGCTCACGCTCCGTGGCGACGAGGGCGCGCAGGCCCGCGAGACGGCGGCGTTCGTCGAGGCGCTGCGGGGGGTCGTGGTCGTGCCGGTGGAGAGCTTCGACGAGCGGTTCACGACGAGGCTCGCGGCTCGTGGGCCGTCGGCGCACGCCGCCGAGGACGCCCGCGCGGCCGCGCACCTGCTCGAGAGCTACCTCCAGCGGACGGCGGCCTTGCCGTGACGACGACGTACCGGCAGCGGCCGAGCCGCGGACGCGTCGTCGCCCGGCGGCTCGGAGCCGCGGCGCTCCTGCTCGCGTTCTTCGGGCTCGCCCTCTGGCTCGGAGTGACGGCGCTCGGCCGCAAGGGCGGCGAGGCAGCGCCGCCGCCGCCGACCACCACGGCGGCTGCGCCGCCGCCTCCGTCGTTCAAGATCGTCTTCCCGGAGGGCTTCACGCGCAAGGAGATGGTGCAGCGGGTCGGCGAGGTGCGGAAGATCGCGATCTCGAAACGCAAGCTGACCCCGACGATCACGCAGAAGGGCTTCGACGCGGCGTCGAAGGCGGCGCGGGTGCCGGCGGCGTTCCAGGGTGACGCGAAGAGCAGCGAGGGGTTCCTGTTCCCGGCGACGTACGAGTTCACGACGAAGACGACCGCGAGGCAGCTCGTCGCGAACCAGCTCCAGTCGTTCGAGCGCAACTGGGCGAAGGTCGACCTCACGGCCGCCCGGACGAAGAACCTGACGCCGTACGACGTCCTGATCATCGCGTCCATGGTCGAGAAGGAGGCGAGCGTGCCGAAGGAGCGGCCGCTCGTCGCCGCCGTCATCTACAACCGTCTGAAGATCGGCATGAGCCTCGGCATCGACGCGACGATCCGCTACGGCCTCGACGTCCCGGGCACCGAGTCGCTGCGGCAGTCGCACCTCGACTCCGACAGTCCGTACAACACCCGCAACCGCGCGGGGCTGCCGCCGACGCCGATTGCGAACCCCGGCCTCGCGTCGATCCAGGCGGCCGCGAAGCCGGCGAACGTCGACTACCTCTACTTCGTCCGCAAGGGCGACTCGCAGGAGCACTTCTTCACGGCGAGCGAGTCGGAGTTCTACGCGAAGCAGTGCGAGTACGGCTTCGGCTGCGGCTAGCGCCGGCAAACGTGCCTGCGCGTGAGGGGCAGACGGCTGCAGTGCTGTGTCGTCCCTTACACAAGGTGACGTGCGAATGGGCAGAGCGTGCCGCCACAGCTTGTGTTGTTTCAACACAAGTGCGTGTCGCCGAAGGGGCGACGACGGGGTCGGGACTTGTGTTGTTTCGACACAAACTCTGGTCGCTCGGGGCAGCCACGCCTCGTTCGTCGGCGGTCGCCTCCGCACGCAGGAGCTTGTGTTGCTGAGTCACAAGACCGGCGCCCGCGGGTGATCTCGGGGACGACCAGGCTCGTCGCGCTGCTCGGGCACCCCGTTGCGCACTCGCTCTCGCCGCGCATGCAGAACGCGGCCTTCGCCTCCCGCGCACTCGACATCGCCTATGTCGCGCTCGACGTCCCGCCCGACCGCTTCGACGAGGCCCTGCGCGGCCTCGCAGCCGCCGGCTTCCTCGGCGCCAACGTGACCGCGCCGCACAAGTTCGCGGCGGCGAGGCTGTCGGAGTCGGAGCTCCCGTCGGTGAACACGCTCCTCTTCGACGGTGGCTCGATCCGCGGCTGCTCGACGGATGGGGCGGTGCTCGCCGGCCGGAGCTTCGGGCGTCCCGCCGTGATCGGCGACGGCGGCTCCGCGCGCGCGTTCGCGGCCGCCCTCCCGGGTGCGCGCGTCTACTCCCGCCGTGGGACGTGGCCGCCGTCGACGGACGACGCCGACCTCGTCGTGCACGCGACACCGGTGCGCGACGCGCTTCTCTTCGAGCCGCGGCGCGGGCAGGCCGTCGTCGACCTGCCGTACCCGGACAGCGAAACGGCACGAGCCGCACGTGCCGCGGGCGCCGAGGTGCTGGACGGGCTCGACGTGCTCGTGGCGCAGGGCGCCGCCTCGTTCGAACTCTGGACGGGCGTTCCGGCTCCCGTGGACGTGATGCGGGCCGCAGTAGCATCGGCCGGATGACTCTCTCTCTCACGACGGCCGGCGAGTCGCACGGGCCGGCGCTCGTCGCGATCCTCGAGGGGTTGCCCGCCGGGCTCCAGCTCGACCGGGCGGCGATCGACGCCGACCTGCGGCGGCGGCAGGCCGGGTACGGACGCAGCCGCCGGCAGCAGCTGGAGCGGGACGAGGTCGAGGTGCTGGCCGGCCTTCGGCACGGCCGCACGCTCGGGACGCCGCTCGCGCTCGTCGTGCGCAACCGCGACCACGCGAACTGGGAGTGGGGCATGGCGCCGTGGCCGCCCGAGGGTGAGCCGCGAGGCAAGGGCACGAAGCCCGTGACGCTGCCACGCCCGGGGCACGCGGATCTCGCCGGCATCCTGAAGTACGGCCACGACGACGTGCGGGACGCGCTCGAACGAGCGAGCGCGCGCCACACTGCGGTGCTCGTCGCGGCCGGAGCCGTGGCGAAGGCGCTCCTGCACGAGCTCGGGATCAAGGTGTGGGGCCAGACGGTGGAGGTCGGCAGTGCCGGCGAAGCCGAAGGGATGCGCGCGGCGGTCGACGCCGCCCGACGCGACCGCGACACGCTCGGCGGCCTCGTGGAGGTGCGAGCTGCGGGGGTGCCGCCCGGGCTCGGCTCGTACGCGACGCGATACGAGCGGCTCGACGGACGCCTCGCGGGTGCGCTGATGGGGACCCAGGCCGTGAAGGGCGTCGAGATCGGTGACGGCTTCGAGCTCGCGCGCCGCCGCGGCTCGCAGGCCCACGACGAGATCGAGCCCGGGCTGCGGCGGCGGTCAAACCGCGCCGGCGGGATCGAGGCGGGTGTGTCGAACGGGGAGGAGGTCGTCGTTCGCGCCGCGATGAAGCCGTTGCCGACCTTGATGAAGCCGCTCGACTCCGTCGACCTCGCGAGCGGGGAGCCGGCGCAGGCGCTGGTCGAGCGGAGCGACGTCGCGGCCGTCGAGGCGCTCGCGGTCGTCGCCGAGGCGGCCGTCGCGTGGGAGCTCGCACGCGCCGCGAGGGAGAAGTTCGGCGGCGACGCGCTCGCCGACTTCGCCGACGCGCACAGGCGCTACCTCGAGCGGATCGAGTGGCCGCGCACGCCCTAGGCCGCCACCTCGTCCTCACCGGCTTCATGGGCGCGGGCAAGTCGACGCTCGGCGCCGAGCTCGCGGAACGGCTCGGGCGACGCTTCGTCGACACCGACGCGGCCGTCGAGGCCTGGGCCGGGCGCACCATCCCGGAGCTCTTCGCCGAGGGGAGCTTCCGCCGGCTCGAAAAGCGGACAGTCGTCGACGTCCTGGCCTCAGGCGATCCGGCCGTCGTCGCGCTCGGCGGCGGCGCCGCCGAGGCGACGGCGGTGCGCGAGGCATTGCGCCGCCACGCGTGCACGCTGCTCGTCGACGTGGACGCCGACACGGCCTGGAGGCGAGTGGCCGGCAACGACCGGCCGCTCGCGCAGGACGAAGGTGAGTTCCGCCGCCTCTACGAGGAACGGCGCACGCTGTACGACGAGGTGGCCGACGCGACGGTCAGCGAGGTCGAGGACGCGCTCCTCGCGGCCGGCGGAGTCCACGTCGAGCGCGGCGCCGTCGGACGCCTCGCGGAGCTCGTGCCGGGTACCGGGGCAGTCGAGCTCGTCACCGACGCGCGCGTGGGCGGGATCCACGGTGTCGACGCGCAGCTCGGGCTTCGTGCCCGCGACGCCGCCACGCACGAGCTGCCGGCGGGGGAGGAGGCGAAGTCGGTGGGGGCGGTCGAGCGGCTCTGGCGCGCGCTGCGACTCGACCGCCACGGCACGCTCGTCGCGCTCGGCGGCGGCGCCACGACCGACGCCGCCGGGTTCGTGGCCGCGACGTACCTGCGCGGGATCGACTGGGTCGCCGTCCCCTCGACGCTCGTCGGGCAGGTCGACGCCGCGATCGGCGGGAAAACCGCGATCGACGTCCCGGAGGGGAAGAACCTCGTCGGCGCGTTCCACTGGCCCATGCGGACCGTGATCGACCCGGCGCTGCTCGAGACGCTGCCGGAGGCGGAGCTGCGGAACGGCCGGGCGGAGCTCGTGAAGACGGGGCTCCTCACGGGGGAGCCGCTCTGGGAGCTCCCGTTGCACGAGGCCGTGCGCCGGTGCGCCGCGTTCAAGGTCGGCGTCTGCCTGCAGGATCCGCACGATCTCGGGCCGCGCCAACAGCTGAACCTCGGGCACACGTTCGCCCACGCACTCGAGGCGGCGGCGGATTTCACGCTGCCGCACGGGCGCGCGGTCGCGCTCGGACTGCTGGCGGCGCTGCGGCTCTCGGGACTCGACGCGCGCGACGTCGAGCGGGAGCTCGCGCCGGAGCCCGTCCGCGTCGACCGGGAGCGCGCATGGGCCGCGCTCGCGCGCGACAAGAAATCCGAGGGCGGCTCGCTGCGGCTCGTGCTGCTCGACGCGCCGGGGCACCCGCGGATCGGCGTCGAGCTGCCCCCGAGCGACGTGCGTGCGGCGCTCGACGCGCTGATCGCGCGGTAGAGTCGCCGCCATGCGCATCGGCGTCCTCAACGGCGTCAACCTCGACGTGCTCGGCCGTCGTGACCCGACGGTGTACGGCCAGGTCACGCTCGCCGAGCTCGAGAGCCGGATCTACCGCTGGTCGCGGGACCTCGAGTGCACGACGCGGTGTCGCCAGACGAACCACGAGGGGCAGTTCGTCGAGTGGTGCCACGACGCGCTCGACTGGGCCGACGGCGTGATCCTGAACCCCGGCGCGTGGTCTCACTACAGCTACGCGATCCGGGATGCGGTCGAGCTGTTCTCGATCCCGGTCGTGGAAGTGCACCTCTCCGCGGTCGACGAGCGCGAGGAGTTCCGGCGTCACTCGGTGCTCGACGGGCTGGTCGGAAAACGGATCAGCGGCAAGGGGCCCGAGGGCTACCGCGAGGCGCTCGAGTACCTGGTCGCCGAGGTGCAGACGCCGGAGCTCGCCCGCTGAGCTCCCACACGCGAATCGAGCGCCTGGCCGCCCTCCTCGACGAGCCGCTGCTCGTCTCCAGCGTCGTGAACGTGCGCTACCTGACAGGGCTGCAGAGCTCGAATGCCTCAGTGCTCGTCGAGCCCGCCGGCGAGGCGACCGTCTTCACCGACTTCCGCTACGCGCGTAAGGCGGCGCAGCTCGAAGGCGTGCGCTTCGAGCAGACGGCGCGGGCCGTCATCGCCGACCTCGCCACGCGCCTCGCGGGCCGCACGGTCTGGGTCGAGGGGCACGTCCTGACGGTCGCCGCGCTCGAGACGCTGCGCGCCGGCGGAGTCGACGCGGTGCCGCAGCAGGGGCTCGTCGAGCGGCTGCGGGCGGTGAAGGACGAGAGCGAGGTCGGGACCCTCCGCGAGGCGGCCGCGATCTCCGACCAGGTGTTCGGCGCGCTCGCCGAGGAACGGTTTACCGGCCGGACGGAGGTCGAGCTCGTGTGGCGGCTCCGGGAGCTCTTCCGCGAGCACGGTTCGGCCGAGCTCTCGTTCGACGCCATGGTCGCCGCCGGCGACAACGGCGCGAGCCCGCACTCGGACAACCGCGACGTCGCGATCGAGCCGAACACGCTCGTGATCGTGGACGCCGGCTGCCGCGTCGACGGTTACGCCTCCGACTGCACGCGCACGTTCGCGACGGGAGAGCTCCCGGACGAGCTTGCGTCGATCTACGCGACTTGCCTCGACGCCCAGCTCTCCGCGCTCGAGGCGATGGGCCCTGGCGTCCCGGGGCGCGAGGCGGACGCGGCCGCCCGCGAGCCGATCGCGGCGGCCGGGCACGGCGAGCACTTCGGCCACGGCCTCGGCCACGGGATCGGCCTCGAGGTACACGAGGCGCCGGCCGCCCGGCCCGAGTCGACGGACACGCTCGAGGCCGGCAACGTGCTCTCCTGCGAGCCCGGGATCTACCTCCCCGGAGTCGCCGGCGTCCGGATCGAGGACATGGTCCTCGTCACGGACGACGGCCGCGAGCGGCTCACGCAGGCGGGCAAGGAGCTCACCACCGTCCGCTAGAGTCACGCGCGGCCATGGCCGACGTCGTCTCGACGAACCAGTTCCGGAACGGTATGCACATCACCCAGGAGGGCGGGGTGTGGCGCATCGTCGAGTTCCAGCACGTGAAGCCGGGCAAGGGGGGCGCCTTCGTCCGGACGAAGCTGAAGAACATCGACTCCGGCGCAGTCGTCGACAAGACCTTCCGCGCCGGCGAGAAGTTCCCCCGCGTCCACACGGAGGTCAAGAACGTCCAGTACCTCTACGACGACGGCAGCGAGGCGCATTTCATGGACGAGGAGACGTACGAGCAGTTCGGGCTGCCGCGGGAGTCGGTTGCGGACGCGCTCCAGTTCCTGCAGCCGTCGAGCTCGGTGCAGATGCTGACGGTGGACGGGAAGCCGTCGGGCGTGCAGCTGCCGGCGTCGGTCGAGCTCGCCGTGACGGAGACGGAGCCGGGGGTGAAGGGCGACACCGTCTCGAACGTGACGAAGGCGGCGACGCTCGAGACGGGGGCGGTCGTGCAGGTGCCGCTCTTCGTGAACGTGGGTGACCGCGTCAAGGTCGAGCCGCGCGAGGCGCGCTACATCTCTCGCGCCTAGCCGAGGAGTCCGAGCCCGTGCGGCGTCCTTGGGATGCCGCAGTTGTTCGGCATCCCACTATCCGGCAAGGTCTTGTCGTACATGCATCGTCCGCCCACCGATGGAGACGCCTGATGATCGGGGCCCGGTTCCTGAGCTCGCTCTACTG
>DASQNG010000132.1:0-23394 GCA_035645095.1 Gaiellaceae bacterium | reverse complement strand
GCCACGGCTCGGGCAGGGGATGGAGTCCGGCACGATCGTCAAGTGGCTGAAGGGCGAGGGCGAGCCGGTCAAGAAGCGCGAGCCGCTCTACGAGCTCGACACGGACAAGGTGACGCAGGAGGTCGAGGCCGAGGCCGAGGGCGTCCTGCTCAAGATCGTCGTCGACTCCGGCGAGGTCGAGGTCGGCCGCACGATCGCGTTCATCGGCAGCGAGGGCGAGGACGTTCCTTCCGGGAACGGCGCCTTGCCGTCCGACGAGGTGGCCGAGCAGGACGGCTCTGCGCCGAGGGACGAGCTGCCCAAGCAGGATGATGGCGCCGACGCGAGCGCCGAGCGCCCCGCCGAGGCGGAGGCGCGCAGCGACGACTACGCAGAAGGCGAGCAGGCGGCCGCCGACACGGTCGCCGCCGAGACCGCCGCCGCAGAGAGCTCCGAGACCGCCGCGCCGGCGCGTGCCGACGGCCGCGTCAAGGCCTCGCCGCTCGCGCGGCGCCTCGCGCGGGAGAAGGGAATCGAACTCGCGCAGCTGCGCGGCTCCGGCCCCGAGGGCCGGATCGTCGCCGAGGACGTCGAGCGAGCCGAGACGACGCCGCAGCCCGCCGCCGCCACCGCACGTCCGGCCGCCGCCACCGCACGTCCGGCGCCCGCCGCCGGCGAGGTGGAGGAGATCCCGCTCAGCTCCACGCGGAAGACGATCGCGCGCCGCCTGACCGAGGCGTGGCAGGCGCCTGTCTTCCAGCTGACGGTGACCGCCGACATGACGCGCACGCTCGAGCTGCGCGAGCGGCTGGTCGCGCGGCTCGCGGAGGGGGAGGCGAAGCCGACCGTGGGCGACCTGCTCACGAAGGTGTGCGCCGCTGCACTCGTCCGGCACCCGGCCGTGAACGCGCACTTCACCGGCGAGACGATCCGCCGTTTCCCGGCCGCGCACGTGGGTGTCGCGGTCGCGGCGCCGAATGGCCTCGTGGTCCCGGTGATCCGCGACGCCGACCGCCTCACGATCCGCGAGCTCGCGGCCGCCCGCTCCGATCTCGTCGGCCGGGCGCGCGACGGGAAGCTGCAGCGCGCCGACCTCGAGGACGGGACGTTCACGATCTCGAACCTCGGCATGTTCGGCATCGAGCAGTTCGTGGCCGTGCTGAACCCGCCGCAGGCGGCGATCCTCGCCGTCGGCTCAACCGAGCCGAAGCCGGTCGTGCGCGGCGGCCAGGTGGAGGTGCGCCCGCTCGTGACGCTCACCCTCACGTGCGACCACCGGGCGATCGACGGCGCCGACGGAGCGGAGTTCCTGCGCACCGTCAAGGAGCTGCTCGAAGAGCCCGCGCTCGCGCTGTAGGCTCGACGCGTGATCGCGCCCGTCTGGTACCGCGTTCGCGACTTCGACGCCGCGCGCGCCTTCTACCGCGACGTGCTCGGCTTCGAGGAGACGCTGGTCGACTGGACCGACCGCTGGGCGCGGCTCGAGCACGGGAGGATGGAGATCGCGCTCGCAGAGGGCGACCCGGAGACCGAGGGCGGGGTCGCGCACGTCGACGTGGAGGACGTGAAGGCGGAGGCGGCGCGGCTCCGTGCCGCAGGCGTGCAGGTCGGTGTCGTCTTCGAGCTCTCGGGAGAGATCCGCCTCGTGGACGTCTTCGATCCGGACGGGAACCGGATCCAGCTCGCGCAGTCGCTCACGTAGTGGGCACCGTGATCCGCAGAGGAGGCGCGCAGGACGCGCGCTTCCTGCGCGACATGCTGCGTCACGCGCTCTATTGGCGCGAGCAGGTGCCCGGGTCGCGCGTCTCCCGCTACGCCCGCGGCTGGGGCCGGCCGGGCGACGCGGCGGTGATCGCGCTCGAGGACGGCTTCGCCGTCGGCGCCGCGTGGTACCGCCTCTTCAGCGAGGAGGAGCCCGGCTACGGGTTCGTCGACGAGCAGACGCCGGAACTCGCGATCGCCGTCGTCCCGTCGAAGCGCGGTCAAGGGATCGGCGAGCAGCTCCTCGCCGCGCTGATCGAGCAGGCGCGCGCAGACGGTCACGGGTGGCTCAGCCTCAGCGTGGAGCCGCAGAACCCCTCGCGGAAGCTCTACGAGCGCTTCGGCTTCGCGGTGGTGGAGGAGGGCACCGAGGCGTGGACGATGAAGGCGCGGGTAGCATCGCCGCCCGAGTCAGCGACGGAAAGGGTGGACGATGGAATGTGACGTTGCCGTCCTCGGCGGCGGGCCCGGCGGCTACACCGCCGCGATCCGCGCCGCGCAGCTCGGGGCGAAGGTCGCGTGCGTCGAGCAGGAGCCCGAGCTCGGCGGCACCTGCCTGCGGGTCGGCTGCATCCCGACGAAGGCGTGGGTGCAGACCGCGCACGCGATCCACCAGGCGCAGGACAGCTTCGCCCACTTCGGGGTGAACGTGAACCCGCCGGAGCTCGACTTCGCTCAAGCCTCCGAGTGGAAGAACGGCGTCGTCAAGCAGATGACCGGCGGGGTCGCGTCGCTCTTCAAGGCGAACGGCGTCGAGTGGGTCAAGGGCAGGGGCCGTTTCCGCGACGCGAACACGCTCGAAGTGGAGGGCGGGGAGGACGTCACCTTCAAGAGCGCGATCGTCGCCACCGGGTCGTTCCCGCTCCGCCCGCCGATCGACGGCCTCGACTCGCCGCGCTGCGTCGACTCGACGGGGCTGCTGGCGGCGACCGAGGTGCCGCGGCGGCTCGTCGTGCTCGGCGGCGGCATCATCGGCTGCGAGTTCGCGTCCATCTTCGGGCGCTTCGGGTCGCAGGTGACGATCGTCGAGATGCTCGACTCGCTGATCCCGCAGGAGGACGCCGACGCCGCGAAGGAGCTCGCGAAGGCGTTCGGGAAGCGCGGGATCGGCCTCCAGCTCGGCAAGCAGTGCACCCGCGTCGAGGACGACGGCTCGCAGCTCACGGTCCACTACGGCGACGGCGAGACCGTCGAGGCCGACCTGATGCTCGTCGCGGTCGGGCGCGGCCCCGTCGTCGAGGGCCTCGGGCTCGAGGAGCTGGGCGTCGAGCTCGACCGGCGGAAGGGGATCGCGGCCGACGAGCGGCGGCGCACGACGGTGCCGCACATCTACGCGGTCGGTGACTGCGCGGGCTACTGGCAGCTCGCGCACACGGCGTTCCGCGAGGGCGAGGTCGCAGCCGAGAACGCGTGCGGCCACGACGCCGTCGTCGGGAACCCGGCGGTGCCGCGGCCGATCTACACGGATCCCGAGGTGGCGGCCGTCGGCCTCACCGAGGCCGAGGCGCGCGCCCAGTACGGCGACGACGTCGCCGTCGGCCGCTGTCCGTGGGTGGCGATCGCGCGCGCCGTGATGCAGAACCAGACGACGGGCTGGGTGAAGACGATCCACGAGACCCGCTACGGCGAGCTGCTCGGCCTCGTGATGGTGGGGCCGCACGTGACCGACCTCGTCGAGGCCGGCGTCGTCGCCATCGACGCCGAGTCGACGATCGAGACGGTGGCCGACGGGATGGCGCCGCACCCGACGCTCTCGGAGGCGATCAAGGAGGCCGGCCTCGTCGCCCTCGGCCGCGCGATCCACCTGCCGAATCGGAAGCGGGCGGCTGCGGGCACGTAGCGACCGCGGTGCCGCCCCGGCCGCCGGTCGCTTGTTAGCCTGGTCGCCATGAGCATTTACAACCGCCGGAACGCCGCCCTCGGCTGGCTCTCGTGGCTCGTCGCCAAGCGCGTCCTGAAGAAGAAGGTGCGCCAGGCGGTGCCGGGCACCGTCTCGGGCACGAAGCGGCCGAACAAGGGCGCGATCGCAACACTCGTCGCCGTCGTCGTCGGCCTCCTCTGGTTCTGGCGCCGCTCGGGTGACGATGGCTCGCCGAGCGACGTCTGGACGCCGCCCGGCGCCGCCGGCTGACCCGGTGAGCCTCTTCCGCTCCGCCCTCGACGGGCTCGTGCCGTACGAGCCGGGGAAGCCGGAGGAGGAGGTGCAGCGGGAGCTGGGGCTCGAGCGGGTCGTCAAGCTGGCGTCGAACGAGGGCCCCTGGGGGCCGTTCCCCGCCGCGCTCGAGGCCCTCGCGCGGACGGCGCCGCAGCTCAACCGCTACCCCGACGGCGGCGCCTACCATCTGCGGCACGCGCTCGCCGAGCGCCACGGCGTCGGGCCGGAGCAGGTCGCTACCGGGGCGGGCGCGGACGCCCTGATCGGGCACCTCTCCCTCGCGACGCTCGGCCCGGGCGACGAGGTCGTCACCGGCTGGCCGTCCTTCATCAGCTACGTGCTGGACGCGCTCAAGCTCGGTGCGACGCCGGTGCGGGTGCCTCTCCGCGACGAAAGGCTCGACCTCGAGGCGATGCTGACCGCCGTCACCCCGCGCACGAAGCTCGCGTATGTCGCGACGCCGAACAACCCGACCGGCACGATGACGGGACGACAGGAGCTCGACCGCTGGTTCGAACGCGTCCCGGAGCACGTGCTGACGGTGATCGACCAGGCGTACCTCGAGTACATCGAGCACCCGGACTACCCTGACGCCGTCGCCGAGTACCTGGCAGCGGGGCACCGCGTGCTCGTGCTGCGCACCTTCTCGAAGATCTACGGGCTCGCCGGGCTTCGGGTGGGGTACGCCGTCGGGCCCCCGGACGTCGTGACGGCGATCGGGAAGACGCGGCGTGCCTTCGACGTGAGCTCACCCGGCCAGGCGGCCGCCCTCGCGAGCCTCGACACGGCCGACGAGCTCGAGCGCCGGCGCGCGCTGACCGCCGAGGGGCGGCTCGCGCTCGAGCGCACGCTGCGCGAGCACGGGCTCGAGCCGGCGGGGCCGGCGGTCGCGAACTTCCTCTACGTCGACGTCGGGGAGAACGCGCGGTCGCTCTTCGATGCGCTCTTGCGCGAAGGCGCGATCGTGCGCCCGATGGGCGCCTTCGGCGCGCCGTCCGCGCTCCGGATCACGGTCGGGACGCCCGAGGAGAACGCCTTCTTCGCCGACGCCCTGGTGTCCGTGCGGGCCGCCCGCGCCTAGGGCGGCAGCAGGAACCGGCGCCTCTGTCGGGTATTCTGGGGCATTCCTGCGCGCCCCGCGGCACGCACGGCCCCCATGCGGACGACGACGAAGAGAGGCATCGGCCGCGGCGCGGCCCTGAACGGGAACGGCGCCCCCGTGCTGCCGCCGACCTCCGGATCGGCGATCACGCTCTACCGGCAGCCGCCGCCTCCGCCGCGCAGCCGCTGGAAGACCGTCCGCACCGTGTTCGCGTGGACCTTCGTCTTCCTGCTCATGTGCGCCGGCGCGGCCGGCGGCGGCGCGTACCTCTGGTTCCACGAGAGCGTCGCCGCCGTCGTCGCGACGACGCCCGAGGTGAAGGTGGCGGCGGAGCAGCTCGACATCCCGATCGCGGACGAGGCGGCGACGGCCCTCGTCGTCGGCTATGACAAGCGGAAGGGCGAGGACGCGGGCGCCGAGGCGCGATCGGACACCGTGATGCTCGTCCGCGCAGACCCGGACACGAAGTCGATCTCGCTGCTCTCGTTCCCGCGCGACCTGATCGTCGACGTCACCTGCCCCGGCAAGCCGTCGTACCGCGGGCGCATCAACGAGGCGTACTCCGAGTGCGGCACGCGCGGCACCCTCGACACCGTCCGGAAGTTGACCGGCATCCCGGTCCACTACCTGATCACCGTCAACTTCCGCGGCTTCCGGCAGCTCGTCGACTCCCTCGGGGGGATCTGGCTGGACGTCGACCGCCGCTACTTCAACGACCGCGGCGGCCCGAGCGGCTATGCGACGATCAACCTGCACCCGGGCTACCAGCGGCTCGGCGGCTACCAGGCGCTCGACTTCGTCCGCTACCGCCACGCCGACTCCGACCTGTACCGGCTCGCGCGCCAGCAGCAGTTCGTGCGGGCGTTCAAGGCGCAGATCGCGTCCGAGTTCTCGGCGACGACGCTGCCGCGCGTCGTCTCGACGATCACGAAGAACGTCGAGGTCGGCCGCGGCGGTCCGCAGGACATCGATCTCGGCACGGTGCTGAGCTACGCGAACTTCGCGTACCACGTGCCGCCGGGACACTTCTTCCAATCCCGCATCGAGGGGCTCGAGGGCTACGCCGAGCTGACGACCTCGCCGGAGAACATCGCGCGGGCGGTGCAGGAGTTCAGCCAGCCGGACGTCGAGTCGCCGCAGAAGGCGACGCACGTGGCGCTCGGCGAGAAGCCGAGGGCGACGAAGGCGCCGCCGCCGCGGGAGACCACGATCACCGTCCTGAACGGGAACGGTGTGGAGGGCGCCGCGTCCACGACGAGCTACCTCCTCTCGCAGCGCGGGTACTCGATGAACCGCCCGCCGGCCGGGAAGTCGGCCGACGCCCCGAACTGGGAGTACTTCAAGACGCAGATCCAGTACGACGGCGGGCAGGCAGGAGCCGAGGCCGCAGCGAAGAAGGTCGCCGACCTCTTCGGCACCGACGACGTCCGGGCACTCGAGCCCGCGGTGGAGGCGCTCGCGAACACGTCGATGCTGACGGTGATCGTCGGCCGCACCTTCCACGGCACGCTCGCCGAGGCTCCGGTCGACAAGACGCCGAAGCGGCAGCCGCCGAACATCGTCCCCGGTGCGGAGCAGGTGCTGCCGCTCCTGCGCGAGCGGCAGCCGAAGCTGCCGTTCCCGTTGCTCGTCCCGAGCGTCGTCGAGCGCGGGTCGTGGCTCGACCGGACCCGGCCTGTCCGGATGTACCGGGTCGACCCCGACCGGAAGCACAAGGCGCTCCGGCTCGTCTACCAGACCGCCGGCGGCGAGTACTGGGGCATCCAGATGACGGACTGGGAGGACGCGCCCGTGCTCGCGGAGCGCAACTTCTACCGGACGATCGGCGGGCGGCGGTACGAGCTGCACTACAACGGCCCGAAGCTGCACATGGTCGTCCTGCGCGAGCACGGTGCCACCTACTGGGTCGTCAACACCCTGCTCGACACGCTCTCCAACGAGACCATGCTCGCGATCGCGAAGGGTCTCAAGCGGCTGCCGCAGGGCTGACGGGTACCGTGGCCGGCCGATGAAGAACGTCGCGGTCTTCGGTGCGGGGTACGTCGGGCTCGTCACCGGCGCCTGCTTCGCCGAGCTCGGGCACCGCGTCGTCGTCCGCGACGTCGTCCCGGAGCGGATCGAGGCGCTCCGCCGGGGCGAGGTGCCGATCTACGAGCCCGGGCTCGACGACCTGCTCGAGCGGAACGCCGAGCGCCTGACCTACACCCTCGAAGTGGCGGAGGCCGTCGACGGCGCAGACTTCCTCTACGTCGCGGTGGGTACGCCGCCGACCTACTCCGGCGACGCCGACCTCTCCGCCGTCTGGACGGTCGTCGACGAGCTGGCGGGTCTCGACCGCCACGCGGTCGTCGTCATGAAGAGCACGGTCCCGGTCGGCACCGGTGCGAAGGTGCGCCACCGGCTGGACGAGCGCGGGCTCACGCACGTCGGCTACGCGTCCAACCCGGAGTTCACGGCGGAGGGGACGGCGGTCCGTGACTTCCAGCAGCCAGACCGCATCGTGATCGGCTCGTTCGACCCGGCGGACGGCGACGCCGTCGCCGAGCTCCACCGCGGGATCGACGGCCCGGTCGTCCGCTGCGACGTCGCGTCGGCCGAGATGATCAAGCTCGCCGCGAACGCCGCGCTGATGACGCGGATCAGCTTCATCAACGAGATCGCCAACGTGTGCGAGGCGACCGGCGCCGACGTGGTGCGCGTCGCCGAGGGGATCGGGCTCGACCGGCGGATCGGGCCGAGCTTCCTGCGTGCGGGCATCGGCTACGGCGGCAGCTGCTTCCCGAAGGACTCGCTCGCGTTGAAGCAGCTCGCGGCGAACTCGGGGTACCACTTCCAGCTCCTGAACGCGGTGATCGAGGTCAACGAGCTGCAGAAGCGACGCGTGGTCGGGAAGCTCAAGGAGCACCTCGGCGGGCTCCGCGGCACGTGCATCGCGCTCCTCGGCCTCGCCTTCAAGCCGAACACGGACGACACGCGGGACGCGCCGAGCCTCGTCCTCGCCGGGCGGCTCGTGGCCGAAGGCGCGCAGGTGCGGGCCTGGGACCCGGTCGCCGACGGTGCGAGCATCCTGCCGCAGGCGACGATCCACGCGTCGCCGCTCGAGGCGCTCGAGGGAGCTGACGCGGCAGTGCTCGTGACCGAGTGGGGGGAGCTTGCCGGCCTCGACTGGGAGGAGGCGGCGCGCCGGATGCGCCGGCCGCTCCTCGTCGACGGCCGGAACATGCTCGACCCGGAGACGATGCGAGCGGCAGGCTTCGTCTACGAGGGCATCGGGCGCGCTGTGGAGCCCGTGGCGTGACGCTTCCGGCGGTGATCCTCGTCGGCGGCGAGGGCACGCGCCTGCGGCCGCTCACGACGCGCACGCCGAAGCCGATGCTGCCGCTCGTCGACCGGCCGCTCCTCGCCTACACCTTCGAGCACCTGCGGCGCCACGGCGTCGACCGGGCGGTGCTCTCCTGCGGGTACCTGCCGACACCGATCGAGGCGCACTTCGGCAGCCGCTACGGTGACCTCGCGCTCGAGTACCGGGTCGAGCCGGAGCCGCTCGGCACCGGCGGCGGGATCCGCTTCGGCGCCGCGGGCATCGAGAGCACGTTCGTCGCGCTGAACGGGGACGTGCTGCACGGTGCCGACCTGCGCGCGATGATCGCGTCGCATCGCGCGCGCGGCGCCGCGGGGACGGTGCTGCTCGTGCCGGTGGAGGACCCGAGCCGCTACGGGCTCGTCCGCTGCGACGCCGAGGGGCGGATCCGCGCGTTCGTCGAGAAGCCGCGGCCGGAGGAGATCGACACGAACCTCGTTAACGCGGGGCTGTACGTGCTCGAGCCGGAGGTGCTCGACCTCGTGCCGCCGGGTCGGGCGGTGTCGATCGAGCGGGACGTCTTCCCGCAGCTCGTGGACGCGGGGAGCCTGTTCGGGTTCCGGCTCGAGGGGTACTGGCGCGACGTCGGCACGCCCGAGAGCTACCTCCAGGCGCACCGGGACGTGCTCGAGCGGAACTTCGTCACGGACGTCGGCCACGAGCTCGGGCCGGACTACACGCTCGTCCGCCCCGGCGCCGGTGTCGACCCCGGTGCCCGGCTGATCCCGCCGCTCTACGTGGGCGACGGAGCGAAGGTCGCGGCCGGTGCGCGCGTCGGCAGCTTCGCGGTGATCGGCGCGGGCGCGCAGATCGGTGGGGACGCCGTCGTGGAGGCGGCCGTCGTCGGCGCGCGGAGTGTCGTGGGCGCGCGCGCCTCCGTCTCGGGCTCGATCGTCGGGGAGGACGTGGAGCTCGGCGCCGAGTGCGGGGTCCGCGCCCTCGCGGTCGTCGGACCTGGCGCGCGGGTCGGCGACCGGAATATGCTCGACCACGGCATCCGCGTCGCCGCCGACGAGACCATCGCAGCGGAGGCGCTGAGCTTCTCGTGACCGTGCATCCCGACCTCGACTCCCCGAACTTCGACGGCCTCGACCGCTGGTCGTTCGAGCCGCGCCGCGTCGACAAGCCCTGGGGGTACGAGCTGATCTGGGCACTGTCGGAGACGTACTGCGGCAAGGTGCTGTTCGTGCGCACCGGCGGCTCGCTGAGCCTGCAGTTCCACCGCGAGAAGGACGAGTCCTGGCTCGTGCAGTCCGGGAAGGCGAAGCTCGAGCTCGGGGACGTCGGGCAGGCGGTGCTGCACGAGGAGGTGATCGTCGCGGGGCAGGCGTTCCGCTACCGCCCCGGCACGGTACACCGCGTCACCGCGCTCGAGGACACGACGATCCTGGAGGTCTCGACGCCGCACCTGGACGACGTCGTGCGACTCGAAGACGCCTACGGCCGGAAGGGCACCTCCGAGGCGTAAGTCCGGCGAACCTTGCCATGGATGTGGTAAGGTTCCGCCCGTGGCGAGGGGACTGACGGTGGGGCAGGCGGCGGCGCAGACCGGCTGGTCGGCGCGGATGCTGCGCTACCTCGAGACGAACGGCCTCGTCGTCCCGCGCCGTGCGGACTCCGGGTACCGCCTCTACGCCGAGCGCGAGCTCGGCCAGCTGCGCACCCTGCGCGACCTGCGCGAGCGGTTCGGCGTGGAGCTCGACGAGCTCGCGTTCGCGAACCGGCTGCGCCGCGAGCCGGAGCTCAAGGCAGCCGTCGAGACGTGGCTCGCCGCGAGCGGCCCCGCCGCCGACTGGGTGGACTGGGAACAGAGAAAGCACGAGCGACTGCTCGTGGCCTGACGAAAGGAACCGGATGGCAACGACACAACGACACGACGTGAAGGACCTCTCGCTCGCCGCCGACGGCGTGCGCAGGATCGCGTGGGCCGACCGGCAGATGCCGGTGCTCGCTGCGATCCGCGAGCGCTTCGCCGCGGAGCAGCCGCTCGCCGGCTACCGCATCGCCGCCTGCCTGCACGTCACGACGGAGACGGCGAACCTGATGCGCACGCTGAAGGACGGCGGTGCCGACGTGGTGCTCTGCGCGTCGAACCCGCTCTCGACGCAGGACGAGACGGCTGCCGCGCTCGTCGACGAGTACGGCATCTCCGTCTTCGCGATCAGGGGCGAGGACAACGACACGTACTACCAGCACATCGAGGCGGCCGTCGACCACAAGCCGCACATCACGATGGACGACGGCGCCGACGTGATCGGCGTGCTCCACAGCGCGCGGCGCGAGCAGCTCGGCGACGTGATCGCGGGCACCGAGGAGACGACGACCGGTGTGATCCGGTTGAAGGCGCTCGAGCGGGACGGGAAGCTCGGCTTCCCGGTGGTCGCCGTCAACGAGGCGCGCACGAAGCACCTCTTCGACAACCGCTACGGCACCGGCCAGTCGACGGTCGACGGGATCATCCGTGCCACCAACGTCCTCTTCGCCGGCAAGCGCTTCGTCGTCGCCGGCTACGGCTGGGTCGGGCGCGGCGTCGCGATGCGCGCGAAGGGCATGGGCGCGCACGTGATCGTGACGGAGGTCGACCCGATGCGGGCGCTCGAGGCCGCGATGGACGGGTTCGAGGTGATGCCCATGGAGCAGGCGGCCTCGGTCGGGGACATCTTCTGCACGGCGACCGGTGACAAGAACGTCGTCGCCCGGGCGCACATGGAGCAGATGAAGGACGGCGCGATCCTCTGCAACACTGGCCACTTCAACGTCGAGATCGAGATCGGCGCGCTGCGCTCGCTGGCGACGGAAGTCCGGGAGGCGCGGACGTTCGTCGAGGAGTTCACACTCGCCGACGGGCGCCGGCTGTACCTGCTCGGCGACGGGCGGCTGATCAACCTCGCGGCAGCCGAGGGGCACCCTGCGATCGTCATGGACATGTCCTTCGCGAACCAGGCGCTCTCGGCCGAATACGTCGTCCAGAACGCGGCGTCGCTCGAGAAGAAGGTGTACGTCGTGCCGAAGGAGATCGACGAGGAGATCGCGCGACTCAAGCTCGCGACGATGGGGATCGAGATCGACACGCTGACGGAGGAGCAGGCGCGCTACCTGGCCTCCTGGGACGAGGGCACCTAGGACGCGTCTCGCTGTCGACGCCGCTTGCGGGGTCAGAGCCCGCAGGCGGCGTCGACGTCCGCCCATGGCCGCTGCAGACCTGGCACCCGAGCGGATCGTCCGGCTGGAGCCGGGCGCGGTGGTGCTGCTCGACCAGCGGCGGCTGCCGGACGAGGAGGTCGAGCTCCGCTGCGGCAGCGCCGCCGAGGTGGCGGAGGCGATCCGGACCCTGGCCGTGCGGGGCGCGCCGGCCATCGGCGTCGCTGCGGCGTACGGGTACGCGCTGGCGGCCGAGCGGGGGGAGGACCTGGACGCCGCCTACGCCGTCCTCGCTGCCTCGCGCCCGACCGCCGTCAACCTCGTCTGGGCGCTCGAGCAGCTTCGCGACGAGCCGACGGCCGCCCGCGCGCGGGCGCTGCACGAAGCCGAGGTCGAGCGCTGCCGCCGGATGGCCCGTCACGCTGCCAAGCTCTTCGGCCCGGGCACGCGGGCGCTCACCCACTGCAACGCCGGCGGCCTCGCGACCGGCGGTTACGGCTCCGCCGTCGGCGCGTTGCGCGCGGCGTGGGAGGAAGGCCTGCTGGCGCACGTCTGGGTCGACGAGACCCGTCCGCTCCTGCAGGGCTCGCGGCTGACCGCGTGGGAGCTCGAGGCGGCCGGTGTCCCGCACGCAGTCGTCGCGGACTCCGCGGCCGCCCACCTGATGGCGCGCGGGGAGGTCGACTGCGTCGTCACCGGCGCCGACCGCATCGCCGGGAACGGCGACACCGCGAACAAGATCGGGACCTACGGGCTCGCGGTAGCCGCCGCGCACCACCACCTCCCGCTCTACATCGTCGCGCCGACCTCGACGGTCGACCATGTGACGGCCACCGGCCGCGACATCCCGATCGAGGAGCGGGACGGCGCCGAGGTCACGACGCGCTTCGCCGCCCGCAACCCCGCCTTCGACATGACGCCGGCGTCGCTCATTTCGGCGATCGTCACCGAGGAAGGCGTCCACCGGCCGCCGTTCGTCGACTCGCTGCCGCGGGTAGAGCAGCGCCCGTGACCGTTCGCGACCTCGATCCGGAGACCCGCACCGTGCTCGACCGCTTCGGCTTCGACGAGGCACGGTTCGAGCTCCTGCGCGAGCGCGTGCGCAGCGGCGAGCTGACGCCCGAGTCGAACGTCGTTGCGGGGCAGGTCGAGCCGCCGCGGGACGAGGACGTCGTCCGTCTCCCGGAGCGCGGCGCCGACGCCTGCGCGCGGCGTGCGGGCGAGGACGCGATCCGGCGGGGTGAGCTCGCAGCCGCCGTGCTGAACGGCGGCATGGCCACACGCTTCGGCGGCGTCGTCAAGGGAACGGTCGAGGTGCTCGACGGCCTGAGCTTCCTCGAACTGAAGTTGCGCTCCACGAGAGAGGTCGCAGACGCGCTCGGCGCCCCGATCCACGTCGCACTCATGACGAGCTTCGCGACCGACGCCGCCACCAGGGCGTTCCTGCAGGACCGGGGCCTGCCGGATCCTCTCGTCTTCGCGCAGTCGGTCTCGCTGCGGCTCGAGCGCGACGGGAGCCTCTTCCGTGGCGACGACGGCAAGCCGTCGCTCTACGCTCCCGGCCACGGTGACTTCCTCGGCGCGATTCGCCGCTCCGGGACGCTCGACCGGCTGCGCTCGCAAGGCGTTCGGCACGTGGTCGTCTCGAACGTCGACAACCTCGGTGCGCGGGTCGATCCGGCCGTCTTCGGCATCCATCTGCTCGAGGGTCGGCCGGTCTCGGCTGAGCAGGCGGGGAAGGAAGGCGACATGGGTGGGGCGCCGGCGCGTGTCGACGGACGGCTGCAGGTGCTCGAGACGCCGCGCTTCCCGCCGGCGTTCGACCACGATCTGATCCCCGTCTTCAACGTGAACACGCTGTGGATCGACCTCGACGTGCTCGACCGCGACTACGACCTGACGTGGCTCTACGTCGAGAAGTCGGTCGACGGGCGCACGACGGTGCAGCTGGAGCACCTCTACCACGAGCTCACCGCGTTCCACCCGACGACGTATCTGCAGGTGCCGCGGAACGGGCCGCGGGGGCGGTTCTTCCCGGTGAAGACACCGGACGACCTCGAGGCGGCACGCGGCCCGCTGCGCGAGATGCTCGAGACCTCGCCACTCGGCTGAAAGACACGCTTTCGGCACGAAGTCGGCACGGACACGTGCGGCGGCCGCGGGTAGCGTCGCAGACGTGCTCGATCTCCTGCTCCCACTCCGCTGCGCCGTCTGCGCGGCCGTCGGCGCCGCGCTGTGCGTGCGCTGCCGCGCGCTCCTCGTGCGCCTCTCGCCGCCGCTCTGTGCCCGCTGTGGGGCGCCGGGCGCGTGGCCGGTCGCGCGCTGCGCGGAGTGTGGGGGCCGGCGCCTCGCCTTCGCGACCGCGCGGGCAGCGATCCTCTACGACGACCGAGCGCGGCGGCTCGTCACCGCCTGGAAGGAGCGGGCACAGCGGCGGCTCGCCGCAGTCGCCGCGGCCGTCGTCGCGGAGACCCTCGCACGGCCCTCCGTCGCCGCCGTCGCGTTCGTCCCGTCCGACCCCGAGCGCACGCTAGAGCGCGGTCATCGTCCTGCGGAGTCACTCGCCCGGGAGCTGGGGCGGCTTTGGGAGTTGCCGGTGGAACGCCTGATCCGCCGCGTCCGGAGTGTCGAGCGGCAGCGGGGGCTCGGGTTGCAGGAACGGCGGCGGAACGTCGCCGGCGTCTTCGTTGCCGCGCGCGCCTCCCCCGCGCGCGTCTGCCTCGTCGACGACGTCTACACGAGCGGCGCCACCGTGGCTGCGGCAGCGTCCGCGCTCCGGAAAGGAGGTGCTCGCCGTGTCGAGGTCGTGACCTTCGCACGCGCGGTCCGCTGAAACCGAGGGAGCGAAGGCGATAACCTGAGTGGCGTCCCCGGGCGAAAGGAACGCCGATGCGACTTCAGGTCAAGGGCCGAAACGTCGAGGTCAGCGACTCGATCCGGAGGTATGCGGAGGAGAAGCTCTCGAAGCTCGAGCGGCAGCTGGCGGATCCGACGCAGGTGGAGCTGGAGCTCGCGATGGAGACGAATCCCTCGATCGCCGCCAACCACGTCGCCGAGGCGACGATCTGGACGAAGGGGCCGACGCTGCGGGCCCGGGAGGCGTCCAGCGCCTTCGAGGCCTCGATCGACCAGATCGTCGACAAGCTCGAGCGGCAGGTGAAGCGTTATCGCGAGAAGCGCAGCCGCCGCGAGAGCGGCCGGCGCGCGAACGGGTCGCTGCAACCGGAGCCGACGCCGTCGGCCGAGCAACTCGACCGGATGATCGTCAAATCGAAGCAGTTCCTGCTCCGCCCGATGTCGCCGGAAGAGGCGGTGCTGCAGCTCGAGCTGATCGGCCACGACTTCTTCGTCTTCCAGCACGAGGAGACTGGCGCGACCAACGTCGTGTACCGGCGTCGGCACGGCGGGTACGGCCACATCGAGACGGAGCCGCCCGAGCACGACACGTGAGCGGTCGCCCGCCGCACGACGTCGGCCCGCACTGGGGCGAGGTCGGAATCCACGGCATGCACCGACTGCGCGAATGGGACGCCGTCGTCACCGTCGAGGCGGCGGGGCCGGCCGAGGGCGAGCTCGAGTTCGTCGCACTCCCGGACGGCCGGACGGTGCCGGCGGAAGCCGCCGCCCTCGTGGCCACGCTCGACCAGGACGTGCCCTACCGTGCCCGCGCCGTTCGGCGCGGCGAGCGTCTGTGGGCGGTGGCCGTCCGGCGGATCCGCGTCGAGGAACGCCTCGAGCCGGGGGACGAGTTCGAGCGAGTGGAGGAGGGCACCGTGGTGCGCGGCAGGCGGCTCGTCGGGAGCTTCTGGGAGATCGAGACCTCCAAGCTGTAGCGAGGACGCCGCGAGGAGCGCGGCCGCGAATCAGGCGTCGTCACGGGTCGGCGGCTGCTCGGGCAGGCGGTGGCCGGACTCGTCGAGAGCGCCCGGCGTCTCCATCCGCTCCTCGCGCAGGTAGGCGGCTCTGGCCACGACGTGCGCGGCGACGGGCGTCGTCACGATCAGGAAGAGCGCGATCAGGACGCCGCGGGCGATCACGGCGGGGTCCTTCGTCCCCACCGAGGCGAGGACGAGCGCGATCACGCCGAGGAATACCGCCTTGCTCGATGCGTGCAGCTTCGTGTAGGTGTCCGGCATTCGGAAGACGCCGTAGACGCCGACGGTCATCACGAGCACGCCGAGCAGGACGAGCGCGTCGGTGAGCAGGACGAGCGGGCTCACGAGAACAGTCGCCCCTCGCCGTGGTACCGCGCGGCCGCGATCGTCGCGATGACCGAGAGCAGCGCCAGCATCAGCCCTGCGTCGAGGTAGTACGAGACGCGTTGGGCGTCGGAGTAGAGGACGAGCAGCGCGATCAGGATCAGGATCGTCATGTCGAGCGCGAGGATCCGCGTCAGCGCGGAGCGGGCGCGGATCACCGACACGACGCTGAGCCCGAGCAGCACCGTCATCCACATCGCCGCGAGATGGAAGACCGCCTCGTGCATCAGGGGAAGACCGCCTTCTGCCAGCGGTCGTAGAAGGCATCGAGGCGCGCGCGGACGGCATCGGGGTCGCGCGCGTCCAGCACGTGCATCAGCATCACGCGGCCTTCCTCGTCGACGTCGACGAGGAACTCGCCAGGCGAGAGCGTGGCGACGAAGGCCGAGACGACGACGCCGCGAGGCGTGCGCGAGCCGAACGGCACGGCGACGATGCCGGGGCGGTCGAGCGGCCGCAGGTGGAGGACGACGCGCGCGACGTGCCACGTGCCCGCGATTATGTCCCGCAGCACGACAGCGACGAACGGGAGGAATGCGGCGGCGCGCGCAAGTGGCGCGTCGAGCGGGCGGCGGCCGCCGTGGCGGAGGAAGCGGCGGAATCCCCAGACGACGGCGACGGCCACCACGGCGCCCGCGAGCAGGTCCCACAGGTCTGTGCTCGCGAGCATCAACAGGTACACGCCGACGAGGGCGACCGCGGTGAGCACGTCGCGGGTCACGGCGCCGCTCCCGGCGCGAGCACCTCCGCCGCGGCCGCCGTCAACGCCAGGAGCGGCTCCGGCCACACTCCGAGGCCGAGCACCACCGCGGCGACGGCGAGCGCGACGGCGCGCGGCGCCGGCCGTGGCACGCCCGCTCGGTCGCGGCCGCTCCAGTAGTCCTGCTGGTAGATCTGGAACATGTAGACGAAAGAGAGCGCGCCGCCGACGAAGACGAGGACGCCGAGCGCGACGCTCTGCTCCGCGACCGCGGCCTGGAAGAGCGCGACCTTGCCGAAGAACCCGGCGGAGGGCGGGATGCCGGTGACGCTGAACGCGCCGACGACGAACGCGGCGCCGACGAGCCAGCCGCGGACGCCGATCGTCAGGAAGAGCAGCGCCTTGTTGACGGAGTTGACGACCGCGTAGACGACCGCAGCGGTGTAGCCGGCGGGGCCGCCGACGGCGAGCGCGATCAGGATGTATCCGGCCTGCCCGATCGACGAGTACGCCAGCACCTCCGCCACGGCCCGCCGCGACAACGCCTGGATCGAGCCGTACAGGACACTCGCCGCGCCGAGCGCGAGCAGCACCGGCGCGCCGAACCCGAGCTCGTTCGGGAGCAGCCCCGCGCCGAATCGGATCAGGCCGTAGCTGCCGATGTTGGCGAGCGCACCGGCCAGCATCGCGGCGACGGCGGGGCGGGCGCCGGTGTAGAGCGGCGGGAGCCAGAAGTGGAACGGGAAGAGCCCGAGCTTGACGCCGAACGCGACGAAGAACGTGACGGCGATCAGGATCGCCGACGCGGGTTCGACCTCGCCGAAGCGGCGGGCGATCGCCGCCATGTCCAGCGAGCCGGTGACGTGGTAGATCGCGCCGACGGCGATCAGGAACAGGAACGAGCCCAGCAGGTTGACCACGGCGAAGATGAAGGCGCCGCCGATCTGGCGCCGCTCGCCGCCGTAGACGCTGAGCACGTACGCCGAGATCATCGACAGCTCGAAGAAGACGAAGAAGTTGAAGACGTCGCCGGTGAGGAAGATCCCGGTGAGGCCCGTCGTGAGGAAGAGCGCGAGCGCCGGGAAGAGCCGTGCCCGCACGCCGGACAGCACCTCGTAGGCGAGCGCGGCGAGCACGACCGCGCTCGAGAGCGTCGCGAAGAGGGTGCCGAGCGCATCGGCGCGCAGCGTGATCCCCACTCCCGCCGGCCAATCGCCGGTGACGACCTCGTACGGGCCGTCGCTCGCAACTGAGGCGGCGACTGCGACGAGCGCGCCGACGTTCACGGCGACGCCCGCGACCGCGAGCGCTCCCACGGAGCGGCGCCGGCCGTCCAGGAAGACGAGTGCGACGGCGACGAACCAGGGGGCGGCGAGTGCGAGCGAGAGCATCAGGCCTCGACCCGCTCCCGCTCCAGCTGCTGCTCGCGCCGCGCCTCGCGCAGCGACAGGTCGTCGAGGTCGACGGTCGCGTGGGAGGTGTAGACGCGATACGAGAGACCGAGGAGGAGCGCGGTGACGCCGAAGCCGATCACGATCGCGGTCAGCGTCATCGCCTGCACGAGCGGATCCGCCACGGGCTCGTCCGGGAGCGGGTGGATCGGCGCCCGACCGCGGGTGAGACCCGACGCCATCAGCGCGAGGTTCGCGGCGTTCGAGATCAGCACCATCCCGACGACGACGCGGAACAGGTCCGGCTTGAGCACGAGGAACGCTCCGGCTCCGAACAGCGTGGCGATCACCGAGGCGAGGAGGACGGTCATTCCTCGCCTCGCTCCGCCGCGTGGGCCGCGAGGTGGATGATCCCGACCGCCCCGCCGAGGACGAGCAGGAAGACGCCGAGGTCGAACGCCACCGCCGTGATCAGCTCGAGCGTCCCGAGGTGCAGCGGCTCGGTGCCGGCCCGCGGGTAGTGGGTCACCACCGGGTCGCCGAGGAGGACGGGGACGAAGAGGACGAGGAGGGCGATCGTGAGCCCGGCGAAGGCGGCGGCCGGAGCGAAGCGGACGGGCAGCAGTTCCTCGGTCACGTGGTAGCCGAAGGCGACGTACTGCAGCAGCACCCCGAGGGACGCAATGACGCCGGCGCTGAAGCCGTCGCCCACGTCCGCGTACCCCTTCACGAGCACGGCGGCGGCGACGACGAACGTGGGCGCGAGCAGGAGCCGCGCGGCCCAGCGCGTGAGCGGCGTCGTCACCAGAGCCTCCCGCGTCGGAGCAATGCCGCCATACCGATCAGCGCGACGCCGATGACGGTGATCTCGCCGAGCGTGTCGAGCCCGCGGAAGTCGGCGAGGATCGCGGTCACGACGTCCTTGCCGTGCGCGTCCGGCGTCAGCCGCGTGTGCTGCGCCGCCACGCTCTCCTCCGGCGCCGGCCGCGAGAGCGTCGCCCAGACGACGACGAACGCCAGCAGGCCCGCGACCCCGGCGACGAGCGGGTCGCGCCAGCGCCGGTTCGCCGGCCCGACCACTTGCGACTCGCGCCGCAGGACGTCGCGCGGGAGCAGCGCGAAGATGCCGAGGAAGAGGAGCGCGAAGATCGTCTCCACGAGTACCGCCACGAGTGCCACGTCCGGGCCGCCGAAGAACGCGTACACGACGGCGAGGCTGAAGCCGAGCGTGGAGAGCACGAGCACGAGCGTCAGGTGGTCGCGCGGCAGCGTCGTCGCGAGCGCGGCGAGCGCGACGACGAGGAGCACGAGCACGAGCGCCACGTCCTCCCGCCCGATGCTGCCGACGCTGTACGACTCCCTGATCGGCGTCGCGAGAACCCCGATGCCGACGAGCGCGCCGGCGGGGAGGAGCACGGCGGCGATGCGGGTCCGCAGGTCGCGCACCTCCACGTCGTGGATCAGGGTCGACAGCGAGTTCAGGCCGCGCAGCGTCACCGCGTACCAGCGTTCCGGGCCGTACCGCTCCCCGAGCCGAGCGAGCCCGAGCGCCGCCGGTCGCCACGTCCGCGCGGTGGCGAGCAGCAGCAGGCCCGCCGCGTACACGGCGAGCGCCATCAGATTCTCGGCCCGCGCGTCCAGGTGGTAGGCCGCCTTGCTCGCGACCTCGGTTCGAAGCGTGGTTGACGCGGCGTCGTTCGCGATCCGGAGGAACGGCCCGACGACGACGCCGCCGGCGGCGACGAGGAGACCGAGCAGCACCACCGGCCAGACGAGCGCTATCGAGATCGGGCGCGCTTCGGCGCGCAGCGGCCCCAGGAAGATCCCGCTCCAGAACCGTGCGACGTACGCGAACGTGAGCGCCGCCGAGGCGACCGCGACCACCGCGAACGCGGGCCCGCGCTCGAGCGCCGCCGCGAAGAGCAGCTCGTCCTTGAAGAACCCAACCGTCAACGGCAGGGCGGCCAGGCCGGCCGCGGCGATCCCGCTCCCGACGGCGAGCGCCGGCAGCCGCCGACCGAGGCCCCCGAGCTCCGAGAGCCGCGTGCGGCCGGTAGCCTCCCCGACCGCGCCGGCGGTCAGGAAGAGGGCGCTCTTCATCAGGGCGTGCGCGAGCACGTAGAAGCTCGCGGCAGCGACGCCCGCCGGCCCGCCGAGGCCGAGCATGAAGACCACGTAGCCGTACTGCGCGATCGTCGAGTTCGCGAGCACCTGCTTCAGCTCGTCGCGCGTCAGCGCAAGGACGCCGCCTACGGCCATCGACAGGGTGCCGACCACGAGGAGCGTGTCGAGCAGGCCGCGGGAGAGCTCGAGCAGCGGGTACGTCCGCCCGAGCAGGAAGACGCCGGCCGCGACCATCGCCGCGGAGTGGAGGTAGGCGGACACCGGCGTCGGAGCCGCCATCGCCCGCGGGAGCCAGAAGTGGAGGGGCACCTGCGCGCTCTTCGCGAGGCCGGCGGCGGCGATCAGGAAGCCGGCGAGCGTGAGCGGGCGGCCGGCCTCGGCGCGCTCGAAGAGCTCCGGCAGCTGGAAGGTGCCGTACTCCCCGTACAGCACGAGCGCGGCGATCAGGAGCAGCACCGCGCTGACCGCGGTGACGAGGAGCGCCATCAGCGCCGCGTCGCGTGCCTCGCGCCGGTGGCGGTCGAAGCCGATCAGGTAGTAGGAGGCGACGGCGGTGAGGTCCCAGAAGACGAAGAGCAGGATCAGGTCCTGCGCGGTCGCGAGGCCGACCATCGAGACCATGAAGAGGAAGAGGAAGCCGTGCAGGCGGACGGACTCGCGCAGCGGGCGCTGCTCGTGCTCCAGGTGCAGGTCGACGTAGCGCCAGGCGTAGACGAAGACGAGTGCGCCGACGCCCGTCGCGAGCAGCGTGTACAGCACGCCGAGGCCGTCGAGTGCGAACGAGAGCCGCAGGTCGAGCGTCGGCGCCCAGGGTCGGTCGAACGACCAGCCGGCTCCCGCGCCAAGGAGCGCCGCCGTGAACCCGGCTGCGGCGACGAGGGCTGCGGCGAGCGGGATGAGCCCCCGGATACGGCCTGATCGAGTGTCTGGACGGGCAACCACGATCGGCCTGGCGCCGATCCTAGCGCTGCCGCTGTCGCTGCCCTGTGTCTAGCGCGCTGCCGCGGAGACCGGGCTCCACGTCGCGAACGAGACCCGCGGGCCGTTCGACCAGCCGAGGCCCCGGCGACCGAGCTGGGCGCCGGAGCGGGCGGCGAGGGTGCGGAAGAGGCGGTCGCGCCCGTCGGCGACGCGGAGCAGCCGGAGCTGCTTGCCGACGCTGTACGCGACGACGCCTTCCGAGAACCCGTGGAAGCGCGCGCCGGCGGGCAGCGGGAGGGTGCGCACGGAGGAGCCGTTCCGGATCTCGATTCCGCTCCGCGTCGCCGCGAGCAGCCCCGGTTCCGCCAGGACGGCCGCCTGCACCGGCTCCGTGAAGACGTGGTCGCGGAGCGGTCGGCCGTCGGCGGAGATCGCGAGGACGTGGCCGTTCGCCAGCACAGCCGCGTAGCCGCGCGTGTGCGCGCTCAGCGCTACGACCCGCGCCGGCGCGCGGAGCGCGAAACGGCGGGAGCCGTCCGGCCGCAGCACGACCACGGTCTCGTCGAGGGCGTACGGCAGCGACCCCTCCCAGGCGGCGCCGAGCACGAGCGGCCCGGGGCCGTCGACGTTCCGCACCTCGAACGCGAGCCGCTTGGCCTGCGACGTGCGGCTCTTCGTCCAGAGCGACCACTCGCGGAAGTTGCCGCCGGTATACGTGAGCCAGAGGGCGCGCCGCTGCGAGACGGCGACGGCGGCGACCCCGCTGCCCGTGCTCGTGGTGGCGAAGCACTGGCGCGCGTAGCGGCGGACGCCGCGGTCGCCGGTGTCCCAGACGCGCACCTCGAAGCAGCCGGGCCGGACCTGCGCGGCGTAGGCGACCTCCGCCGCCGTGGTGCCGAGCGCGACGACCGGCCCACCCGCCGCCACCTCGCGCGCAGCTGCCGGTGCCGCGGCCGAGAGGACGGCGCAGAGGGCGGTGACGAGCACCAGCGGCTTCATCTCGGTTGGAGCGTAGTTCGTGCCGGTAAGGGTTCCTGTGCAGCCGTGTAAGGCCTGCGTGAAGTCGGGTGACGGGCGGCGGAGAGCCGGTACCCTGTGCCGCGATGCCGACCGCCGACCTCGGGCGCCTCGAGAAGGTCCTCCGCCTCGGCGAGGGCCGCCGCATGAAGCGGCTGCAGCAGCAGGCCGCGTACATCGCCACGCTCGAGCCGGACTTCGAGCAGCTGAGCGACGGGGAGCTGCGCGGCAAGACTGCCGAGTTCCGCGAGCGGCTCGAGAACGGCGAGACGCTCGACGAGCTCCTCTTCGAGGCCTACGCCGCCGTGCGCGAGGCGCGCCGCCGCGAGTCCGGGGAGCGGCTCTTCGACGTCCAGATGATGGGCGGCATCGTCCTGCACGAGGGCGACATCGCCGAGATGAAGACCGGCGAAGGGAAGACGTACGTCGCGTCGCTCGCCCTCTACCTGAACGCGCTCGCGGGAACCGGCGTCCACCTGATCACCGTCAACGACTACCTCGCGAAGCGCGACGCGGAGTGGAACCGGCCCGTCTACGACCGCCTCGGCATGAGGGTCGGCGCGATCCAGAACATGATGCCGTTCGCGCAGCGGCGGGAGGCGTACGCCGCCGACATCACGTACGGCACGAACTCCGAGTTCGGCTTCGACTACCTGCGCGACAACATGGCCGTCTCGAAGGACGGCCTCGTCCAGCGCGGCCATGCCTACGGGATCGTCGACGAGGTCGACTCGATCCTGATCGACGAGGCGAGGACGCCGCTCATCATCTCCGGCGAGCCGGAGACCGCGGCGACGACGTACTACGACTTCGCCCGCATCGTGAAGGAGCTCGTCGGCGCGCCCGCGACGCGCAAGTCGGCGAAGGGCGAGGACGAGACGGAGATGTCGGGCGCCGACTACCTCTACGACGAGAAGCACAAGACGGTGTCGCCGGCGCAGACCGCGATCGAGAAGGTCGAGCGCGCGCTCCGGATCGACAACCTCTACGACCCCCGCAACGTCCAGCTCGTCAACCACCTGATCCAGTCGCTGAAGGCTCAGTCGCTGTACCAACGCGACGTCGACTACGTCGTGCAGGAGGGCGAGGTGAAGATCGTCGACGAGTTCACCGGCCGCATCATGGAGGGACGCCGCTGGAGCGAGGGCCTGCACCAGGCGGTCGAGGCGAAGGAGGGCGTCCGGATCCAGGAGGAGAACCAGACGCTCGCGACGATCACGCTCCAGAACTACTTCCGGCTCTACGAGAAGCTCGCCGGCATGACCGGCACCGCGAAGACGGAGGAGAAGGAGTTCACGGAGATCTACAACCTCCGCGTCGTCGAGATCCCGACGAACGTGATGGTCGCCCGCCTCGACCAGAACGACTACATCTTCAAGTCGAAGGAAGCCAAGTTCAAGGCGGTGATCAACGACATCGAGGAGCGCCACCACACGGGGCAGCCGATCCTGGTCGGCACGATCGCGGTCGAGGCCTCCGAGTA
>DASQNG010000131.1:0-12513 GCA_035645095.1 Gaiellaceae bacterium | reverse complement strand
GGCCTCGTCCGCCCCACGGGCCTGGACGGGCTGGAGCCGAAGTCCGTGCGGAAGAAGCTCAAGCAGCCGTCGTTCGCCGCCGGCGTCCACCGCGACGAGGTGTACGCCGGTGCAAAGCTGCTCGGCCTCGAGCTCGACGAGCACGTCGCGAACGTCATTGCGGCGCTGCAGCCCATCGCGAGCGAGCTCGGCTTGCGAACGGCGGAGGACGCTTCGTAGCCCGCGGCGTCCCGTGTGGATCCTCCCCCGGTGCCGTAGCGGCTAGGCGATCGCGTCGACGAGCCGGTCGAGGTCCTCGTCGCTCGTCCACCACCCGCAGGACGCGCGCACGAGGCCCGTCCCGGGGATCTCGCGGACGACGACGCCTTTCTCGGCGAGCTGCGCGACGAGCGTCGGCGGGTCGTCGTGCCGGAACGCAACGAGCGTCGCGTCGCCGGGGACGACCTCGACGTGCGGCGCGAGCAGGTCGCGCAGCCGCTCGGCGCTGGCGCGTGTCCGCTCGTGCCACCAGTCGGGCCGGACGTCGAGCGCGGCCAGCAGGCCTGCCAGCGCCGCCGGCGCCAGCCAGCCGGGGTCGAAGCGCGCGGCGCCGTCCCGCGCGACGAATGCGCCGGTCGGCTCGTAGCTCGTCTGGGCGAAGTAGCTCGGCCGTCCGACACGCAGCCGCTCCGGATCGGCGACGACGAGGGCACCCGTGGCGTCCGGCCCGCAGAGCCACTTCTGCCCCGAGATCGTGAGGAAGTCGAGCCCGGCGGCCTCGACGGGGATCGCACCGACCGACTGCGCGCCGTCGACGAGCACGGGCACGCCCGCCCGCTCCCGCAGCTCGCGCACCGGGAGAGCGCGGCCGCTCGTCCACAGCACCTGTGACACCGCCACGAGCCTCGTTCGCGGCGTCACGGCGGCCAGGAGCGCATCCGGCCCCGCCGGGGCCACGACGACGCGGGCACCGCTCGCGTGGAGCGGGCCGATCAGCCCGAAATGCTCCTCCGCCGTCGTCACCACCTCGTCGGCCGGGCCGAGGCCGAGTCCGGCGAGGACGATGTTGCAGCCGTCCGTCGTGGAGGAGGTCAGCGCGACCTGCGCGGACTCGGCGCCGACGAGGCGCGCGAGGCGCCCGCGCAGCTCCTCCCGGAGTCCGAGCACCCGCTTGAAGTACGCCCTGCCGTGCCTCCCTTCCTCTCCGTCGCGCCGCAGCTCGGCCTGCATCGCGTCGAGCGTCTGCCGCGCGAGCGGCCCGAAGGTCCCGGCGTTCAGATACGCGACGCGCTCGAGCACCGGGAAGAGCGCCCGCGCCTCCTCCGGCGTCACGAGAGCGTCACCTCCACGGGCGCGTGATCCGAGAGCACGGCGCCATTCTGCCGCCGGCGCGCCTCGGGCCACACGGCGAGCGGCGAGGCGGACGCCCCCCGGACGAGCACGTGGTCGATGCCTCGCCCGAGCTCCGACCACCCGGGCAGCTCGACGAGGTGCTCGGCGCGGAGGTTGAAGTCTCCCGCGAGCACGCACGGGAGGTCGCCGGCGACGTCGGCCGCGAACGCCTCGGCGCGCAGGATCTCGGCTGCCGGAACGCGTGGGTCGCGGAAGTCGTTCGTCGCGTGGAGGTTCGCGACGACGAGGCCGTCGAGCCGCACCGCGTGGCAGTAACGCGGCTCCCGGCGGCCGTCGTCGATCCGCAGCGAACGGTGCGTACGGGGACGAAGGCGCGGCACGAGCAGGATCGCGTTCGCCTGTCCTGCGACCGCGGAGCGGAAGAGGCCGTTGTGGAGCCGCGTCACCGCTCCGGCGAGCGACCCCGGCAGCCGCGGCTCGCGCGTCACAACCCAGCAAGCAGTCATCCCGCTCCACGCGCCGAGCCGCCGCAGCGCCCACGGCGGCACCTCCTGCAGGCAGAGCACGTCCGGCCGGTCGGCGCTCGCGAGCCGCACCATCTCCTCCAACCGGCTCCGCCGGTCGGGCGGATGCGCGTTCCCGTGGAAGAGGTTCCAGCTGCGCACGACGTGCGGCATCGGCAGTGGCTCCACGTGCGCATTCTCCGGTCTCGGAGACCACACGTGGCGCAGCTAGCGTCCGCGCGGGTCGCGCAAGGTGGCCGTGGCGGCGGCGTCCGCGCTGGACGCCGCGACGTTTCGCGAAGACGCGAATCTGCCCGCGCATATCGTGGCGGCGTGCGCGTCGTCGTCGCAGACCCGCCGGCCTACACGCCGCAGTACGACCACGAGCTCGCGGCGGCGCTCGTGCGCGGCGCGGCGGACGTGGAGCTCGTCACCTCCCACTTCCGCTTCGCCTCCGCGCCCGCCCCGGCCGGCTACCGCCGGCGGCAGCTCTTCTACCCGCTTTCGGCGCGGCTCTTCGGCCGCTCGCGCCTCCGGCTGCCGCTGAAGGCGATCGAGCACCCTCTCGGCCTCGCCCGGCTGGCGGCGGTTCGCGCGGACGTCCTGCACGTGCAATGGCTCGCGGTACCCGAGGTCGACGTGCGGCTGCTCCGCCACCGCGCCCCGCTCGTGCTGACGGCGCACGACCTCCTCCCGCGGCGGACCGCGCACCGCCACCGTCTCTGGCACCGGCTGTTCCACCGTTTCGAGCGGGTCGTCGTCCACAGCGAGCACGGCCGGAGAACGCTCGCGGCATTCGGCGTGCCGTCCGAGCGGCTGCGCGTGATCCCACACCCCGTCTTCCGCAGCGACCCCGACCGGTGCGACGACGGCCGTACGGTGCTCGCGCTGGGCGTCATCCGCCCGTACAAGCAGCTCGACCACGCGGCCGAGGCCGTCCGGGCCGCGGGCGCTCGGCTGCTCGTCGCCGGCGATCCCGCTGCACCGCTCCCGGAGCTCACGGGCGCCGAGCTCCGGCTCGGCTACCTGTCGCAGACGGAGCTCGAGCGCGCGCTGGGCGACGCAACGGTCGCCGTCTTCCCCTACCGGCCCGAGCTCGACCAGAGCGGAGCGCTCCTGCAGGCGCTCGGGGCGGGCGTCCCGGCCGTCACCTACGACGTCGCGGGGCTCGCCGAGCCTGTCGCCCGCTACGGCGCCGGCCGCGTCGTCCCGGCGGACGACGTCGGCGCGCTCGCCGACTCGATCCGGGAGCTCCTCGAAGACCCTGCCGCGCTCGAGGAGGCGCGCGCCGGTGCGCGGCGGGCGCGCGACGCGCTGACGTGGGACGCCTCGGCACGCGCGCATCTCGAGCTCTACCGGGAGCTCGCGTGAGCCCCCTGCGCCGGAGCCGGTTCGACGAGCTCGTGACTCGCCAGCTCGAGCTCTTCGCGACGGACGAGCGCGGGCTGCTCGCGGAGGCCGTCGAGGCGGAGCGGCGGTACGACGCCGCGCCACGCGACGAGGCGGAGGAGGCCTACGGCGACTACCAGCTCGTGCTCGACGCGGTCGCCGACGCGCTCGCCGACCTCAAGCTCGCCTACGCATCCACCCTGGACGACGACGCGTCCGAGGCGTACGAGCGCGCGTTCGACCGCGCGGCCGGGAAGCGCTTCGCCCTCCTGCGCGGTCGTTTCTGACGCGCTCCTAGGATCCCCGGATGCGCCTCGAGGACTACGGCCTGATCGGCGACCTGCAGACGGCGGCGCTCGTCGGCAAGGACGGCTCGATCGACTGGCTCTGCTTTCCGCGGTTCGACTCCGGCGCCTGCTTCGCGGCTCTCCTCGGCGACGAGTGGGACGGTCGCTGGCTGCTTCGGCCCGACTGCGAGGTCGAGCGAGTGGATCGTCGCTACACGGACCAGACGCTCGTGCACGAGCTCGACTTCCACACGGCCGAGGGCGTCGTACGGATCACGGATTTCATGCCGCCGCGGGGCGAAGACCCCGACGTCGTCCGCATCGTGGAGGGACTCGAGGGTGCGGTGCCGATGCGGCAGGAGCTGACGATCCGCTTCGACTACGGCTCGATCGTCCCGTGGGTGCAGCGTGCGGGCGCCGGCACCCTCGTCGCGGTCGGCGGCCCCGACGCAGTCGTCCTGCGCACACCGGTACCGCTCCGCGGCGAGAACCTCAGGACGGTCGCCGACTTCACGGTCCAGGCGGGAGAGCGCGTCCCGTTCACGCTGACGTGGTTCCCCTCGCACGAGGCCGTCCCTCGCGCGATCGACCCGGAGCACGCGCTCCAGGAGACGGAGAGCTTCTGGCGCGAGTGGGTCGGCAGCTGTACGTACGGCGGGCGCTGGCACGACGCCGTCGTCCGCTCGCTGATCGTGCTGAAGGCCCTCACCTATCGGCCGACGGGCGGGATCGTCGCCGCGCCGACGACGTCTTTGCCCGAGTACGTGGGCGGTGTCCGCAACTGGGACTACCGCTACTGCTGGCTGCGCGACGCGACGTTCACCCTCGACGCCCTCGTCGCGAACGGGTTCATGGCCGAGGCCGAGGCGTGGCGTGCCTGGCTGCTGCGGGCGGTGGCGGGCGACCCGGCCGACCTCCACATCATGTACGGCCTCGGCGGTGAGCGCAGGCTGCCGGAGCTCGAGCTTCCCTGGCTCGCCGGCTACGAGGGCTCGCAGCCCGTTCGGATCGGCAACGGCGCGAGCGGCCAGTTCCAGCTCGACGTCTACGGCGAGGTGCTCGACGTCCTCCACGAGGCGCGGCGGGCCGGCCTGGACACCGACGCGAGCTCGTGGGCGGTGCAGAAGACGCTGCTCGCCGACCTCGAGCAGCGCTGGCGCGAGCCGGACGAGGGGATCTGGGAGGTGCGCGGTCCGCGCCGGCACTTCACGCACTCGAAGGTGATGGCGTGGGTCGCCTTCGACCGTGCAGTGAAGGCGGTCGAGGAGTTCGACAAGGACGGCCCGGTCGACCGTTGGCGGAGCGCGCGGGACGAGATCCACGCCGAGGTGCTGGCGCGCGGCTTCGACGCGGAGCTGAACGCGTTCGTGCAGTCGTACGACTCGAAGCGGCTCGACGCGAGCCTGCTCGTCGTCCCCCTGGTCGGCTTCCTGCCGCCGGACGACCCGCGCGTCCTCGGGACGCTCGACGCAGTCGAGCGGGGGCTGTGCCAGGACGGACTCGTTCACCGCTACGCCACCGACGAGGACGTGCTGCAGGTGGACGGGCTGCCGCCGGGCGAGGGGGCGTTCCTCCTCTGCTCGTTCTGGCTCGTGGACAACCTCGCCCTCGCCGGCCGCACGGACGAGGCCGTCGAGGGGTTCGAGCGGCTTCTCGCGCTGCGCAACGAGCTCGGTCTGCTCGCCGAGCAGTACGACGTGGAAGCCGGACGGCAGGTCGGCAACTTCCCGCAGGCGTTCTCGCACCTCGGGCTGATCGACACCGCGATGCTGCTCGAGCGCGCCCAGAAGCGCCCGCTGCGCGGCTAGGGCGCCCGCGGACTGCAGCCGACGTCAGAGGAGGTGCCGTCAGCGGTGGCCGAAGTGGTGCGCCGGCGGGAGCGCGGCGCCGACGTCGGCGTCCGCGACGCGTCGTGCGAGCGGCCCGAGGCTCTCGAGCTCGTCGACGACGACGTTGCGGTTCTCGCCGATCCGTTCGAAGCGGCCGCGCACGAGCAGGAGCGGCTCGCCGCGTACGACCGCCCGGTGCTGCTCGTAGACCTCCGGCGGGACGATCAGGTTGACCTGGCCGCTCTCGTCCTCGAGCAGCATGAAGACGACGCCGCGCGCGGTCGCGGGGCGCTGGCGTGCGACCGCCAACCCGGCGAAGGCGACGCGGCTTCGGTGCGGCGCCTCGTTCAGCTCCGCGCTCGCGAGGACGCCCCGCGGCAGGTGCGGGCGCAGGAGCGTGAGCGGGTGCGTGTCGACGGAGACGCTCGTACCGCGGTAGTCGGCGAGCATCCGTTCCCACTCCGTCAGCTCGCGTAGTTCCGGCGTCGCGACCGTGGCGGCGAGCTCGAGCGTCAGCTGGACGTCCTCCGCCCGCATCGTCCGCGGCCGCCGCACGAGCCCGAGCTGCCAGAGCAGGTCGCGGCGGCTTCCCCAGCGGTCGCACGCCCCGGCCCGCACGAGCGCCTCCAGCTCGCGTGCGTCGAGGGGCGCCCGCCGCGCGAGGTCCCCGACGCCGCAGAACGGCCCGCCTCGATCGCGCTCGGCGACGAGCCGCTCCGCGTCGTGCTCGCCGAGCGACGTGACGTAGCCGAGGCCCAGCCGCACCGCCCCCTCCTCGAGGCCGCAGAGCGCCTCGCTCAGGTTGACGTCGGGCGCGCGCACCTCCACCCCGCGCCGCTGCGCGTCGCGCACAAGCGAGGCCGGCGGGTAGAAGCCCATCGGCTGCGCGTTCAGGAGCGCGCAGAGGAACTCGGCCGGGTAGTGGTGGCGGAGCCAGGCCGACTGGTACGCGAGCAGCCCGAAGGCCGCGGCGTGCGACTTCGGGAAGCCGAAGCCGGAGAACGCGGCGAGCTTGTCGTACACGCGGTCGGCCGTCTCCGCATCCACTCCCCGTGCGGCCGCGCCGGCGACGAAGCGCTCCCGGAACGCCTCGATCGCCTCCTCGCTCCGCTTGCGGCTCATCGCGCGCCGCAGCCCCTCCGCCTCGCCGATCGTGAACCCCGCGAGCGCCATCGCCACCTCGAGCACCTGGTCCTGGAAGACGACGACGCCGTGCGTCTCCCGCAGCGGCTCGCGCAGCAGCTCGTGGTCGACGGGCGGCACGTACGACGGGTCGATGCGTCGCCGCTCCCGCGCGTCGATGTACGGGTGGACGGCCTTCCCCTGGATCGGCCCCGGCCGGACGAGCGCGACCTGCACGGTCAGGTCGTCGAGGCTCTCCGGGCGCGTGCGGAGCAGGCTCTGCATCTGCGCGCGGCTCTCGATCTGGAAGTCGCCGACGGTGTCCGCACGCTGGATCTCGGCATACACGGCGGGGTCGTCGAGCGGGATGCGGGAAAGGTCGATCGGCGCGCCGTAGACCTCCGCGACCCGGTCGACGCAGTCCTCGACCGCCGACAGCATCCCGAGGCCGAGCAGGTCGATCTTGAGGAACCCGGCGTCGGAGCACGAGTCCTTGTCCCACTGGCAGAGCTGGCGGCCCGCCATCGCGGCGGGCTGCACCGGCACGAGCTCGACGAGCGGTCGCGACGAGATCACCATCCCGCCCGGGTGCTGCGAGACGTGCCGCGGGAGCCCGCCGATCTCGGCCGTCAGCTCCGCGAACGCCCGCCATCGCGGCGAGAGCAGCTTCCGCTCGGCGTCCGGGAGCCGCGCGAGGTCGTCCGCCACACGTTTCGCGCTCCAGCCGTCCGTCACCCGCGCGAGCCGCTCGAGCTCCGCCGCCGGCAACCCGAGCGCCTTGCCGATGTCGCGGATCGCACCACGGCCGCGGTAGGTGGCGAAGCTGGCGACGAGCGCGGCGTGCTCGCGCCCGTAGCGCTCGGTGACGGCGACGATCAGCAGCTCCCGGATGTCGCGCGGGAAGTCGAGGTCGATGTCGGGGACGGACGCGAGCTCGCGGTTCAGGAAACGCCCGAGCGAGAGCCCGTTCGCGACCGGGTCGACGTGCGAGAGGCCGGTCAGGTAGCAGACGATCGAGCCGACGGAGCTGCCGCGGCCGCGGCCGGGCGGCAGCGTCCGCCGCGGCGAGTCGCGGCCGCGCACGCGGTCGGCGCACTCCCGCGCCAGCTCGAGCACCTCCCAGTGGAGCAGGAAGAAGCCGGCGAGCCCGAGCTCGTCGATCAGCGCCAGCTCCTCCCGCAGCCGCGTGCGGGCCCGCCCGAGCAACCGCCTGTCGCTCGGCGGGTAGCGGTCGGCGAACGCGGCCTCGCACACCTGCGCGAGCCGCCGGATCGCCGGCTCCGCGCCGTTGGAGAAGTCGGGGTAGCGGTAGCCGAGCTCGGCCGTCAGGTCGAACTCGAGCCGCTCTGCGACCGCGACCGTCCGCCGCACCGCGTCACGGTCGCCCGGGAAGAGGTCGAGCAGCTCGGTCGGCGGCCGCAGCACGCTCTCGCGGTTGCCGCGGCGCTCGCGCTCGCTGCCGTCGAGCGAGGTGCGGTGCCGGATCGCGACGAGGACGTCCTGGAGCGGCGTGCGTCGGCGGTCGTGGGCGTGCACGTTGCCCGTGACGACGGTGTGGACGCCTGCCTGCGCCGCCACGTCGCGCAGGAGCGCGTTCCGCCGGACGTCGCCGCGCTCGAACGGCCGTTGCAGCTCCACGTAGAAGCGGTCCCGGCCGAAGATGCGGGCGAGTTCGAGCGCGCGGTTCGGGTCGCGCACTGCGAGACCGTCGCGCGCGCAGCCGGAGAGGCACACGAGCCCCTCGTGGTGCTCCGCGAGGAGCACGGGGTCGAGCGCCGGCGGCAGCGGCTCCCGCAGTTCCCGCCCTTCCGGCCGCGTGTGCGCATGGGCGGCCGTCAACAGTCGGCAGAGGTTCGCGTACCCGGCGGCGGACTCGACGAGGAGCGTCACGTGCGCACCGGCTGCTCCCGCTCCCGCTCCGGCGCCGGCGACGCCGGCACCTGCGCTCCGGTGCGGCTCCGTCGAGCCGACGTCGCCGAGCGTCACCTCGGCTCCCGTCAGCGGCCGGACGCCCGCGACCTTCGCCGCGTGCGCGAACTCGAGCGACCCGTAAACGCCTTCGTGGTCGGTGAGCGCGAGCGCTCCGTAGCCGAGCTCCGCGGCGCGGAGCGCGAGCTCCTCCGGGTGCGACGCTCCGTCCAGGAACGAGTAGCCGGAGTGACAGTGGAGCTCGACGTAGGGCGCCGTATCCATCACGGCCGCTCGACCGTTCTCGGGACGATGCGCACGCTCACCGCCACCATGGTCACGATCGCGACGATCACATTCACGCTCTTCATGTACGCGCTCGCGACGTACGTCCCGCCCACGGTGCCGCCGGGCGCTCAGGCCGTCTCCCGCTGACGCCGTCTCCGCTGACACCGCGCCCGGCGATACTCCGCGCGTGGACGCACGCGAGCGGTACGACGAGCTGGCCGACTTCCTGACGTTCCGCTACGACGACGTCGAGCTCTCCCGGATGATGGGCATGGCGTGCGTCAAGGCGCGCGGGAAGATCGTCGCCGGCTTCACGCGCGGCGCGATGGTGTTCAAGCTGACCGATCTGGACCGTCGCACCGAGGCGCTCGCACTCGAGGGCGCGCACCTCTTCGACCCGTCGGGGCGCGGACGGCCGTTCCGCGAGTGGGTCGTCGTGCCGGCCGAGCACGCGGGCCGGTGGGAGACGCTGGCGGAGCACGCCCTCAAGCCCTCTGCATGAACCAGCAGCCGGCCTCGGCGTCGCGGAAGACGCAGACGTGCTGCCCCGTCTCGAGCACGAGGTCGAAGTAGCGCCGGTCGACGGGCTCCTCCGTCCACCAGCGGTCGACCACCCGCCACTCCTCGCGCACGACGGCGACCGGCTGGTGGTTCACCTTCCACGGCGTTCCCTCGAAGCTCGCCTCGACGAGCGCCGCGCGCGGCTCGTTCAGCCGTCCGGCGCGACCTACTCGTCCCGGGGCACGAACAGCGCCCGGGACTCCGGGATCCGCGACCACGGCGCCACCTCCACGACTGCACACACCGAACCGGAGCCCGTGCTCGCGCGCACCTGGCGCAGCCCTTCGCTGAGCCGGCTGCCGAGCTCGTCGGCGCCCGGCTGCACGAGCTCGAGCTGCTGCCCCACCGACTCGGCGAGCTCGACGCCCTCGAGCCGCAACTCGATGACCGGGGCCGGTAGCTCGAGCAGCTTCGGCGCGACGGCCGCTCGGAGCCGGGCCCGGTCGGCGGTCGCGTCGCGGAGCGTCACCGTCCGGCGCCACGAGCCGCCGCCGACGAGGCGCGCGGAGAGGCCGATCTTCCGGAACGGCCGTCCTCCCCGCTCCGGCCGCGCGAGCAGCCGGTCGAGGAGCGCTCCGAACGTGCGCCGGAGCGTCAGCTCGTTTCCGACCGCCTCGGGGAACTCGAGCGCCTCCGCGAGCTCCGCCGCCGGCCGGCGGCCGCGCACGCGACTCCCGTCGCCGCCGCGGGCGAGCGACCACGCGCTGCGCCCCTCCGGCCCGAGCCGCTCCGCCACGGCGGCGGACGGGAGCGCCGCGAGCTCGCCGAGCTTCCGGACGCCGAGCCCCTCGAGCTCCGCGTAGCGGTCGGGCGACAGGGGCAGCAGCGAGAGCGGCAGCGGCGCGAGGAACCCCTCCTCCCGGCCGTCGTCGACGACGACGGCGTGACCCGGGCGGGCGACCGTGGCCGCGGCGAGGGCGGCGAAGCGGCGGCGGGCCGCGCCCGCGCGCGGGTCCCACGCTGAGCCGACGGCGGCGAGCGCCCGCTCGAGCGCGGGCTCGAGGCCGCCGTAGAGCCGCTCGACGCCGCGGGTCTCGAAGTAGACGCGGCCGGGGCCATCGGGGTCGACTGCGAACCCGGCGTTCTCGAGCCGGCGCAGCATGCCCTCCCACTCGAGCTCGACCGCGGCGGGATCCTGCTCGACGAGCACGAGCTGCGGGCACGTCGCGAGCGCCTCCCCCAGCCGCATCCCCGGCTCCACGCCCGCCACCTCGGCCGCCGCGGTCACCGCGCCGACCACGGGCTCCGCCCCCGCGGCAGGCGCGAGCGCGGCGGGCTCGAGCGCGAGACGCGGCCGCTCCCGCAGCGCCGCGCGCAACTCGAACCCGGGGACGACGAGGCAGGCGATCATGGGAACGCATGTTCTATACCGAACAGGCGTTCGTGTCAAACCTCTCTGCCTGGGCCGCAGCACCCGGTCTCGACTGCGTGAGGCCACCCGACGCACGCCGGTACGCTTGCCCGCGTATGGCGGAGACGCTCAGGTGCTACCGGCACCCGGACCGGGAGACCGGGGTGTCGTGCTCCGAGTGCGGGCGTGGCATCTGCCCCGACTGCATGCGCTTCGCCCCCGTTGGGATCCGCTGTCCCGACCACTCGGGCGAGGCGATGGGGCCGGCGCGCGTCGCGCAGCGGGTGCAGACGAAGACCGCGGCGTCGCCCGGCGTCGTCGCGAAGGCACTCGTGGCGGTGAACGTGGGGATCTACCTGCTGCAGCTCGCGCAGGGCGCACCGGTGACCGGCGCCGGCGGCGCGATCTTCGAGAACGGGGCGCTCTACGGGCCGCTCGTCGCCGACGGCGAGTGGTGGCGGTTGATCTCGGCGGCCTTCCTCCACTACGGCTTCGTCCACCTCGGCATGAACATGCTCGCGCTCTGGTGGTTCGGCCCGCCGCTCGAGGCCGCGCTCGGCGCGGCGCGCTTCCTGCTCCTCTACGTGGCCGCCGGCCTCGCCGGCTCGGCGGGGGCGCTGCTGCTCTCACCGGACGCGGTCACGGTCGGCGCGTCCGGTGCGATCTACGGCGTCTTCGGCGCGATCCTCGTGCTCGAGCGGCAGGGCACCTACGTCTTCGGGGGCAGCGTCATCCCGCTGCTCGTGCTCAACTTCGCCTTCACGCTCTTCATCCCGGGCATCTCGAAGGGCGGCCACATCGGCGGCTTCGTGGGCGGCGCGCTCGCGATCCTCCTGCTCTCGCGCTTCGGCCGGCGCCGGATCGTGGGACCGACGACGCGCTTCGACGCCGTCGGCTACGCCGGCCTCGTCGCGATCGGGATCCTCAGCGTCGCCGTCGCGTACTGGCAGGTCGGGCTCGCCTAGCGAGCACGTGGCACGTCGCCACGAGCTTCTCCTCGGCGAGCGTCAGCCGCCGACCGCGACTGCGGTCACGCCGGCCTCCGAGAGAGCTGCCTGAGCCGCGGCGAGGCGCGCGAGCGGCACGCGGTACGGGCTGCACGACACGTAGTCGAGACCGAGTGAGTGGCAGAACGCGACCGACTTCGGCTCGCCGCCGTGCTCGCCGCAGATCCCCAGCTTCAGGTCCTCGCGGACACCGCGGCCGCGTTCGACGGCCATCCGCATCAGCTCGCCGACACCGTCCTGGTCGATCGTCTCGAAAGGATCGTGCTCGAGGAGCCCGAGCTCGAGGTAGTGCGAGAGAAAGCGCCCGCCGTCGTCACGCGAGATCCCGAGTGCCGTCTGCGTGAGGTCGTTCGTGCCGAACGAGAAGAAGTCGGCGTGGGCGGCGATCTCGTCGGCGCGGACGCACGCGCGCGGCAGCTCGATCATGGTGCCGACGAGGTAGTCGAGGTCGCCCTCCTCCTCGGCGATGCGGATCGTCAGTTCTCGCAGCCGCGACAGCTCGCCGCCGAAGCCGACGAGCGGGTGCATGATCTCGACGAGCGGCGCCGTCCCCGTCCGCTCGCGCACGGCGAGCGCGGCGCGGACGATCGCGCGCACCTGCATCTCGTAGATCTCCGGGAAGAAGAGCCCGAGCCGGCAGGCACGCCAGCCGAGCATCGGGTTGGCCTCCTGCAGCGACCGGATGCGCTCACGCATGGCGTCGTCCTCGGCCTCCTCGAGGGACGGTAGGAACTCATGCAGCGGCCAGTCGAGCAGCCGGATCGTGACCGGCAGGCCGGCCATCGCCTCGAAGATGCCGTCGAAGTCGCCCTGCTGAACCGGCAGCAGGGCGTCGAGCGCGGCGCGCCGCCCTTCTTCGTCGGGCGCGAGGATCATCGCGCGCACGAGGTGCAGCCGTGCGGCGTCGGCGAACATGTACTCCGTCCGGCAGAGGCC
>DASQNG010000130.1:0-13655 GCA_035645095.1 Gaiellaceae bacterium | reverse complement strand
CGAGGCCGCGGCCGGCGCCGACGGGCTGCTACTCGTCGGCGACCGGCGGCGCGCGCCGCGGACGGTGCTGCCCGGACCGTTGCTCGTCGAACCGTCGGGGCGCCACGTCCCGGTCGGCTGGCTACCCGACCTCGGGGCGGCACTCGGCGTCTTCGCCAAGGCGGCGGCACGCGTGCAGCGTCGCGCCGGGCCGGCCGGGCCGCTGGCAGTGCTCGGGCAGCGGGAGCGGCGCTATCTGCGGCTGGCCGGCCGGCTCGAGGCGAAGCTGTCCCAGGGAGAGGGGCCGCCCTTGCCGCTCCTCGTGTGGACGTCGGAGCGGCTCACCCGCGCGGATCTGGTCGACGGACTGCGGCTCGGGCTCGGGGCGGCGGTCTACTTCGGGCACGGGCGCCCGTCCGGTTGGGCCGGCTACCACGGGCTCCGCGCCCACCATCTGGTCGAAGCCGCAGGGGAGCCGCTGGGCGCGCTCCTCTCGGTGACGTGCCTGACCGCGCGCCGCCACCGGGTCAGCCTGTCCTTCTCCGAGCAGATCGTCGCCGGCGGCGCGACCGCGGCAGCCGTCGGCGCGGTCGACGTCGTGGCGCACCTCGACAACATGCGCTGGATGCTCGGCCTCGCCGAGGCGCTCCGGCACGGTGAGACACGGGTCGGCGCGGCTCTCGTCGCCGCGGCGCCGCGCCCCGTCTCGCAGACGCCCTACCGCATCGTCGGCGACCCGCTCGCGCTCCTCGTCGGCACCTCCGACGGCGCGCGCCGCGCGGCCCGTGTCTTCGCGCCGCCCGCGGAGCTCGCCGCGTGATCGAGGACGAGCTGCGCGCGATCGTCGCGGAGGTGGCGGAGGTCGACCCCGACTCGATCGACGCGAGCGGCACGCTCGCCGACGCCGGCGTCGACTCGCTGATGTCGATGGAGATCGCGGTCGACGTCGAGCGCCGGTACGGGCTCAGCTTCACGATCGAGGAGCTGAAGACGATCACGACCTTCGGCAGCCTGGTGGCGCTGACGCGGGCCAGGCTGGCCGACCGCGAGGGAGCATCGACGGAGCGGTGATCACCGGCCTCGGCGCCGTCTCGCCGGTCGGGGCGGACGTCGAGTCGCTGTGGGACGCGCTCCTCGCCGGCACGACGGGGGTCGCCGCAGTCCAGTCGTTCGACGCGACGGCGTTCGACGTCCGAATCGGCTGCGAGGTGCGCGACCTCGAGCTCGCGAGCGCCCGCGAGCCTCGGCCCGGTCGGGCCGCGCTGCTCGCGGCGGCCGCCGGCCGTCAGGCGCTGGCGCAGGCCGGCCTCGCGATCGAGCGGCGAGGCGACGTCGCGCTCGCGCTCGGCACGACGATGGGCGAGAGCTGCTGGCTCGAGGCCTGGACCACCGCGGACGTCGTCGCCGGCACGGTCGCCGCGGAGGAGCTCGTGCGGTCCGGCCCCGACCAGGTCGGGCGTGACGTGGCGGCGGAGCTCGGCCTCGGGGGTCGGGTGACGGTGCTCGCCGGCGCGTGCGCGGCCGGGAACTACGCGCTCGGGCACGCGCTCGACCTCGTCCGCCTCGGCCGCGCCGACACGGTGCTCGCCGGTGGGACCGACGCGTTCTCCCGAGTCGCGTTCACGGGGTTCGCCCGGCTCGGCGCGCTCGCACCGGACGCATGTCGGCCGTTCAGTGCAGACCGCAGCGGCCTCGTGCTCGGGGAAGGCGCCGCGTTCCTGGTGGTCGAGTCGGCGACGGCAGCGGCTGCCCGCGGCGCGGCGGTGCTCGCGGAGCTCGTCGGCATCGGCCTCTCCGGCGACGCCTTCCACATCGTCAGCCCCGACCCGCAGGGGCGCGGCGCGGCGAGGGCGATGGCCGCCGCGCTCGAGGACGCCCGCATCCCGCCGGGCGACGTCGACTACCTCTCCGCGCACGGCACCGGGACGCCGGCCAACGACCTCGCCGAGGTCGCCGCCGCCCGTTCCGTCTTCGGCGACGAGGGGCCGCCGATGAGCTCGATCAAGGCGCTCACCGGCCACGGGCTCGGCGCCTCGAGCGCGCTCGAGGCCGTCGCCTGCGTGCGGGCGCTGCAGGAGCAGGTCGCGCCGCCGACGTGGAACTTCACCCGGCCGGATCCGGCCTGCGTCTGGGACGTGATCCCGAACGAGCCGCGCGAGCGCGAACTCGGCGTCGTCGTCAGCAACGCCTATGCCTTCGGCGGCGCCAACGCGTCGGTCGTGCTGCGGGCCGCGTGACGGGCGCGATCGTCCGCGGCGCCGGCTGGGTCGCGCCCGCAGCCGACGTCGACCCTGCCGACCAGCTGCAGGTGCGGGGACTCCGACCGCTCTCGCGCGCCAGCCGGCTCGCCTGCGCGGCTGCCGCGCGGGCGCTCGACCATCCGGGGCCGCTGCCCGCATCGTCGGACCGGTGCGCCGTCGTCCTCGGCACGCGCTTCGCGAGCGTGGAGCCGCTGGTGGAGTTCAACCATGTGGCGCTCTCAGACGGCCCGGCGCTCGTCAACCCCTCGCGGTTCCCGAACGTCGTCGTCAACGCCCACGCCGGCTACCTGGGCATCCTGTTCAGGCTCGCCGGCCCGAACGTGACGCTCTGCGGCGAGGGCGCCGGCGTGGACGCGCTCGCCCAGGCGCTCGACCTACTCGAGCTCGGGCGGGCGGACGCGGTGCTGGCGGGCGGGGTCGACGCGTCCGGCCCGACCCTGCTCGAGGGATTGCGGCGCGTCGGCGCAGACCAATTTCCGGACGCGGCGGCGTTCGTCGTCCTTGCCCGCGAGGGCGTCGGGCCGACGTTGCAGCGCGCCGAGCTCGACGAGCTCGCGCAGGCCCCTCCGGGTGCGGCAGTAGGGGTGCTGCCGTACGTCGAGCGTCTGGCGGCGAGCGGCACCCCGACGGCGGCGGCGAGGCCTCCGTCACAGAGCCTCTCCGCACCCGTCTGACACGGCGCCCGGAGCCGGCGCCGGGGCGGTGGCGCGACGCCGGTCCGACTTCGGCGAGGCATCGGCGCCCTCGTCGGCCGCGACTCTCGGACCCGGTCTCAGGTCCCGTAGCGGACCGGCAGCCGCGTCAGCCCGCGCGTGAGCAGCAGCGGCTGGTACTCCAGCTCGTCCGTCGCCACTACGGCGTTCGCGAGCCGGCGGAGCATGCGGGGCAGCGCGATCTGCGTCTCCAGCCGGGCGAGCGGCGCGCCGAGGCAGTAATGGATCCCGAGCCCGAAGGCGACGTGGCGGTTGTCCTCGCGGCGGATGTCCACCGTGTCGGGGTCGGCGAAGCGCCGCGGGTCGCGGTTGGCGCTCGCCGCAACGAGCAGCACGCGCCGGCCGGCCTCGATCCGGCGGCCGCCGAGCTCGAGCTCCTCCGCGGCCCGCCGCACCACGAGCTTCGCCGGCCCGTCGTAGCGGTTGAGCTCCTCGACCGCGCCGGGTACGAGCCCCGGATCGTCGAGCAAGGCGCGTGCCTGGTCGGGGTTGCGCAGGAGCGCCAGGAAGCCGTTGGCGATGAGGTTCGTGGTGGTCTCGTGCCCCCCGAACAGCAGCAGGACGCAAGTGTTGACGATCTCGTCGTCGGTGAGCGACCCGTCGTCGCGCTGGACGTCGAGGAGCGCGGACATGAGGTTGTCGCCGGGGTCGCGGCGGTGCCGGGCGAGCAGGTCGTGCAGGTAGCCCGCGAGCGCGACGAGGGCGTCCTGCGCGCGGTCGCGGCCCTCCTCGGTGCGCGCCCCCTCGAAGATGAGCGTGCTGACCTCGTTCGACCATGCCCGGAAGAGGTCGCGGTCCTCTGGCGGCACGCCGAGCATCGCCGCGATCACGATCGCCGGGATCGGATAGGCGATCTCGCCCACGACGTCGACCTCGCCCGCCTCCGGCAGGTCGAGGATCTGCTCGACGACCGACACGATCTGCGGCTCCAGCGCGGCGACCGCGCGCGGGGTGAACGCGCGCTTGACGAGGTTGCGCAGCCGGGTGTGGCTCGGCGGGTCCTTGAAGACCATCCAGTCGGCGAGCACCGCATACGTCGGCTGCCGGGCGGCGCGCTCCTCCGCGCTCAGCTTGTGCTCGTAGATCGCCTCGACGCGGTCCGACGAGAGCCGCGTGTCGAGGAAGCCCGCCGCCACGTCCTCGTGGCGGGTGATGACCCACGACTTGTGCGCGGCGTTCCAGTGGACGGGGTCGTGCTCGCGCAGCTCGCCGAAGAACCGGTAGGGGTCGGCGATCGCCTCAGGGCCGAGCAGGTCGACGTCGGTGGAGGAGGTCGTCACGTGCTCACGCGCCTAGCACCGCGACCACGCAGCCGTTGCCGTCGAGGCCGGCGGCGCCGCCGCCCATCGTCTCTAGAAGCGCCGTCGAAGCGCCCTCGACCTGCCGGTCGCCAGCCTCGCCGCGTAGCTGCCACACGAGCTCGGCGACCTGCGCGAGCCCAGTGGCTCCGAGCGGATGCCCGCGCGAGAGCAGGCCGCCGGAGGGGTTCACGGGTTGGGTGCCGCCGAGCGACAGCTCGCCCGAGCGCACGCGGGCCGCGGCCTCGCCCTCGCCGGCGAGACCGAGCGCCTCGAGCGTGATCAGCTCCGCGATCGTGAAGGCGTCGTGGAGCTCCACCACGTCGGCGTCGCGCGGGCCGAGACCCGCCTCCTCGAACGCCTCGCCGGCGGTGGCGCGGACGACGTCGAAGCCCCAGACGTGCTCGGAGTCCTGATCCCACGCCTCCCCGGAGCGCAGAGCGCACGCGCGGATCGGGATGTCGCGGTGATCGCGGCGGGCAGGCCCGAGCACCGCTGCAGCGGCTGCGTCCGACAGCCCGGCGCACTGGAAGAGCGTGAGCGGGTCGGCGATCGGGCGGGACGCGAGCACCTCCTCCTCGGTGACGGCACGGCGGCGCTGCGCGCGCGGGTTGCGGGCGCCGTGCTCGGAGTTCTTCACGGCGACCTGCGCGAGGTCCGACGGGGTCGTGCCGTGGTCGGCCATGTGTCGTGACGCGCTGAGCGCGTACAGCGCGGGCAGCAGCAGCCCGCTGGCCTGCTCGGGATCGGTGGCCTCCGGAGCGATCGGCCCGTCGAACATCGTGCTCATGTGCTCGACCCCGAGGGCGAGCACACGTTCGAACCGGCCCGCGCGGATCGCCTCGCGCGCCTCGTGCAGTGCGGTGGTCCCGCTCGCGCAGGCGTTCTCGACGGTGACGATCGGGATGCCGGTGAGCCCGACGCCCGACAACGCGCGCTGTGCGACGCCCGGGGCGCCGAACACCGTGCCGACGTAGGCGGCGTCCACCCCGTCGACGGCGGCATCCTCGAGCGCCTCGCTCACCGCCTCCCAGGCGAGCTCCGCGGGCAGCCGGTCGGGCTGCCGGCCGAAGCGGGAGGTCCCCACACCCCAGATGCAGACGGTCATGCCACCACCTCGGCGACGGGGTCGCCCGCCGCACTGCTCGAGGTGAGGCGCACGCGTGCCCCCACCCGCGCGGGGGCGAGCGTCTCGTCGAGCCGGGCGAGCAGGCGCGGCCCGGCGTCGAGATCGACGAAAGCGAGGGTGTAGGGCACCTCGTCGCCCTCCCGGGCGGGCACGTGCACGACGGTCACCGCCCACACCGCGCCGTCGGGACCGAACCGGGCGGCAACTACCTCGCCACGGCAGCGCGGGCAGCGGGGCAGCGGCCGGGCGAGCGCATGCCCTTTGGGCAGGCAGCGCCCGCCGGCGAGCAGGTGACGCCCGTCCTCCTCGACGACCACGGGCCGGGGGTCGGCCACCGGGGCCGGCGTTACGGCCGCCCGAGCCGCGGTCACGTCCCCGCGGTCGCCGCGGCCCGCCGGTCGACGACCCGGCGCGCCTTGAAGACGGTCGGCGGGAGGGTTCCCGGCTCGAGGAGCTCGACCGGGATGCGGATCTGCAGGTTGCGCGCGAGCCGGGCTTCCGCTTCCCGGCGCAGGGCCTTGCGCTCCTCGGTACTCGTGCCCGTGGTGCGCGCTGCGGCCTCCGTGAGTTCCGCCCGGATGCTGATCTCGTCGAGCGCATCCTTGCGGTCCACGAGGATCTCGAACTCCGCCCCGAAACCCGGGCACTGGCGCAGGATTGCCTCTACGGCGCTCGGATAGATGTTGGCGCCACGGATGATGAGCATGTCGTCGAGTCGGCCGAGGATGCCCTCGGGCAGCCGGGGATACGTCCGTCCGCACGAGGTCGGCCCGTCGTAGACCATGTAGGTCTCGTCCCCCGCCCAGAACCGGATCATGGGCTGCGACTCGCGCCAGAGGTGGGTGTAGACGACGGCGCCGCGCTCGCCCAGCGGGATCGGGGTGTTCGCGTTCTCGCGGTCGACGACCTCGGTGAACACCTCGTCGTTGATGAGCAGGACGCCGTCCTCGGGCGAGGCCGTGACGTTCGTGTTGAAGGGGTACATCTCCGACGTCGAGCCGGAGTCGTGGACGGAGGCGCCCCACGCCTCGGTGATCACGTCGCGGATGCCGGGGAGGCTGCCGCCCGGCTCGCCGCCGACGAGGAGCCGCTGCACCGGCGACCGTCGGAGGTCGATGCCCATCTGCTCGGCCACGCCGATCAGGTGCTGGCAATACGAGGGCGTCCCGCTGAAGATCGTCGAGCCGACGTGCCCCATCAGCTCCAGATGCCGCTCCGAGGGGATGACGCCGACGGGGAAGACGGTGCAGCCGATCCTCTCTAGCCCCTGCAGCACCCCCCAGCCCCCGAAGAAGAGCGAGAACGGAAACCCGATCTGGGCGATGTCCACGGGCCGGGCCCCCATCGCCCACATCGCCAGCGCGCCGAGCTCCGCCGAGCGCTCCCAGTCCGCGCGGGACACGGAGTAGAAGGTGGGGTTTCCGGAGGTCCCGGAAGAGCCTTGGATCCGCGCGGTTCCCTCGGCGCCGGCCGACCCGGCGTAGCTGCCGAACGGTGGGTGCTCAGCCTGATCGGCGACCAGCATCTGCTTCGTGATGACGGGGACCTTGGTGGTGAAGTCCTCGAGCGTCCGGACGTGCTCGGGCTTGAACCCCTGAGCGTCGTAATGGCGCCGGTAGAACGGCAGCTCGGCGTACACGTAGTCGAGCTGATGCCGGATCCGCTCCAGGATGAGCCGCTCGCGCTCGCGAGGGTCGCGCGTCTCGCGTTCCTCGTCCCAGTAGCGGCGGTAGCCGCGTTCGTCCGTCTGCATCCGTCCCTCCCGTGCTCGCCGCGAGTTCGCGGGACTCTAGCGACACAGGACTCAACGGAACGGTCTGCGGCCCGTCGGTTCCGAGCCTGTCCACGCTCGACAGGCGTTCGCCTCGACGGCCGGACGGCGGCGTCGCCATGGTGAATTCGCCGTCTGCCTGGCTGCCGTGGCCGCGGCCCCGGGAGCGTTGACCTCCCGCTCTCGCCGACCGCTCTTCCGATGAGTGCGGATCTTTCGCCGACCGGACGCTGTCGCGTTAGCTAGGCCAGGGGCGACCGGCCCGAGGCGATCAGCGCCAACCCGGGTATCTCCAGCCCGTCCGCCGTCTCGTACCTCGCCATCTCCTCCCCCGCGCGCACACGGATGCGAGACACCGTTTCGGCCGGGAGTGCCGCGACTGCTCGAGCCATCGGCGCGAGCGCCATGACCCACTCCCACCACACGTCGAAGGTCGCCAGGCGGCGGGGCACGGCGAGGGCCTGGACACTCACCTCCTGGAAGCCGCCCTGCACCAGAACCGTGCGTAGCCGTTCAGGGTCGCTGAGCGAGAACGGGTTGGGGCCTGGCGGCGGCGCCGGCTGGGCCAGCTCTGCGCCGACCGAGCGGCCCAGCACGCCGAGCCACGGGTTGGCCTCGCGCGCGCCCCACACCGATACCGCCACGCGCCCGCCGGGACGCAGGACGCGGCGGATGTCGGCCGCAGCCCGGACCGGGTCGCCGGCGAACATGAGCCCCTCGCGGCAGAGGACGACGTCGTAGGACGCAGTCGGTTCCGCGATCTGCTCGAGGTCGAGTCGGCGGGTGCTCACGTTGGTCAGGCCCAAGTCGTCGGCCCGGCGCGCCGCCACCGCCAGCATCTCCGGGGCGATGTCGGACAGGATCACCTCGCCGCCGCCGCCGACCCGCCGCGCCGCCTCGAGCCCCGTACCGCCGGCCCCGCAGGCGAGCTCGAGCACCCGGTCGCCCTCGTGCAGGTCGGCCTGCTCGAGCAGCCGGGACGTCAGGCCCGATGTGACCTCGTCGATGCGATCGGCGTACTCCGCCCAGCCGTGAGCCATCGCGTTCCACGTCGCTTCCGACTGCGCCTGACGCTCGGCATCTGCCCCGGCGGGCACACTCACCGTCTCCATCCGATCCGCCTCCTGTGTACTACACTCGTAGTGAAATGATTTCTCTCGGAGAGTAACGAAATGCCGGACGCTGTCAAGAGCACGCGCAGCTACGAGTCGCCGCGTCGGCGCGACCAGGCTGAGACGACGCGGCAGATGATTCTCACGGCGGCGCAGCGGCGGTTCGAGCACGACGGCTACACCGCAACCACGATCGCGGCGATAGCCCGTGAGGCGGGCGTGTCGCCGAAGACGGTGTACCTGGCGTTCGAGAGCAAGAGCGGTCTCTTGCGGGCGGTCTGGCACCTGCTTCTCCGCGGCGACGCCGGCGAGACGCCGATGGCCGAGCGGCCCTTCTACGAGGAGCTGCTGGCCGAGCCGGATGCCGGACGCCAGCTGACGATCCTCGCTCGCAACTCGCGCCAGGTGAAGGAGCGCGCCGGACGCCTGTTGTCGGTCATCCGCAGCGCGGCGAGCGTGGATCCCGACTCAGCGGCGCTCTGGAACCGGATCCAGACCGAGTTCTACGGGATGCAGCCGCCGATCATCGAGTCGCTGCGGCGGAAGAAGGCGCTGCTGCGCGGGCTCGACCCGGTGCGCGCCGCCGATCTCCTCTGGACGCTCAACCACCCCGACGTCTGGCTGCTGCTCGTCCACGAACGCGGCTGGACGCCCGCCGAATGGGAGGCGTGGTTCGCCGAGACCGCGCGCTCGCAACTGCTCGACCCGGGATACGCGTCGCCTCCGGGGGCGTGACGAAGCCGACTCGTCGCCGCGCGACTGCGGGACATCCTCGGCGGACCGTCCACTCCGCCCCGCGTCGAAGTCGGCTCGTAGCGCTGTGCTATCCCGCCGGCGCCTGCTCCCGGAAGAGCGCCGGCTCGAGGTAGACACGTGCCTGGAAGGGCACCGCCGCGCGCACCCGCCCCTCCACCGCGTCGATCGCGCGGGAGAGCTGCGCCACCGTCAGCTCGCGCCGGAACTCGAGCTTCGCCGCCACGAGCAGCTCCTCCGGGCCGATGTGCTGCGTGAGCACGTGGATCAGCCGCACCACCTCCGGGCCCTCCGTCAGCGCAGCCTCGATCGCAGCGAGCACCTCCGGGTCGGCCGCCTCTCCGAGCAGCAGACTGTGCATCTCGATCGCGAGCACGATCGCGACGAGGACGAGCAGCACGCCGATCGCGAGCGTGCCGACGCCGTCCCAGACCGGGTCGCCGGTGGCGACCGCCAGGCCGATCCCGACGGTGGCGAAGATCAACCCGATCAGCGCCGCGAGGTCCTCCAGCAGCAGCACCGGCAGCTCCGGGCTGCGCGAGGTGCGGATGTAGCGGATCCAGGTCTTCGTGCCCTTCGGCTTGCGGGCGTGCTTCACCGCCGTCCGCAGCGCGAAGGCCTCGAGCCCGATCGCGACGCCGAGGATCGCGAAGGCGACGATCGGTGAGGTGACCTCGTGCGGGTCGCTGATCTTGTGCCAGCCCTCGTAGATCGCGAACAGCCCGCCGACGGAAAACAGCACCACTGCGACGACGAACGCCCAGAAGTAGCGGGAGCGTCCGTAGCCGAACGGGTGCAGCTCGCTCGGCGGCCGGCGCGCGCGACGCCCGCCGAGCGCCAGCAGCCCCTGGTTACCCGCGTCCGCGACCGAGTGGATCGACTCGGCCAGGAGCGACGAGGAGCCGGTGATCAGGAAACCGACGAACTTCGCGCCGGCGATGCCGACGTTCGCCGTGAACGCAGCGAGGAGCGCCGCGGTGCTGTCGCCGTGTCCGTCGCCGCCCGCCACGACGCCGCAGGTCCCCACAGCGCGCCGGTGCTACACCTGCTTCGGCACCGACGCTGCCTTGGCCTCGCCGCCGTCGCGGTCACCGTGATCGCCGCCGGCCCCGCCGCAGCCGGCTGCAGGATCTGCCGCGGCACGCTTCGGCGCGGGTGACCGTCGACGACAGGTTTGCGTCCCGACGGGAGCCGCCGCACGCTCAGCCACGACCGTCAACGCTTCACCGGGCGCGGGGTAAACGCACGATCCGTCTCAGCCACCGCCACGAGGTACGGAGCGGTGTGATCATGTCCACGTCGACGAAACGGATCAGAGTGGGGTCGTAGCTGCCCGCCGCGCTCGAGGACACGGGCGCAGCCAGAGGGCCTGACGGCGGCGCGTCGACGGGCTTCTCCATCCTGACGAGCGGCACGGGTGCGCCGCCTGTCGCGTCGGTGAGACGTTCGACTGCGCGGAACCCGGAGGCCGCGTAGAGGGGCTCGCCGGCGAGGGTGGACATCAGCTCGAGCCGCGTAAAGCCTTCCGCCGCCGCCGCGGCTTCGCAGAGAGACAGGATCAGGCGCCCGACGCCGCGGCGGGCGTAGTTCGGGTTCGTGTACATCGCCCGGACGCGTGCGGCATCCGCGGTTGGATCGAGCAGCTGCCCGTCCCGCCCCGGCGTCTGGTTCCCACCGTAGAGCGTTGCACGGCGGCTCCACCCGCCACAGCCTGCGATCTCCCCGCCCTCGGATTCGACGACGAAGTAGGTGCCGTCCTCGATCAGGTCGGTGTCGAGGCCCATGATCGCCTTGCTCGAAGCGATCTCTTCGGGTGTGAGGTACGTCCGCTGCAACTCCTGGATCGCAGCGTTCATGACCTCCACAAGCGCGGGCACATCGGCGCGAACGGCCAGACGGCTCGTGAACGCCAGGTCCGGACGTGCTGGCACGGGAGGAATCGTGGCGCTCCAGCGCGGCAGATGCAACTCCATCAGGCTGGCGCGGGAGGTGCTTCGTCCTCGTCTTCCTCGGCTGTGCTACCGGACCGAGTCCACACCGTGCTGCCGCGTTCCAGCCGTGGGGGTTGCTAAGACAGTGGGGTGCTGCTCTACGACAACCCCGTGTCAGGCAACTGCTACAAGGTGCGCCTGCTCTTCGCGCACCTTGGCGTGGAGTACCAGCGCCGCACGGTCGACGTCGTCGACCGCTCGAACCGACCCGAACTGCTTGGTGGCCTGAATCCGGCACTCCGCGTCCCGACGCTCGTCCTCGACGACGGCCGTTCGTTGGCCGAATCGGGCGCGATCCTCTGGTTCTTCGGGGAGGGGACACGTTTCGTCCCGGACGACGCGTTCAGTCGAGCGCAGGTTCTGCAGTGGATGTTCTTCGAGCAATACGATCATGAGCCTGCGATCGCGATCGCGCGATTCTGGCTCGCCTACTCCGGCCGACCTGAGGTCTTCGAGCCGCGGCGCGAGGAGACGACCAAGGCAGGCCGCCGGGCGCTTCGGGCGATGGAGCGGCACCTCGCCGGCCGCGAATGGTTCGTGGGCGATTCGATGACTCTCGCCGACATCGCGCTCTACGCCTACACGCACGTCGCCGATGAGGGCGGGTTCGATCTGGATCGGTACGACGCGATTCCGAGGTGGCTCGACCGGATCGCCTCCCACCCCTCCCATAGAACGATCGACGCTTGAGACGCTCGCACGTCCGGTCGTCGACGCCCGTTCTTGATCGGAGCGGAAGGGCGAGCAGGCCCGTACGAACGACGGTTGCAGCCAGGTCCCGACACGCGTAAGCCGCTCCTGGATCGGTGGAGGACCGACTCCAGCTGAGTTCTGGCGCGCAGTCGGCGTCGTCTGCATGTCTTCGGCTGATCAGAGCCTGCCGGCCGCGATGATCCGGTCGAGGAACTGGCGCGTCCGCGCCTCCGCAGGACTCGTGAAGATGCGACTGGGCGGACCCTCCTCGAGGATCGAGCCGCCGTCGAGGAAGCAGACGCGGTGGGCGATGTCGCGCGCGAAACCCATCTCGTGCGTCGCGATCAGCATCGTCATACCGCCTTCGGCGAGTTCGCGGATCACGTTCAGCACCTCAGCCACGAGCTCCGGGTCGAGCGCGCTCGTGATCTCGTCGAGCAGCATCAGCTCCGGGCGCATCGCCAGCGCGCGCACGATCGCAACACGTTGCTGCTGGCCGCCCGAGAGCCGGTCGGGGTAGTCGTCGCGGCGGCTCGCCAGCCCGAAGCGGCCAAGCAGCTCGGCTGCCTCCGCCTCGGCCTCGGCGCGGGGCGTCGCGCGCGCCTTGCGGGGGCCGAGGGTGACGTTGTCGAGCACCGTCATGTGCGGGAAGAGGTTGTACGCCTGGAAGACGATCCCGATCCGGCGGCGGACGCGGTTCGCGTTCGCGGTCGGCGCGGTGACCTCCTCGCCGCCGAGGAGGATCCGCCCACGGTCGAGCGGCTCGAGCAGGTTGACGCAGCGGAGGAGCGTCGACTTCCCCGACCCGGACGCGCCGATCAGGCAGACGACCTCGTGCTCGGCCACGGAGAGGCCGACCCCGTCGAGCACGAGCGTGCTCCCGAACGACTTCGTCACGTCTTCGAGGCGCAGCAGCTCCGTCACCTGCGGCGCCTCCGCTCGCGGGCGATCAGCCAATCCGTGAGGCGCGTGAGCGGAATCGTGAGCGTGAGGAAGATGATCGCGGTCGCGACGTACGGCGTGTAGTTGAAGGAGCCAGCGACCTCTATCTGCGACTGGCGGAACGCCTCGACGACGCCGAGCAGCGCGACGAGCGCCGTGTCCTTCTGGAGGCCGATGAAGTCGTTCAGAAGCGGCGGCACGACGCGGCGGATCGCCTGCGGCAGCACGACGTGGCGCAGCGCCTGGTATCGGTTCAGCCCGAGCGAACGTGCCGCAGCCTCCTGGCTCGGGTGCACGGAGTCGATCCCGGCGCGGTACACCTCGGCGACGTAGGCCGAGTAGACGAGCACGAGCGAGACCGTCGCCCAGAAGAACTGCGAGCGGGGCACACCGGCGAGCTGGAGCCCCGGGACGCCGAAGCCGAGCAGGAAGACGAGCAGGATCGTCGGGACTCCGCGGAAGACGTCGGTGTAGAGGGCGGAGAGGAAGCGGAGCGGGAAGAAGACCGGCCCGGGCAGGCTGCGCAGGACGGCGAGCGCGAGACCCCACACGAGGATGAAGACCTCGGCGAGCAGGAAGAGCTGGACGTTCGTCCCGAACTTCTCGAGGATGTCCGGGAACGACTCCCGGAACTCCGGGCCGTAGAAGAACGCTTCTCGGACGTCGTCCCACCCCGGCGAGCTCCGCACGAGGAGCGCGAGCACGCCGAAGACGACGACGGTGCTCGCGGCGGCGATCGCGAGACTGCGGCCGCCGCCGGGGCCGCCGAGGATGCGGGAGCCGCGCGCCGCTATTCGAGGACGGGGGCGCTCGTCTTCTCGGAGAGCCACTGCTGCTGGATCTCCTCCAGCGTCCCGTTCTCCTTCAGCGCTGCGAGCGCCTCGTCGACGCAGTCGCGCAGCGGGTTCCCCTCCTCGAACAGCATCCCGAAGTGCTCCTGGCCGCCCGTCGACGGGAACTGCCCGACGACGGTGCCGTTCTTCACCTCGCCGGAGCCGGTGAGGTAGAACGCC
>DASQNG010000129.1:0-2546 GCA_035645095.1 Gaiellaceae bacterium | reverse complement strand
TCGCCGACGAGGTGCGGCGGCGGCTCGAGGCCGCTGTCCCAGCCGACCCCACGGCTCGGGAGGAGCGCGACGGCGTCGGGGCCGAGAAACCACGACGCCGCCTCGGCAGCGTCGCGCGCGTCGGCATCCTCCGCCACGAGGCACACGAGGGGCCGCGCCAGCCGCTCGTGCAGCGTCGCGAGCAGCAGCGGCAGGACGGGTTCCGACACCCGGGCACGCGCCGGGAGCGCGGCCGCGAACGCCTCCAGCCGCTCGTGCTCGAGCAGCTCGCGGACGAATGCGTGCAGGGGTGGGCGGTCCAAGACGAGTGGCGGAACCGGGCGTTCCGCGGGCCGCAGTCTACGTCCCGGGCGCCCCTACCGGCCGTGGCCACGCGAGCCGCGATCCGACGTCAACGGGACGTGGCCGGGCCTGTCCCCCGTAAGCCGCGTTCACAGGCGGGCGTGGCCGGGTAGGACGCGACCCTGGTCGCCGCTGTGTCCTCCGCCGACAGCGGCCGCACCGGTGTCAGTTGAAGCGGCGTTGGGCGGCGTCGAGCCCGTCGCGTGCGACCGCCTCGACCGCGTCCGCCGCGGCGGCCACCCACGCCTCGTGGTCGTCCTCCGGCGCGAACGGCGCGAGGACGTAGTCGGCGACCGGCCGCCGGTCCCCGCGGCCCGGGCGGCCGACTCCGACCCGGACGCGCAGGAACTCCGCCGTTCCGAGCGCCTGCTTCAGCGAGCGCAGCCCGTTGTGCCCGGCGAGGCCTCCCCCGAGACGCACCTGCAGCCGTCCGGAGTCGAGATCGACGTCGTCGTGGACGACGACGATCGCGTCCGGTGCCGTCTTGTAGAAAGCGGCCGCGGCGGCGACGGCGCGGCCGGAGTCGTTCATGTACGTCTCCGGCTTGAGCAGGGCGAGCTTCTCGCCGCCCTCCAGCCGCACGTCGCCGAGCTGGCCCGAGAACTTCGACCGGAACGAGCCGTCGTGCCGCCGCGCCAGCTCGTCGATGACCATCCAGCCGACGTTGTGACGGTCACGCGCGTGCTCGCGGCCGGGATTCCCGAGGCCGACGACGAGCGCGTCCAGCGTCGAGGCGCTGTCGCCCCGACGGAAGAGGCGCACGGGTTACCCCTCGACGGAACCGGGGCTGCCGGCGGCATCGCCACCGGCCGGCGCGTCGGCACCGCCCTCGGGCGCCTGCTCGCCGAGCGGCGCGCCGCCCTCGCCCTCGGTGGCCTCCTCGGCCGTCTCCTCGGGCTCGACCTCGCGCGTCGGCGGCGTGATAGTCGCCAGAACCGTGTCGGGGTCGTCGAGGAAGGTGACGCCCTCCTGCGTGGGGAGGTCCGAGAGGCGAACGGTCTCGTTCATGCCCAGCTCAGCGACGTCGACCTCGATCGACTCCGGGATCTCCATCGGCAGCGCCTCGACGTTGAGCGTCGTGGTCGGCTGCGCGAGGACGCCTCCCTCGCGCACGCCAGGCGCCTCCTCGCCGCCCGAGAACGCAAGGTTCACGACGGACTGGATCGGCTGGTCGAGCCGCACCTCCTGCAGGTCGATGTGCGCGACGTGGCCGCGCAGCGGGTCGCGCTGGTACTCCTTGAGGATCGACGGATGGTTCGCCGAGGTCCCGGCGACGACGACGTCGAGGACCGCGTGCAGGCCGGAGTCCGTGTTCAGCGCGGCGCGCAGCGCGCGCTCCTCCACGACGATCGGCTTCGAGCCGCCCTTCCCGCCATAGAGCACGCCGGGGATGAGCCCCTGCTTGCGCAGGCGGCGCGTCTCGGACGAGCCGAAACGCTGCCGCTCCTTCACCTCGAGACGAAATCGGTCGCCGGACACGGCGGCGGATGATAGCGGACGCCCGCTGCCCCCACGGGAACGCGGTCGACGTCCGCTGCCCCTCAGCGGACGGCGCCGAGGGCGATCGCCGGCCACGCGACCCACCGTCGCACCACGCGTGTCCGCAGCAACCGCTACCCAAGGTCGGCAGCCACAACGTCGGGAAGACGAGCGCGAGCGCGAGGACCGGGCTCCGGACGACGAGCCACACGTGGGCGGCCCCGCTCTGCGGACCGGTCTCGCGGCTACCACTGTCGTCCGCCTACCATTGAGGCATGGCGACTGGCGAGACCCTCGCCGAGTGCCCCGCCTGCGGACGCGAGGTCGACCCGGGCGGGCCCGGCGTCACGTATGCTGTCGAACAAGTAGACGCTCCAGGATCCGGGCAGGCGCACGACTCCATCGACGGACGCGGCTGTTACTTCCACGCCGAGTGCCCGCCGGAGCGCGTCGGGTACAAGGAGCGGCCACTCCCCTAGGCGTCGTGCGACAGCCGCCCTACTGGCGCCCGGCGCTCACCAACCTTGCTCCGGCTCGTTCGCGGAGCGTGTCGCGTCCGTGCCGCGGTGCGGGCGCGGCCGGGATCCGCAATTCGGATTCCGGGGTGCTAGTAGCGAGATTGGGAAACGGCCGCCCACCATCGCTTGGCGTCGCACGCTCAGCAGCCGGCATCAAGTGCCCTCAGCCGGGCTGCATGAAGGTCGGAATCATGTCCGGCGAAGCGC
>DASQNG010000128.1:0-12270 GCA_035645095.1 Gaiellaceae bacterium | reverse complement strand
GGCTTCGAGGGAAAGCCGAGCTGCGCCGCGTTCCACCTGCCGGCGACGCCGAACGCCCGCGGCGTCGCCGACGCGTGGGCGGCGGCCGCCGACGCCGACGAGACCGACCCGGAGCCGATCGGCCTGCTCGTCGTCTCCGGCGACGAGGCGGCCGCCGACCCGGCGGTGCGCGCCCTCGCCGAGCGGGCCGAGCGCGTCCTCGCGATCACGATGTACCACGGCCTCGCCGTCGGCTGGGCCGACCTGGTGCTACCCGGAACGAGCTACCTGGAGCGCGACGGCTCGTACGTCAACCTCGAGGGCCGCGTCCAGCGCCTCCGCCGCACGGTGATCCCGCCCGCGCCAGACGAGCTCGCGTGGATCGCGAAGCTCGCGGAGCGCTTCGGGATCGCGCTCTCGCCGCACCCCTCGGCGGTCTTCGCGGAGCTGGCCGACAGCCTCTACGGCGGGATGCCGTACGGGCACCTCGGCGAGCAGGCGCCGCTGCCGCCGCGTACCCCCTACGAGGCTCCCGCCGCCGCGGAGCCCGGTCCCGACCGCTCGACGCCTCAGGCGCCCGGCGAGCACTTCCTCGGCAACCTCCGCCTGCAGCGCTACCGGCCGCTCTTCTCCGGCCCCGCGGTCGAGCGGACGCCCGAGCTCCAGTTCCAACGGCCGGCTGCGGAGATCGAGCTTTCGGCGGACGACGCGGAGCGGCGCCAGATCGTGCCCGGCGACCGCGTCAACGTTCGCTCCAACGGCACGAGCGTCGAGCTGCGCGCCCGGATCAGCCGCGCCCTCGAGGCCGGCACGGCCCGCGTCGCGGAAGAGCACGCGGCCGACCTGCACCGCGAGGTCGAGGTGGTGAAGGCGCAGTGAACGCGCTGAACGAGCCGTGGTGGGTCTCCGTGATCAAGGCGTTCATCATCATCAACCTCGTGATGGGCGCCTTCGCCTACCTGACGCTGACCGAGCGGAAGGTGATGGCGCGCATGCAGCTCCGCTACGGGCCGAACCGCGCCGGCCCGTACGGCCTGCTGCAGCCGATCGCCGACCTCGTGAAACTGATCCGCAAGGAGAGCTTCTTCCCGGGCTCGGCGGTCGACGCCCTCTACCTGATCGGCCCCTTCTTCGCGGCCTTCACCGCCCTCTCGACCTTTTCCGTGATCCCGTTCGGGCCGGGCTGGGAGATCTTCGGCGTCGACGTCGAGGGCCAGGTCGCGGACGTCCCGATCGCGCTGATCCTGATCTTCGCGATCGGCTCGATCGGCGCGTACGGCTTCATCGTGGGCGGCTGGGCGTCGAACTCGAAGTACTCGCTGCTCGGGGCGATGCGCACCTGCGCGCAGCTCGTGTCGTACGAGGTGTCACTTGCGCTCTCGGTGCTGGGCGTCGTCCTGATGGCGCAGACGCTTTCGCTCACCGGCATCGTCGCCGCGCAGGGCGGCAGCTGGTGGTACGTCGTCCCCCAGTTCGTCGGCTTCGTCGTCTTCATGATCTCCGGCACCGCCGAGACGGCGCGGGCGCCGTTCGACCTGCCCGAGGCCGAGCAGGAGATCGTCGCCGGCTACCACACCGAGTACGGCGGCATGCGCTTCGGCCTCTTCACGATGTCCGAGTACATCAACCTCATCACCCTCTCCGGCCTCGCCGTCACGCTCTTCCTGGGGGGCTGGCACTTCCCGATCCTCGAGGGCCTCGCGCCGCTCTGGTTCGTGCTCAAGGTCGTCGTCCTGCTCTTCGTCTTCATCTGGATGCGGACGACGCTGCCGCGGCTGCGCTACGACCAGCTGATGCGCTTCGGCTGGAAGGTCCTGCTGCCCGTCGCGACGCTGAACGCGATCGTCACTGCGATCCTCGTGGTGGCGCTGTGACCCCGACGAGGAGGCACCCGTGACCCGTGGCCCCGGAGGGAACGTCAAGGGCTTCGCAGTGACGCTGCGGCAGATCTTCAAGAAGCCGATCACGCAGCAGTACCCGGAGTACAAGCGCCCGCTCTACCCGCGCTTCCGCGGCCGCCACCGGCTGAACCGGTTCGAGAACGGGCTCGAGAAGTGCGTCGGCTGCTCCCTCTGCGCCGCCGCCTGCCCCGCCGACTGCATCCGCGTCGTGGCGGCGGAGAACACGGCCGACAACCGCGTATCCGCGGGGGAGCGCTACGCGCGCATCTACGAGATCAACATGAGCCGCTGCATCTTCTGCGGCTACTGCGAGCTCGCGTGCCCCTTCGACGCGATCACGCTCGGCAACGAGTTCGAGATCTCGGAGTACTCCCGCGACGACCTCATCTACACCAAGGACATGCTGCTCGCGGAGCCGATCAAGCGGGTGCCGGTCGCGGACGCCGAGCTGTACGACACGCCCGTCCCCGCCTACAAGTCGAACGCCTAGCCGCCGTGGGGAACTTCCTCGTCTGGGTGCTCTGGATCGCGGCCGCCTTCGCCTGCCTCGGCTCCGGCATCGCCGTCGTCTCGTTCACGAACCCGTTCTACTCGGCGCTCGCGCTGATCGGGAACCTCGGCTCGCTCGCCGTCCTCTACCTGCTCGCCTCCGCGGAATTCCTCGCGGCCGCGCAGGTACTCGTCTACGCGGGCGCCGTGATGGTGATGTTCCTGTTCGTGATCGGCTACCTCGGCGGGCGCGCCGACGCGCCGTTCGCGGGCGGCCCCTCGTGGGTCGCCGTCGGCGCCGTCGTCGTCTCGGCGGCGCTGCTCGTCGAGATCGTCGTCGTGCTCGGGCTGAAGGCGGGCGACGCGCTCACGCCCGCCTCGGACGTGGAGGCCGCCTTCGGCAGCCCTGCCGAGATCGGTCGGGTCTTCCTCACCGACCACCTGCTCGCCTTCGAGATCACGTCGATCGTGCTGCTCGTGGCCGCCATCGGCGGCGTCATCCTCGGCACCCAGACGCGGGCGGAGGCGGAGCTCGACGAGGCGGGGGCGGCGCAGACGGTCGACGGCTGGAGGCCCGATGCTGGGGCCTGACCCCTCCTGGTACCTCGTCGTCGCGGCGATCCTCTTCTCGATCGGGGCGTTCGGCGTGCTGCTGCGCCGGAGCCCGCTCGTCGTGCTGCTCTCGATCGAGATCATGCTGAACGGCGCGAACCTGGCGCTGATCGGCTTCTCGCGCGTGCACGGCGACCACGACGGGCAGATCTTCGCCCTCTGCGTGATGGCCGTCGCGGCCGCGGAGGCGGTCGTCGGCCTCGGCATCATCGTCGCGATGTCGCGGCGGAGGCTGACCCTCGACGTCGACCAGTTCCGGGCGCTGAGAGGGTGAGCGGCCGGTGATCCAGGGGGCGTGGCTCTGCCTGCTGGCGCCGCTCGCGGGCGCCTTCGCGATCACGGTGATGGGCGACTCGATCGGGCGCCGGACCGCGGGCTGGATCGCGACGCTCGCGGTGTTCGCGGGCTTCGGCGGCGCCGTCGCCGCGCTCGTGGGCCTGCTCGGCCACGGCGAGGAGGAGCGCGAGTACGTCTCCACCGCCTGGACGTGGCTCGACACCGGCAGCTTCCAGGTGGGCCTGAATCTCGTGCTCGACCCGCTCTCGGCGACGATGATGCTGATCGTCACCGGCGTCGGCGGGCTGATCGTCCTCTATTCGGTCGGCTACATGGACGGCGACGACGAGGAGCGGCGCTACTTCGCCTACATGGCGCTCTTCGTCTTCGCGATGCTGCTGCTCGTGCAGGGGGGGAACTTCCTCCTCCTGCTCGCGGGCTGGGGCCTCGTCGGCCTCGCGTCGTACCTCCTGATCGGCTTCTGGCACGAGCGGCCCGAGGCGGTCGCGGCGGCGAAGAAGGCGTTCGTGATGAACGCCTTCGGCGACGCGACGATGGCTCTCGCGCTCTTCGTGCTCGTCTGGCAGACGGGTTCGCTGGCCTTCGCCGAGTCGTTCGCGGGCACGGAGGAGATGTCGTCGACCGCGCTCAACCTCGTCGCGCTCGGCCTCCTGGGCGGCGCCGTGGCGAAGTCGGCCCAGCTGCCGCTCCACACGTGGCTGCCAGACGCGATGGAGGGGCCGACGCCGGTCTCCGCCCTCATCCACGCGGCGACGATGGTGACGGCCGGCGTCTACCTGATCTGCCGCGCCCACCCGATCTTCGAGGCCGCGCCGGCGATCCAGGACCTCGCGGCCGGGATCGGCGCGCTCACGCTGGTGGTGGCCGGCCTCGTGGCGCTCGTGCAGACGGACATCAAGCGCGTGATCGCGTACTCGACGATGTCGCAGATCGGCTACATGTTCCTCGGCGCCGGCCTCGGCGCCTACGGGTTCGCGATGTTCCACCTGATGACGCACGCCTTCTTCAAGGCGCTGCTCTTCATGGCCGCGGGCGTCGTGATCCACCACCTCGCGGGCGAGCAGGACATCCGCCAGATGGGCGGGCTAAGGCGGCTGATGCCGTTCACGTTCGCGGCGTTCCTCATCGGCTCGCTCGCGCTCGTCGGCATCCCGCCGCTCTCCGGCTTCTTCTCGAAGGACGGCATCCTCGCCTCCGCGCTCGACGCAGGCGCCTACGGGTACCTGCTCTTCGCCGCGGGCCTCCTGGGCACGCTCCTCACCGGGCTCTACACGTTCCGCCTCTTCTTCGTCGTCTGGGGCGGCGACCCCTCGCCGCTCGTCGAGCGCCACGCCGGCGGCGGCCACGGCCGGCAATCGGAGCGGGCCGCCTCGCGCGCGCACGGCGAGCCCCACGGCGGCGAGGGCCCGTGGACGATGCTGCTGCCGGTCGGGATCCTCGCCGTGCTCGCGGTCGTCGGCGGCTGGCTCCAGATCCCGGGCGTCTGGCACGAGTTCACGCACTGGCTGGAGCCGGTGGCGGAGCCGCTCGTCGAGCCTTCGCTCGGCCAGGAGCTGCTGACGAGCTCGCTGGCCGTCGGCTTCGGCCTCGTGGGGGTCGCGGTCGCCTGGCTCTTCTACGGCGCCCGCCGCCGCGAGGCTCCCGACGCGCGTGGCGTCCGTGACGTTCTCGAGCACAAGTTCTACTTCGACGAGCTGTACGACCTCGCGTTCTACCGGCCCGCCGTCGCCCTCTCGGCGCTCTGGCGGCGCGGGATCGAGGAGCCGCTGATCGGCGGCTCGATCACGGGCGTCACCCTCGGCGCCCGCCGCGCCGGGACCCTCGTCGGCGGCGCCCAGACGGGCTACCTCCGCTCGTACGCGCTCGCGATCGGCTTCGGTGTCGTCGTCCTCACCGTCGTCTTCCTCGCCGTCCGATGACGACCGCGCTGATCGTCCTCCCGCTCACGGCCGCGCTCGTCGTGTGGCTGCTGCCGCTGCCCGCTCGCGTGGCCGGCGGGCTCGCCCTCGCAGCAATGCTCGCGGAGACGGCGCTCTGGGGTGTCGCGGTCGCGCGCTTCGACTTTGGCGAGAGCCTGCAGCTCGTCGACCGGCAGACCTGGTTCAGCGACCTCGGCGTGTCGTACCACGTCGGCTTCTTCGGCTTCTCGCTCTGGCTCGCGGGCGTCTCGATCGTGGTCTGCACGGCCGCGATCGCGTACGCCTGGTGGGCACGCCGAGAGCGGGCACGCGCCTACCACGGCCTGCTGCTCTTCCTCACGGGCGCGATCGTCGGCGTCTTCGCGGCGCAGGACCTGCTCGTCTTCTACGTCTTCTTCGAGGCGATGCTGATCCCGCTCTACGTGCTGATCGGCGTCTGGGGCGGCGTGCGGCGGGTGCAGGCGACGGTGAAGTTCGTCATCTACACGATGGCCGGCTCGCTGCTGATGCTCGCCTCGATCGTGGTGCTCGGGCTCTCGCAGGGGACGTTCGACCTCGTCGAGTCCGGCCGCTCCGACAGCGTCTGGATCTTCCTCGGCTTCCTGGTCGCGTTCGCGGTGAAGGCGCCGCTCTTCCCGTTCCACGGCTGGCTCGTCGACGCGTACCGCGAGTCACCGCCCGAGCTCTCGGCGATCCTCTCCGGCGTCGTCTCGAAAGCGGCCGTGTACGGGCTCCTCCGGATTGGGATCGCGAAGTTCGGCGAGCCGGTGCAGGACCTCCAGCTCGCGATCCTCGTGCTCGCCGCCGTCGGGCTCGTGTACGCGTCACTCCTCGCGTTCCGGGCCCGCGACGTGCGCACGGTCGTCGCGTACTCCTCGATGGGCCAGATGAGCCTGATCGTGATGGGGCTCTTCTCGCTGAACGAGATCGGTGTCACGGGCTCGATCGTCCACTCCGTCGCGCACGGGCTCGTCTCGGCGGCGCTCTTCCTGCTCGCCGGGATGGTCGAGGCACGCACCGGCGGCACGAGCGACTTCGCGCGGATCGGCGGCTTGGCAAAGGGGCGGCCGGCCTTCGCCACACTCGTCCTGATCGTGGGGGTGATCGCGCTTGCGGTGCCCGGCTCGGCGATCTTCGCGGGCGAGTTCCTGATCCTGACCGGCATCTACGACCAGGGCTGGTGGTGGTCGGCGATCGGCGCCGGCGCGATCGTGCTCGCGGCGATGTACATGCTCCGCGCGATCTCCGGCATCCTTCATCGCTCGCGCGAGCTTCAGCCGCCGGCGGGGACGCGGGATCTCCGCCCCGCGGAGCTCGGCGTGCTCGTGCCGCTCGTCGCGGCGCTGCTCTTCCTCTCGGCCTGGCCCGCGTCCATCTCCGAGCGGTCGTTCCCGCCCGCGCCGGAGGAGGCTGCGGAGGTGACGCCGTGATCGAGACGCCGAAGCTCGACTGGCTCGCGCTCGCGCCGACGCTGGCGCTCCTCGGCGCCTCCGGTGTCGCGCTGCTCGCGTCGGTGCTCGTGCCGGCTGGACTGCGACGCGCGGCCGCCGCGCTCGTCGCGTTCGGGGGCTTCGTCGGGGCCGGCGTGCTCGCGGCGATCCTGTTCGAGGAGAGCGGAGAGGCGCGGGCCGTCCTTGCGGAGTCGATGACGCGCGACCGCTTCGGCGCCCTCGCGGCAATGATCGTGGCGGGCGCCGGCGCGTTGTCGGTGCTCGTGTCGTGGGGCGAGCGCCGACGCGACCATGCCGGCGAGTACTACGCGCTCCTGGCCGCGGCCGGCGCCGGGATGGTCTTCTTCGTCACGGCCTCCAACCTGATGACGCTCTTCCTCGGGCTCGAGTGGTTCTCGATCGCGCTCTACATCCTCTGTGCGCTCGACACGCACCGGACGACGTCGCTGGAGGCGGGCCTCAAGTACCTCGTCGTCGGCAGCTTCGGCTCGGCGATCCTGCTCTTCGGCTGCGGCCTCGTCTACGGCGCGACCGGCGAGATCTCCTTCGGCGCGATCGCGACGGGCGCCGACGGTGACGATCTGCTGCTGCTCGCCGGCCTCGCGATGCTGCTCGCCGGCCTCGCGTTCAAGATCTCAGCCGCCCCGTTCCACATGTGGACGCCGGACGTCTACCAGGGGGCGCCCACGTCCGTGACGGCGTTCATGTCGGCCGCGACGAAGGTGGCCGCGTTCGCGCTCACGCTGCGCGTGCTGACGGTCGCCTTCCCGGAGCAGGAGCACCTCTGGACCGTCGCGGTGGCCGCCCTCGCGGTGGCCTCGCTCGCGATCGGGAACCTCGCCGCCCTCGTGCAGCGCGACCTGAAGCGCCTGCTTGCGTACTCGTCCGTCTCGCACGCGGGCTTCATGCTGATCGCGGTGGCCGCAAACAGCGAGCTCGGCGGCCGAGCGCTCCTCTACTACCTGATCCCGTATTCGGCGATGTCCATCGGGTCGTTCGCGGTCGTCGCCGCGCGGGAGCGCCAGCTCGGCGTGCCCGCGACGCTCGACAACATCGGCGGCTTCCTCTGGGAGCGGCCGTTCCTCGGCGCCTCGATGTGGGTCTTCCTGCTCGGCTTCATGGGAATGCCGTTGACGGGCGGTCTGCTCGGGAAGTTCTACGTCTTCGCGGCCGCCTACGAGGCCGGCTGGACCTGGCTCGTGATCGTCGGCGTCGTCGCGACGGCCGTGTCGCTCTACTACTACCTGCGCGTCGCGCTCGCGATGTGGACGCGTGACGAGCCGGAGGCTTCCTCGCTGCGGCCGGTGGTCGCCGGCGGCGCGATCCCGCGCGACCCGCTCCTCGTGACGGCCGTCGCGGCCTCGCTCGCCGTCACCGTCGGCTCGTTCGTCCTCGTGCAGCCGCTGATCGACCTCGCGCGCGACGCAGCGGCCGCGCTCCCCTTCTAGCGCTGCGACGCGTCAGGCGGCGCGTCGGCTGGCTGCCAGCGGCTCGCCCTCGGCCGGCACGGGCGTCGGGAGGCGGCGGGGCAGCGCGCCGAGCGCGGTGGCGGCGGCGACGAGCCCCTGCAGCCCGACGACGGCGAGGCAGGCGACGAGAGCGGAGGCCGCGAGCGCCGGCGGCGGCCCCTCCACGACGAGCGGCGCCCGGAGCGCGCCGGCGGCGAGCAGGAAGGGGAGCACGAGGACGGAGAGGACCGTCTGTGCCCGGTCCGCAGGGTGGGCGGCGGAGCCGTCCACGACGCCGCCGAGGCCGCCGAAGGCGGCGAGGGTGGCGGCCGGCACCGCCGCCACCAGCAGGTAGTACGCGGTGCCGTGCGCCGCTGCGGCGTCGGCGCAGACGGCTGCGGCGGTGAGCGTCGCGGTGAGCAGGCGGAGGCGCACCGCGGCCATCTTCGCCGCCGCCCCGGATGGTCCTCTAACCTCCCGCCATGGCAACCAACGGAACCCTCACCTGGCTCGGGCACGCGGCCTTCCGCCTCGACACCCCGAGCGGCAAGCGCATCTACGTCGACCCCTTCCTGACCGGGAACCCGAAGTGCCCGGAGGACGAGAAGGAGCCCGAGCGCGTCGATGCGATCTACATCACCCATGGCCACAACGACCACGTCGGGGACACGCTCGCGCTGTACGAGCGGTTCAAGTGCCCCGTCGTCGCACCGGTCGAGCTACGCGACTACCTGCAGATGCAAGGCTGCGAGGCGGACGGCCCGCACGACCCGAACAAGGGCGGCACGACCGAGGTGGACGGGATCAAGTGCACCCTCGTCCACGCGCAGCACTCCTCGAGCTTCATGGCCGCGCAGGGCGACAGCTGGGAGATCGTCTACACCGGCGAGCCCTGCGGGCTCGTCTTCGACCTCGGCGAGGGGCCGAAGCTCTACTTCGCCGGCGACACGAACGTCTTCGGCGACATGGCGCTGATCGCGCGGCTGTACGAGCCGCAGATCGCCGTGCTGCCGATCGGCGGCCACTTCACGATGGATCCGCGTGAGGCAGCGGTCGCGCTCGAGCTCCTGGGCGTCCGCCGCTGCGTCCCCTGTCACTACGGCACGTTCCCGATCCTCCAGGGGATGCCGGAGCAGCTGCGCGCGGAGGCGGCGGCGCTCGGTCTCGACGTCGAGGTGCACGAGCCGGAGCCGGGAGGATCGGTCGAGCTGTGAGGGAGCGCTGGTACGGCGCGACGGGGCACCGCGTGCCGGAGCTCGCGCTCGAAGGGGCGCTCGACACCACCGGCGCGCTCGTGCTCGACGACGCCGAGGACGAGGCGCGGCTGCGCGAGGCGCACGAGGCGGGGACGCCCGTCGTCGTGCGCGCGGCCACGCCCGACGCGGTCCGGCGTGCGCTCGCGCGGCCCGAGGTGGCGTGCGTGCTCGTGCCGTACGAGGACCTCCTGCAGCTCGACCTCACCGCGCTCACCTACGGCTGAGTGCGCCCCGTCGTCGCCACCTACTCGCTCGTCGCCTGCGACGTCGTCGCCCGGCAGTGGGGGGTCGTCGTGCAGTCGAAGTTCCTCGCCGTCGGGTCGGTCGTGCCGTGGGCCGAGCCCGACGTCGGGGCGGTCGCGACGCAGTCCTACGCGAACCCGCGCCACGGCCCCGACGGGCTCGCGCTGCTGCGGGAGGGGCTCGGTGCCGACGAGGTCGTGCGCCGCCTGACGGAGGCTGACGAGGGCCGCGAGCAGCGCCAGCTCGGCGTCGTCGACGCGACGGGCGCGGGCGCGACCTTCACCGGCTCCGACTGCCACGCCTGGGCGGGCGGCCGCGTCGGCCCCGGCTACGCGGCCCAGGGGAACATCCTCGTCTCCGGCGACACCCTCGACGCGCTCGCCGAGACCTTCACGGGCACCGGCGGCCCGCTCGCGGAGCGGCTGCTGGCGGCGCTCGCCGCCGCGCAGGCGGCCGGGGGCGACAGCCGCGGGCAGCAGTCTGCGTCGCTCCTCGTCGTCGAGCGAGACGGCGGCTACGCAGGGCTCTCCGACACCGTCGTCGACCTGCGCGTCGACGACCACGAGCGCCCGATCGAGGAGCTGCACCGCCTCTACGGGCTGCACCAGGAGCTCTTCGGGAAGACCGCCGAGGACGACTGGATCCCGGTCGACGAGGAACTGCGGGCGGAGCTCGACGAGCGGCTGGCGCGGCTCGGGCACGAGCGGCTCGAGGACTGGGCAGGCGTCGCGAACCTGGAAGAGCGCGTACGCGGCGAGGAGCGGATCGACCCCGTGGTGCTCGAGGCGCTGCGACGGGAGTCGGCGTGAGCGGCTGGGAGGTCGCGCAGCTGGACGCGCTCCCGTCGCTGCCGGGGCCGGGGACGCTGCGCTGGACGCCGCTGCGGCGCCACCTCGGCGTCACGGCATTCGGGATCAACGCGTACACGGCAACGGAGGCAGGGCAGGACGTCGTCGAGGAGCACACCGAGGAGCGGCTGGGGCACGAGGAGCTCTACCTCGTCGTCGCCGGCAGCGCGACGTTCGTGCTCGACGGCGAGGAGGTCTCCGTGCCCGTCGGCTCCGCGATCTTCCTGCGCGACCCGAAGGTGAAGCGGCACGCCCGGGCCGACGAGGCCGGTACCACGGTGCTCGCGATCGGCGGCAAGCCGGGACAGCACGAGGTCTCCGCCTGGGAGTTCTTCTTCGCCGCCTATGCCTACGCGGACGCCGGGGATCTGGAGCGGGGGCTCGCGGAACTGCGGGCCGGGCTCGCGGAGCGGCCCGACCACCCGGCGCTCCACTACCACGCCGCCTGCCTGCAGACGCGGGCGGGACGGCTCGATGACGCACGCGCGGCGCTCGACCGAGCGCTCGAGCTCGACCCGGCGCTCGCCGAGTGGGCGGCCGACGACGAGGACCTGGTGCCGCTACGCGTCGCCGGGGAGCCGTAGCCCCGCCGCGCGTGCGCGCAGCCGCTCGCCGACCGCGGCGTCGGTCGGCTGCGCCACCACGAGCACGATCCCGTAGCGCTCGCCGACGAAGGCCTCGACGAGCCCCTGGAAGCCGAGGGCGAGCGCGAAGGCCTTGTGCGCCTGCTCGCCGCCGAACGGGACGACGTCCTCGGACCGTGCCCGGCCGGCGACGACGTCCCCGTAGGTCGCCTTCGCCATCGAGACGTCGACGACGATCGGCTGCGCCGCGTCGGTGCCGGGGAGCGCGATCGCGAGCGGGTTCGTGCCGACCACCGGCTCCCCGCCCGCGGGGTGCGCGAGACGGGCGGGCGAGGTCGCCGTGAGCACCACCACGAGCCCCGCCTCCGCGAGCTGCCGCACCCAGTAGCCGAGGTGCCCGCTCGGGAACGCGTCCGCGACGACGACACGCACCGGGCGCGGCGGCCGCTCCAGGAGGTCGCGCACGATCGCCGCGAGCACGAGGTAGCCCACGGCGCCGTGCGACTCCCAGCGTGTCAGCGCACCGTCGGCCGGCCGCCGCTCCGGGACGGCGTCGGGCCGGAGCGCCTGCGTCGCGAGCCACTCGATCCGTGCATGGCCGTGGCCGAGCTTGCCGCGGCGCTCGGCGTCGTCGAAGTGCGCGAAGAGCGTCTCGACGTCGCCGGCAGCGAAGCCGAGGCCGGCCAGCCGCGCTCGCGCCTCGTCAGGCTGCACGCCGCACCGCGAGGACGGCTGCGAGAGTGAGCGCGAGCAGCGACACGGCCGCGGCGAGCGGGCGGAGGCGCCGCACCGGCGCCGGGTAGGCGAGCTCGCTGAACTGGAGCACGGGCCACCCGCGGGCGCTCGCGACCCGCCGCAGCTGGCGGTCGGGGTTCACCGCGACGGGCTTCCCCACCGCCTCGAGGAACGGGAGGTCGGTGTGGCTGTCGGAGTAGGCGGTCGAGCCGCCGAGGTCGAGGCCCTGCGCGGCGGCGAAGTCGCGGACGGCCGCCGCCTTTCCCTCCCCGTGACAGGGGCGTTCCGCCCGCCCGGTGTAGACGCCGTCGGCGATCTCGCAGCGCGAGCCGAGCGCACCATCGAAGCCGAGCTCGCGGGCGAGCTCGTCGACGATCTCCTGGAGTGTCGCGGAGACGATGTAGGCGGGCTCGCCGACGGCGCGGTGCCGCTCGACGAGGTGGAGCGGGTCGCGATAGACGAGCGGCTTCAGGACTGGTTCCATCGCGTCGGCGACGAGCGTGCGCAA
>DASQNG010000127.1:0-6892 GCA_035645095.1 Gaiellaceae bacterium | reverse complement strand
CGTGCGCAACTCCTCGACCGGGAAGCCGCGCAGGATCATCAGCCCGTCCTCGGATGCGCGGCGGACGGCGTCGGCGCTCGCGCCGCGCGCGACGAAGAGGAGCTGCCAGGCGGCCGCCTTCGCCAGCTGTGTCCGCCCGATCAGCCCCCGCTCGCGGAAGGAGCCGGCGAGCGCGAGCGCGCTCGACCGCCGGAGGAGCGTGCGGTCGAGGTCGAAGAACGCCGCCGTCCGCACGCGCTCAGGTGAGCAGCGTGAGCGGCCGCCGGATCGCGGCCGGACGCGACGCCGCCACCGTCTCCGCGAGCGCCGTCAGCGCCCGTGCCGCCGGCGACTCGGGATGCGCCTCGACGACCGGTGTGCCCGTGTCCCCGGCCTCCCGCAGCGCCGTGTCGAGCGGGATCGTCGCGAGGAGCGGCACGCCGAGCTCGTCCGCGAGCGTGGCCCCGCCGCCCGTCCCGAACGTCTCGCCGCTCATGTTCTCGACGACGCCGAGCACCTTCTGCCCGATCCGCTCGGCCATCGTCGCGGCACGCGCAGCCACCTCCTGCGCGAGCGGCTGCGGCGTCGTCACGAGCAGCACCTCCGCCCGCGGCAGGAGCTGCCCGAGCGAGATCGCCATGTCGCCGGTGCCGGGCGGCATGTCGACCACCATCGTGTCGAGCTCGCCCCAGTGAACGTCCGAGAGGAACTGCTCGAGCGCCCGGTGCAGCATCGGCCCGCGCCACATCACCGGCGAGTTGTCGTCGAGGAAGCTGCCGATCGAGATGAACTTGAGCCGACCGCGAACCGGCGGCACGATCATGCGGTCGACGACGACCGGCCGCTGCGAGACACCGAGCATGTGCGGCAGCGAGTGGCCGTAGACGTCAGCGTCGATCAGCCCTACCTGCTGGCCGAGCGCGTCGAGAGCCGCGGCGAGGTTGACCGTGAGCGACGACTTGCCCACGCCGCCCTTTCCGCTCGCGACGGCGATCACGCGCGTCGACGGGTCGAGCGAGATCGACTTCTCCGGGCGGCCGCCGCGCAGCTTCGTCGTCAGCGCCTGCTTCTCGTCCGGCGACATCACGTCGAAGCGGACGCGCGTCCGCTCGACGCCGTGGACGGCGCCGACGTGCGTCGCCACCTGCTCCTCGAACGAGCTCCGCAGCGGGCAGCCGGCGACGGTGAGCGCGATCACGACTGCGACGTCGTCGCCCTCGATCACGACGTCCCGCACCATGTCGAGCTCCGTCACCGGCCTCCGGAGCTCCGGGTCGATCACGTGCTCGAGCGCCTTCAGGACTGCGTCGCGGTCGACCTCCACGCCGCCGAGGGTACCTACGCCGGGACGCCGGGCACCGCGAGCGGATCGACGGCAGCCGGCTGCCCGAGTAGCTCCTTCAGCCTCAGCGCGTTGCGGATCGCGAAGCCCTCCCAATCGTTGTTGAAGTAGACGAACGCGCCGACCCCGAAGCCGGCGATCCGGGCCGCCCAGCCCTCGAGCTCCCGCTCCGAGTAGTCGCCGTTCCCGAGCTCGGAGCCGCCGTGGAAGCGGACGAACGTCCAGTCGGCCGTCAGCTCGAGCGTCTGGAACGGCCGGCGCGGGTCGTCGCCGATCACGAGCGCGACACCGTGCGAGCGCAGCAGGTCGAGCACCTCGTCGGCGAACCAGCTCTCGTGTCGGAACTCGAAGCAGTGGCGGCCCGGGGGGAGCCGCGCGAGCGCCGCCGCGAGCCGCTCGTCGTCACGCTTGAAGTCCGGCGGCAACTGCCAGAGGAGCGGCCCCAGCTTCGGCGACCGGCGGAGCGGCTCGATCCGCTCGAGGAACGTCGCGACGCCCTCGCCGGGGTCGCGCAGCCGCTTGATGTGCGTCAGGTAGCGACTGGCCTTGACGGCGAACACGAAGTCGTCGGGCGTCCCGTCGACCCACCGCTGCACGACCTCCGCCTTCGGCAGGCGGTAGAAGGTCATGTTGATCTCGACCGTGTCGTAGAACCGCGTGTAGTAGTCGAGCCAGCGGTGCGACGCGAGGCGCGGCGGGTAGAAGACGCCGTTGCGCCAGTGGGCGTAGTTCCAGCCCGAGCAGCCTACGCGGACAGCGCCGTCGCGAGCCTCTCGCACAGCTCCTGCGTACCCGCGGCGACGACGCGCGAACGTCCGAGAAGGTCGAGCGGCGCCGCCGCGAAGGGCGGGTCCTCGAAGAGGTCGATCGCGAGCCCGACCTCGCGCACGAGCAGCTGTGCGGCGGCGATGTCGACCGAGCGCGCGGGCTTGAGCGAGCAGACGCCGTCGACGCGTCCGGCGGCGAGGTGGCAGAGCGAGAGCGCGAGCGATCCCATGATCCGCAGGCGGTACGCCGTCCCCGCGACGGCCGCGGCGCGCTCGGCGACCTCCGCGGTGGTCGTGGCCTCGAACGAGAGAAGCTCGATCTCGTCCTTCGGCCGCACGCCGCCGAGTGGTTCTCCGTCGAGGAACGCGCCGCCGCCGCGAACTGCCGTCCACTCCTCGCCCGAGCCGAAGTCGTACACATAGCCGAAGGCGACGTCGCCCATCGTCTGCCCGTCGGCGGCCGCGACGGAGAGCGCGAAGAAGGGGATGTCGCGCTTCGCGTTCAGCGACCCGTCGATCGGGTCGACGATGACGCGCCACGGGCCGCCGCCCCCCACCTCCACCTCGCCGACCTCCTCCGAGACGACGACGAAGCCGCCGTCCAGCTCCCGCAGGCGCCGCAGCACCGCCTCCTCGGCCGCGGCGTCGATCGCCGTCGTCTCGTCGCCGCCCTCTCCGGTCTTCGCGACCGGCTCGCGCTCCACCCGCGTCGGCAGGTCACGGAGGACGCCGCGGATGTCGCCGACGGCGGCGCGGCACGCTTCGAGCCAGGGGCTCATCCGAGCGGGTGGAAGAGGAGGCCCGAGAGGAGCTTCGGGAAGAAGTACGTGGACTTCTGCGGCAGCACCTCGCCACGGCGCGCGACGGCGAAGACGTCCTCGATCCGGGTCGGGCGCATCAGATACGCGACGGCGGCCTCGCCCGAGGAGACGCGGCGCACCGCCTCGGCGGCGTCGGGCGTGTACGCGATCCCGTCGTGCCCGAGCAAGTCGACGAGGTGGACGTCGAGCAGCCCCTCCTCGCCGCGCACGACCGCCGCCTTCCCACGCGTCACCTCGACGACGGCGGGCCGCGAGCCGGAGACCGTCGCGAGCGCCGCCCGGGCGTCCTCGACCGGCTCGCGCTCGCCGTCGAGGCGGCGCGGTTCGGCGAACACGCGGTGGGTGGGGAAGATCTCGAGCCCGGGATCGCGGGTCGAGACGACCGCGACGAGCAGCTGGGACGCGTCCGGCGTCCCCTCCTCGGCCGCGAACGCGACCGCCGTCTCGTACCGATGGTGGCCGTCCGCGATCAGGAGCTGGGCCGACTCCAACGCCTCCACGACCGGCGCCGGGTCGTCGAGACGCCAGAGGCTCGCGCCCTCGGCGGCAAGATCCGGCGGCCGCTCGGGCGGTACCGCGGGGGGCGGCCCGTCGTGGAGGAGGAAGATCGGCTCGAGCTGCACGCGCGTCGCGCGGAGGAGGCGCAGCCGCTCCTCCTTCGGACCGCGGTGCGTCCGCTCGTGCGGAAGCACGCTCCGGGTCTCGTACGGCTCGACGGTGAGCGACGCGACGACACCCTCGCGGCGGCGGGTCAAGCCGTCCGGGCCGACGTAGTCCTGGCGGAGCGCCCACACAGCCGGCGGCTCGTCGACGAGGATCCCGTGCGCGACCCAGCTGCGGTAGGCGTCCGCGGCCTCCTGCTCGGACTCCGGCAGCGTCAGGTGGACGACGTTGTACGGGCTCCTGGCGGCCAGCTCCGCGCGCTGCGCCGCGTCCACGACGTCGTACGGCGGAGCCACGAGCGAGGCCAGAGGTCCCGCGGCGGCGGTCGCATAACGCTGCGCCCGGAACGGCTTCACGACCGCCATCGGCGGCGAGCGTACCACCAGCCTCCGCACCCTAGACTCCGCGCATGAGCAGCATCGCAGAGCTCGCCGAGGACCGAGTCGTCGAGGGGGTCTACGCAGTCGCGCGGAAGCAGCGGCTGCGGACGAGGAAGGGGGCTGCGTACCTCGCGCTCGAGCTCGTCGACCGTACCGGCCGCATCGAGGCGCGCGTCTGGAACGACGTCGAATTGCTCGACGGCCGCTTCGCGGAGGGCGACGCGGTTCGGGTGCTGGGGCGCGTCGCCCGCTTCGGCGAGCGGCTCCAGCTCGAGGTGCGCTCGGTGGAGGCGGCCGAGGCGGATCCGGCCGAGCTGACGCCGTCGCTGCGCCGAGACGCGGACGAGCTCGACGGGTTCCTCGAGTTCCTCGCCGCGGAGGTCGCGCACCCGGGACTCGGTGCGGTCGTCCGCGTCTTCCTCGACGACCGGCGTGTGCGCGGCGCACTCCGGTCGCTGCCCGCCGCCGAGACCCACCACGCGTACGCCGGCGGACTGCTCGAGCACACGGTGGGGGTGGCCACGCTGGCGCGGGAGACGACACAGCTGCACCCGCGCCTCCGCAGCGACCTGCTGCTCGCGGCGGCGTTGCTGCACGACGTCGGCCGGACGGCGGAGCTGGGGCCTGGCCCTGCGTTTCGCGCGACCGACGAGGGCCGCCTGCTCGGCCACGTCCACCTCGGGCTGCGGCTGATCGAGGCGCGGGCCGACGGGCTCGAACCCGCCGTGCGCGCGGAGCTCCTGCACGCCGTCGCGACGCACCACGACCGCGGCGCTGCGCGCACGGCCGAGGCCGCGGTGCTCCACCATGCGAACCAGCTCGACGCCGTCGCGGCGACGCGGCCGGTCGGCGACTAGCCGCCGCGCGTGGTCGCGGTCGTCCTCGCGCTCGGCGCCAGCCTGTCCTACGGCGTCGGCGACTTCCTCGGCGGGCTCACGTCGCGGCGCCTGCACGTCCTCACGGTGCTCGCGCTCTCGCAGCTGTCCGGCGCCGTGGCCGTCGCCGTGTGGGCGGCGCTCGAGCGGGAGCCCTTCCTGGGCGCCGGCGCGGTCGCAGCCGCCTGCGGCGCCGGCCTCTGCGGGGCAGCGGGCCTCACCGCGCTCTACCGCGGGATGGCGATCGGCGCGATGTCGGTCGTCGCGCCGATCTCGAGCGTCGCGGCGGCGATCCCGTTCGCCTACGGGCTTGCCCGGGGCGAGCGGCCGTCCCTCGTCCAGTTCCTCGGAGTCGTCGTCGCCCTCGGCGGCGTCGTGCTCGTCTCCCGCGTGGCGGGTGAGACGGGCACGGCAGTCGCCGCCGGCGTCGGGCTCGCGCTGATCGCGGCCCTGGGCTTCGGGCTCTACTTCGTGCTGCTGGGCGAGGCGGCGAGCGACAGCGTCCCGTGGACGGTGCTCGTCGCCCGCACGACCTCGCTCACGCTCGCCCTCGGCGCCGTCGCGGCTGGCCGGGTGACGCTCCGGCCGGGGCCGCGCCTGCTCGCGCCCGTCCTCGCCGTCGGGCTCTGCGACGTCACGGCCAACGTGCTCTTCGCGCTCGCGACGACGCGCGGCCTGCTCAGCGTCGTCTCGGTGCTGACGTCGCTCTATCCGGCGGTGACGGTGGCGCTCGCCGCGCTCGTGCTCCGCGAGCGCGTCGGGACCGCGCAACTCGGCGGGGCGGCGGCGGTGCTCGCGGGCGCGGCGCTGATCAGCGCAGGCTGACAGGTCCCTGGGGTGAGCGGCCCCTGGCAACCAGCCGTTCCGCGGCCGGCGCGAGGAGCACCTCGTCGAGAGCGACGCGCTGCGCGGCAACCCGCTCGGCGACCGCTGCTCGTGTGGACGCCGCCGGGGTAAGACGGCGACGCGGACCGCCGCTACGCGTCGGTGTACGTCAGCCGGCCGAACGACATCCACCTGCTGCTCCAGTGTGGCTCGTGGAGCGGCTGCAGGCTTGACATGCATCGACGGACGTCGATATATTGACGTTCGTCGATATGAGTTCTCTCGACCTGACCCCGAGCCTCTCCACCCCGGCCGCGTGCTGCGCGCCGCTCTCGGCGCCGTCACTGTCGGATGAGGAGGCGGCGGCGACGGCGACCGTCTTCCGCGCACTCGCGGACCCCGCGCGCGTCCGGCTCGTGCATCTGCTCGCCGCCCGCGAGTCGGTCTGTGTCTGCGAGCTGCAGGAGCCGCTCGGGTTGAGCCAGCCGACGGTCAGCCACCACCTGAAGAAGCTGACCGACGCGGGGCTGCTCCGACGCGAGCAGCGCGGGCGGTGGGCCCACTACTCGCTCGACGGGAACGCGCTGGCACGGGTCGGCGCGCTCGTCGACCTGAAAGGAGCGTGATCGCATGACGGCGACGAGTGCGGAAGAGCTGCGCGAGGAGGTGCGCCGGCGTTACGCCGCGTCGGCGCTGGCGGTGCCCGGCAGCACGGGGTGCTGCGGCTCCGAGACCGGCTGCTGCGGCGACGAGGGTGAAGGCGCCTCCCTCTTCGGGGGCGAGCTGTACGACCCCGGGCAGCGCGAGAGCCTTCCCGAGGCGGCGTTCCTCGCGAGCCTCGGCTGCGGGAACCCGACCGCGGTCGCGGATCTCCGCGAGGGCGAGACGGTGCTCGACCTCGGCTCCGACGGCGGGATCGACGTCATCCTCTCGGCGCAGCGCGTCGGGCCGACCGGCCGCGCCTACGGCCTCGACATGACGGACGAGATGCTGGCCCTCGCGCAGCGGAACGCCGCCGAGGCCGGCGTCGGCAACGCCGTCTTCCTGCGCGGCGTGATCGAGGACGTACCGCTGCCGGCGGAATCGGTCGACGTCGTGGTCTCGAACTGCGTCGTGAACCTTTCCGTCGACAAGCCGCGGGTGCTGCTCGAGCTGGCACGCGTTCTCCGGCCGGGCGGCCGCGTCGGCATCAGCGACGTCGTCGCGGAGGACCGGCTCTCGCCGGGCGACCGCGCGGAGC
>DASQNG010000126.1:0-3728 GCA_035645095.1 Gaiellaceae bacterium | reverse complement strand
CCGACGTGCTCCTGCTCGACGTGCAGCTGCCGGACACCGACGGCTTCACCGTCGCCGCCCGCGTCGTGACCGCCGGGTGCGCCCCGGCGGTCGTGCTCGTCTCGAGCCGCGACGCGTCCGACTACGGGTCGCTGATCGAGGAGAGCGGCGCGCGCGGGTTCATCGCGAAGGCGGAGCTCTCCGGCGACGCCGTCGCCGAACTCCTGCGGTGAGAGGCCGCTGGCTGCTCGCTGCGGCGGCGGCGGGTGCCGCGCTCGCCGTCGGGGCCGCGACACTGATCCTGACGAGCGGCCACCGGGACGGTGGCCCGGCAGGGATCCTCTTCGCCGTGGGCGTCGGGCTCGTCTTCGTCGCCAGCGGCCTCGTCGCGCTGTGGCGGCGGCCCGAGAACCGCACCGGCATCCTGCTCGCCGGCGTCGGCTACCTCTGGTTCGCCGGCGCGCTGAGCGGCTCGGACAACGACTGGGTCCTGACCGGCGGCGTCGCCCTCGGCACGGTCGCGTTCGGGACGTTCGTCCACCTGCTGCTCGCGTTCCCGTGGGGCCGCCTCGACCGGCGGCGAGACCATCTCCTCGTCGCCACGACGTACTTCCTCGCGCTCGGCTCGAGCATCGGGCTGCTGCTCGTCGACCGGCGGCCGGTCGACGGCTGCCGGACGTGCGAGAGCACGATCGCGATCGCGGACTCGCCGACGGCGCAGACGGCGGTCGAGCTCGCGTTCACGGCCGCGGCGCTCCTGGTCGTGACCGCGCTGCTCTGGATCGTGGGGAACCGCTTCCGGCTCGCGAGCCCAGCCCTCCGGCGAGTCCTCGCGCCAATCCTCGCGGCCGGGGGGCTCGCGGTGCTCGTGCTCGGCATACGCCTCGTCGCGGCCGCGTTCGGCACGACGCACGTCGTCCTCGACTACGGGTTCCTCGCCGCGTTCGCCCTCGTCCCGATCGCGTTCCTTGCGGGGATCCTGCGCGCCCGGCTCGCCCGTTCGGCCGTCGGTGACCTCGTGCTCGCCCTGGGCGAGGGCGCGCCGCTCCGGGACGCACTCGCGCAGGCGCTGCACGACCCGACGCTCGAGGTCGTGTACTGGCTGCCGACGCGCGGGATCTTCGTCTGGCACGACGGGAACGAGTTCCACGACGAAGGCGGGCCGCGCACGGCGCGGTACGTGCAGCGGAACGGCCAGCGCATCGGTGCCATTCTCCACGACCCGTCGCTCGACGACGAGCCGGAGCTGATCGACGCCGTCGCGGCGGCAGCCGCTTTGTGGCTCGACAACGAGCGGCTGCAGGCGGAGCTGCGGGCGCAGCTCGGCTTCCTCGAGACGATCGTGGACACCGCACCGTCCCTCCTCCTCTCCCTCGAGCCGGACGGCCGGATCGCCAACCTGAACCTCGCCTGCCGCTACGCCGCCGGCGCCGACGACGAGGAAGAGGTGCGCTGGCGGCACTTCTGGGACGTCTTCATCGCGCCGGAGGAGCGTGACGAGGTGCGCGCGGAGCTCGCCGCAGCCGCACCGGAGTTCGCGCCGCTCACGCTGGAGCGCACCTTCACGAACGCGCGCGGCGACCAGCGGACGATCGCGTGGTCGACGGCGCCGCTCCACGACGAGGACGGGCGGGTGAAGAACATCGTCTGCGGCGGCCTGGACGTGACGATCCGGCGCCGCCGCGAGCTGGAGCTGGAGGTGGAGCGGGACTTCGCCTCGACGGTCGCGAACACGATCCCCGCCCTCCTCGCCGTCGTCGACGAGAACGCCGTCCTCGACACACCGCCGAACCGCGCGTTCGAGCGGATCCTCGGTTGGGCACCGGAGGAGGTCGTCGGCCGGAACCTGCTGGAGCTGATCGACGAGCCCGACGAGTATCGCGCCCTGATGGCGATCGCGTCGGCGGCGAACGGGGTCCCGGCGGCCGAGCGCGAGTCGACCTGGCGCTGCGCCGACGGCTCGAAACGGTGCGTGGCGTGGAGCGCACGCCAGATCCTCCGCCTGGACGGCCGCATCGGCGTCCTCGTCTCCGGCACAGACATCACGGAGCGGAAGCGCCAGGAGGCCGAGGTGCGGGCGTCCCGCTCGCGCATCGTCGAGGCCGCCGACACGGCGCGGCGGAAGCTCGAGCGCAACCTCCACGACGGCGCCCAGCAGCGGCTCGTCGCGCTCTCGGTGACGCTGCGGCTGGCGCAATCGAAGGTGGGTCGCGACCCCGCCGCCGCAGAGGCGATCCTCGAGGGAGCGCGGGAGGAGCTCGCGCTCGCGCTCGACGAGCTGCGCGAGCTCGCCCGCGGCATCCACCCAGCGATCCTCACCGACCGTGGCCTGACCGCGGCGCTCGACGCGCTCGCCGCTCGGTCCCCGGTGCCCGTCGAGGTGGCGGCCGAGGCGGACGGGCTGCCGCCGGCCGTCGAGGCGGCTGCCTACTACGTCGTCGCCGAGTCCCTCGCGAACGTCGCGAAGTACGCGGAGGCGAGCCGCGTGAGCGTCCGGATCGGCCGAGACGACGGCCACGCGCTCGTCGAGGTCGAGGACGACGGTCGCGGCGGCGCCGACCCCGGCGTGGGCACCGGCCTGCGCGGGCTGGCCGACCGCGTGGAGGCGCTCGACGGCGTGCTCGCCGTCGACAGCCCACCCGGCGGCGGAACGGTGGTTCGGGCCGAGCTTCCGGTCGTCGTACACTCGGACGCATGAGCAGCCTCCCGCGCGGTACCGTCACGCTCTTCTTCGCCGACGTCGAGGCCTCGACGCGGCTCGCCTCCGGCTACGGCCCGGGCTGGGCGGGCGTGCTCGCCGACGTCCGGCGCCTGCTCCGGACGGCTGTGGCCGCCTCGGGCGGGCACGAGGTGGACGCACGCGGCGACGAGATCTTCGCCGCGTTCGAGACGGCGCTGGCTGCGGCAGCTGCGGCGAGGGCCGCGCAGGGCGCCTTCGCCGCGCAGGCGTGGCCGGGCGACGACGTCTGCGTCCGCATCGGGCTCCACACGGGCTCGCCACTCATCGCAGATGACGGCTACGTGGGCGTCGACGTCCACCGCGCGAGCCGGATCGCGAATGCGGCCCACGGCGGGCAGATCGTCGTCTCGGAGCGTACGGCGCGCGCGCTGCAGGGCCAGGAGGTGCGCGAGCTCGGCCTCTACACGCTCCCGGACCTGCCCGATCCCGAGCGCATCTACCAGCTCGGCGACGGTGAGTTCGCGCCGCTTCGCGCCCGCCCGGCGACAGCCGCGGTGAAGCTCTGCCTCGCCGACGACTCCGTACTCCTCCGGGAGGGCCTCGCGCGCCTGCTCGACGACGCGGGCTTCGACGTCGTCTCCCAGGCCGGCAACGGCGACGACCTCCTGCGCCACGTGGGGATGCACCGGCCGGACGTGGCGATCATCGACATCCGCATGCCGCCGACGCACACCGACGAGGGGCTGCGCGCAGCTCAGACGATCCGGGAGCGTCACCCGGGCGTCGGTGTGCTCGTCCTCTCGCAGTACGTCGAGCCGGCCTACGCGATGGAGCTGCTGGGCGAGAGCGCAGAGGGCGTCGGCTACCTGCTCAAGGACCGCGTGGCCGACGTCGGCGAGTTCGCGGCGGCCGTCCACCGCGTCGCCGAGGGTGGCTCCGCCCTCGACCCGGCCGTGGTCGACCAGCTCGTCGGCCGCAGGCGCCGCGACGACCCGCTCGCGGAGCTGACGGCGCGGGAGCGCGAGGTGCTCGAGCTGATGGCGCAAGGGCGGTCGAACCAGGCGATCGC
>DASQNG010000125.1:0-9037 GCA_035645095.1 Gaiellaceae bacterium | reverse complement strand
GCTCACGTCCTCCGGCGACGTGGCGAAGGCGATCGCAGCCGGTGCGGACAGCGTGATGCTCGGGTCGATGCTTGCGGGCGTCGACGAGAGCCCCGGCGACGTCATCCTCGTGCAGGGGGAGCGCTTCAAGGAGTACCGCGGGATGGGCTCGCTCGGCGCGATGAAGGCCCGTTCCTTCTCGAAGGACCGCTACTTCCAGGGTGACGTCGAGGACGTCGACAAGCTCGTGCCCGAGGGGATCGAGGGCCGCGTGCCGTACAAGGGGCCGGTGCCGGCGATCCTCTACCAGCTCGTCGGCGGCCTGCGCCAGGCGATGGGCTACTGTGGCGCGCCGACGGTCGAAGCGATGAAGCTGGAGACGCGCTTCGTCCGCATCACCGGCGCCGGCCTGCGCGAGAGCCACCCGCATGACGTGACGATCACGAAGGACTCGCCGAACTACCGGCGGTCGTAGTGGCAAGCGTCCATCCCCTGCCCCTCGCCGACGAGGCGGCGCCCGCGCGCGCCGAGGAGGAGCGGCCCGTGCTCGTGCTCGACCTGGGTGGGCAGTACGCGCAGCTGATCGCGCGTCGCGTCCGGGAGGCGCGCGTCTACTCGGAGCTCGTGCCGCACTCCCTCGGCGCGGAGGAAGTGCGGCGGCGGAACCCGCGCGCGCTGATCCTCTCCGGCGGCCCCGCGTCGGTGTACGCGGACGGGGCGCCGCAGGTGGACGAGGAGCTCTTCGAGCTGGGCGTCCCGACCCTCGGCATCTGCTACGGCGCGCAGCTGATGGCGCTCCGGCTCGGCGGGGAGGTACAGCGCACGGACGTCTCCGAGTTCGGCAAGACGGAGCTCGCTGCGGGCTCGGGAGCGCTCTTCGAGGGACTGCCGGACGAGCAGACGGTGTGGATGAGCCATCGCGACACGGTCACCGCGCCGCCGGCCGGCGCGCGGGTCACCGGCCGTTCGCCGTCGACCCCTGTGGCCGCCTTCGAAGACCCGGCGCGGCGCCTCTACGGCGTGCAGTTCCACCCGGAGGTGCGGCACACGCCGCACGGACAGGACGTGCTGAAGAACTTCCTCTACGACGTCGCGGGCGCGCCGCCGGCGTGGACGCCGGCGGCGGTGATCGAGGAGCAGGTGGAGCGGATCCGCGCGCAGGTCGGCGACGAGCGCGTGATCTGCGGCCTCTCCGGCGGCGTCGACTCCGCGGTCGCCGCGCTCCTCGTCTACAAGGCGGTGGGCGACCAGCTGACGTGCGTCTTCGTCGACCACGGCCTGCTGCGCGAGCGCGAGGGCGAGCAGGTGGCCGAGACCTTCGGCGGGCACTTCCACGTGCCGCTCGTGCACGTGCAGGCGCAGGAGCGGTTCCTGGCGCGGCTCGCGGGCGTGACGGAGCCCGAGGAGAAGCGCACGATCGTGGGCGAGGAGTTCATCCGCGTCTTCGAGGAGGAGGCGCGGAAGCTCGCGCAGGACGACGGCGGCGACGTGCGCTTCCTGGTCCAGGGGACGCTGTACTCCGACGTGATCGAGTCCGGCGGCTCCGGCGACGGGGTCGCCGCGAAGATCAAGTCGCACCACAACGTCGGCGGTCTCCCCGCCGAGATGGAGATGGAGCTCGTCGAGCCGCTGCGCCTGCTCTTCAAGGACGAGGTGCGGCGCGTGGGCGAGGAGCTCGGCCTACCCGAGCGGATGGTCTGGCGTCAGCCGTTCCCGGGGCCCGGGCTCTCGATCCGCATCATCGGCGAGGTGACGCGCGAGCGGCTCGAGCTCCTCCGCGCCGCCGACGCGATCCTGCAGGAGGAGGTGCGGCGCGCCGGCCTCTACCGCGAGCTCTGGCAGAGCTTCGCCGTACTGCCCGCGATCAAGTCGGTGGGCGTGCAGGGCGACGAGCGCACGTACGCCTACCCGATCGTGATCCGCGCGGTGACGTCCGAGGACGCCATGACGGCCGACTGGGCGCGGCTCCCCTACGACCTGCTCGAGACGATCTCGAGCCGGATCATCAACGAGCTCCCCGGCGTGAACCGGGTCGCCCTCGACATCTCGTCGAAGCCGCCGTCCACGATCGAGTGGGAGTAGACGCCGCCGGCGTACCTCCGACGGTCGCCGTCGTCTCCCCCGGTGCGATGGGCGGCGCGGTCGCGGCTGCCTATGCGGCCGGCGGCGCTCGCGTCGTCACGACCGTCGAGGGCCGGAGCGGGCGCACGAGGCGGCTCGCGGAGCGGCCGGGAGTCGAGCTCCTCGCCTCGCTCGACGACGTCGTGCGGGAGGCGGACGTGGTGCTCTCGATCGTCCCGCCCGAGCAGGCGCCCGCCGTGGTGCTGGACGTGGCGGCTGCCGCCGAGCGCACCGGCGCGCGACCGCTCGTGGCCGATTTGAACGCGCTCGCACCCACGACCGCGCTCGAGCTGGAGCGGCGCCTCGCCGTCAGTGGGCTCGACCTCGTCGACGGCTCGATCTCCGGCGGGCCGCCGCGAGCCGGCGGCTCCACGCGCCTGTACCTCTCCGGCAGCCGGGCGGGCGAGGTGGCGCTGTTGCCGGCGCCGGGGCTCGAGCCGCGGGTCGTCGGTGCTGTCGTCGGGATCGCGTCCGCCGTCAAGATGAGCACCGCCTCCGTCTACAAGGGGCGGACTGCCCTGCTCGCGCACGCGCTGCTCTCGGCCCGTGCGAACGGGGTGCTCCCGCACGTGCTCGAGGACCTCCGAGAAGGACTCGGAGTGGATCCGGACGACCTCGCGCCGCAGCTCGCGCGAGCCGCGACGAAGGCCCACCGCTACGTCGGCGAGATGCGCGAGATCGCGGCGACGCAGGAGGCGGCAGGCCTGCCTCGCGCGCTCTTCGACGGTCTCGCCGAGGTGTACGCCGCGCTGGCGGAGACGCCGCTCGGCGGCGCCGCGCCCGAGTCCGTCCAGCCGGAGGCGAGCCTCGACGAGGTGCTCTCGAGGCTCGAACCCGCGAGAGTGACGCCGCGCGGATGACGCGCGCTGATTGGTCCGAGCCTGCGCGAAGCCGACAGCCCGCGTCGAGCGCAAGTTGATCACCGTCGTGGGCGCCGGCTCGCGTCGTAGATGCCCGGGTTTGATGCGGATCTCTCCCCTTGGACTCGGCGGGAGCACGGGAGCGCGCAGCTTCGTCCGGCTGCTCGCACCCGCCCGTATCGGCGACACCTTCAACTTCTACGCCCACGGTGCGGGCGCGCAGACCCGGGCGCGGCGGCTGGAGGAATACCTCGACGCGCGTGCGGCGGCACCGGTGCTGCTCGTGGGCGAAGCGGCGGGGTACCGCGGTGCGCGCGTCTCCGGTCTCCCCTTCACCTCAGAACGGCAGCTGACGGGGGCCGGCCCCGCGGAGGCGACCGCGACGATCGTGCAGCGGACGCTCGCGGAGCTCGGGCTCGCGGAGCGCGTCCTGCTCTGGAACGTCGTCCCGACGCATCCGCACCGGCCCGGCGAGCCCGCGTCGAACCGCCCACCGACTCGCGCGGAGGCCGAGGCGGCCGCCCCCTTCCTCGCCGCGCTTGCGCACGGGCGGCGCGTCGTCGCCGTGGGTCGCATCGCCCACGCGCGCCTCGGCGGCGAGCACGTCAGGCACCCCTCCCACGGCGGCGCCGCGGCCTTTCGTGACGGCCTCCGGCGGCTGCTTCTTCAGTAGGGTCGGGCCGTGGACGGCTACCCGGTCCGCCGGAACACCCTGCTGCTCGCGGCGACCCTGACGAGCCTCTCCGGGATGGTGCAGCTCGCCGTCGCGGTCGCCACGGTCACGCTCGTGCTCGTGACCGGGATCGAGGGCATCCTCGGTCTCGGCCCGGCGATCTTCCTGACGGCCGGCGCGCTCGCCGCGGTCCCGGCCGGGCGGCTGATGGACCGGCTCGGACGGATCCCCGTGCTCGCCGCGGGCTGCCTCGCCGGCGTCGCCGGCTGCGCGACGACCGCCGCCGGCTGCGCCGCCGAGTCGGCCGTCGTCGTCGTCGCCGGCTTCGCCCTCGTCGGCGTCGCGCAGGGCACCATCCTGCTCGCGCGTGCCGCGGCGGCGGACATGTACCCGCCCGAGCGGCGGGCGCGCGGCATCTCGTACGTCCTCTTCGGTGCGCTCTTCGGCGCCGCGCTCGGCCCCCTCGTCTTCCGCCCGCTCTTCGCCGGGAAGGAGCTCGACCTGGACGCGCTCGTCGTCCCGTGGCTCGCCGCCGGCGGGATCATGGTGCTCGGGCTCGCGCTCGTCCTCTGCGTCCGCTCGGACCCGCGCACGATTGCGCAGGGGCAGCAGGACGACGCAGGAGAGCCCGCTCCCGCCGCGGCTGCGAGCCTGCGCGAAATCCTGCGCCGGCCCGGGGTGCTGACCGCGCTCGTCGCTGCCGTCGCGAGCTTCGGCGGGATGGTCTCGGTGATGAACCTGACGGGGTACCTCGTGATCGACCACGGCCACCACCAGTCGGACGTCTTCACCGTGATCAGCCTCCACATCGTCGGCATGTACGCGCTCGTCGTCGTGATCGGGGGCCTCGTCGACCGGCTCGGGCGCCGCCCCGGGGAGGTCACCGGGCTGCTCCTGATGGCCGCCTCGACGCTCGGCCTCGCGGTCTTCGAGAGCGTCTTCTGGATGTCGGCGTCGCTCTTCCTGCTCGGTCTCGGCTGGAACGTCTCCTACGTGGCGGCGGTGACGGAGCTCGCCGACCGCGCGCTCCCGGCCGAACGGGGGAAGCTGATCGGGTTCACGGACGGCCTGTCGAGCGCTGCGGCGGTCGTCCTCGTGCTGCTCGGCGGGGTCGTCTACAGCGAGCTCGGCGTCGTCGCGCTGTCGGCCGGGGCGACCGCCTGCGTGGCCCTGCCCGCGGTGTGGATCTTGCTACAATCCGCCGCCGGCGCACGCGATGTGCGCCCTTTGTCTGTGAGATGACACAGCGTTCCGTGAGATGACAAAGCCCTTGAGATGAAGACCTACTCCGCGAAACCCGGCGAGATCCAGCGCGACTGGTACGTCGTCGACGCGGAGGGCAAGACCCTCGGGCGCCTCGCGACCCAGATTGCGGACACGTTGCGCGGCAAGCGCAAGGCGACCTACACGCCGCACACCGACACGGGCGACTTCGTGATCGTCGTCAACGCGGAGAAGATCCAGGTCACGGGGCAGAAGCTCGACCAAAAGCTGTACCACCGGCACTCGGGCTACCCGGGCGGGCTCCGGACGCGTACGCTGCGGGAGCAGCTCGAGCGGCGGCCGACGGAAGTGCTGCGCAAGGCGGTCAAGGGGATGCTCCCGCGCAACCGCCTCGCGCGCCGGCAGATCACGAAGCTGAAGATCTACGCCGGGCCGAGTCACCCGCACGAGGCCCAGGCGCCGAAGACGTTGGACATCTAGAGGCAGTGGAGGTGGAGTAGTGGCGGAGCGCGCGCAGTATCTCGGCACCGGCAAGCGGAAGACGTCCGTCGCCCGCGTGATCCTGCGTCCCGGCGACGGGACGACCTGGTTCAACGGCCGTACGCTCGAGGAGTACTTCCCGCGCCTCGCCCACCGTGCCGCCGCGCTCGCGCCGCTGAAGACGGCCGGCGTGGAGGGCACCTACGACATCCGCGTGCGCGTCCACGGCGGCGGGCCGACCGGTCAGGCCGGCGCCGTCCGCCACGGGATCGCCCGCGCCCTCGTCGAGGTCGACCCGGCGCTCCGCGTGCCGCTGAAGCGCGAGGGGTATCTCACGCGCGACGCCCGCGAGGTCGAGCGCAAGAAGGCCGGGCTGCACAAGGCGCGCAAGGCGCCGCAGTTCAGCAAGCGCTAGCGCGCGCCGGTGCGCCGGCACTTCGGCACGGACGGCGTCCGCGGCGTCGTCGGCGACGACCTGACGCTCGACCTCGTCGAGCGGCTCGGCAAAGCGGCGACGCTCTGGTCTGGGGGCGGTCGCGTCTTCGTCGGCAGGGACACGCGCGCCTCGGGCCCCCAGCTCGAGCAGGCGTTCGCGCGCGGCGTCGCGTCCGCCGGCGGCAGCGCCGTCCTCGGCGGCGTCCTCCCGACGCCCGCGGTGGCGCTGCTCGCCCTCGATCTCGGTGCGGTCATCTCCGCCTCGCACAATCCGCCGGAGTACAACGGCGTCAAGCTCTTCGACCGGAACGGCGGCAAGCTCACGGATGCCGCGGAGGAGGAGATCGAGGCGCGACTCGACGCGCCCGCGCGCGGCGGCGGCACCGTCGAGGAGGCCGGCGTCGCGACGACGAGCTACGTCGAGCACGTGCTCGAGCGCTTCGGCTCCGACCTCACCGGGCTCAGGATCGGCGTCGACTGCGCGAACGGCGCATACAGCGCGATCGCGCCGCAGGTGTTCGAGCGGCTGGGGGCGCACGTGACGGCGGTCGCGGTGCAGCCCGACGGCACGAACATCAACGACGGCTGCGGTGCGACCGACCTGGCGCTCCTCCAGGAGACGGTGCGGAGCGGCCGGCTCGATCTGGGCGTCGCCTTCGACGGCGACGGCGACCGGATGCTGGCCGTCGACGCCGGCGGCGAGGTCGTCGACGGCGACCAGATCCTCGCGCTGCTCGCACTCCACCTGGACGTGGACCTCGTCGCCGTGACCGTGATGACGAATCTCGGCTTCCACCGCCTGATGGCCGACCGCGGCATCCGCGTCGTCACGACGGCCGTCGGCGACCGCTACGTCCTCGAGGCGCTCCGGCGGGAGGGCGGCATCCTCGGCGGTGAGCAGTCCGGGCACCTGATCTGCCTGCGCGACCACGTGACCGGCGACGGCCTCGCCGCCGGGCTCCTCCTCTGCGCGGCACTCGACGGGCGCCCGCTTGCCGACGCCGCGGCGGTGATGCCGCGCTACGCGCAGGCGAAGGAGAACGTCCGCGTCTCGCGCCGGGAGGTGCCGGCGGCGGCGCTCGCGGAGGCCGAGCGGCTGAACGAGCGGCTGGCGGGCCGCGGCCGCGTGCTCGTGCGTGCATCCGGCACCGAGCCGCTGATCCGCGTGCTCGGCGAGGCGGAGACGCCCGACGACGCTGCCCGCCACTGTGGTACGATCGCCGCTCTCGTTCGGAGAGAGCTCGGCTGACCTGCGCGCCGCTGCGCCGGTCGGATCACCGGGCTCCTTCGTGTTCTTGAGAGGCTTTTCGCAGGACGGCCGCTCAGGGTGGCGCTTCACCCCGGAAGACGGACAAAGGAGCTTCAGGGTGTGCGGAATCATCGGATACGTCGGGCCCCGCGAGTGCAAGCCGCTCCTGCTGCAGGGGCTGGAGCGCCTCGAGTACCGCGGCTACGACTCCGCGGGCATCGCGCTGCGCGAGGAGGACGGTCTGGAGTACGTCCGCGCGGTCGGCAACCTGCAGAACCTGAAGGTTGCGGCAGGGCCGAACGGCTCGCGCGCCACGCACGGGCTCGGGCACACGCGCTGGGCAACGCACGGCACCGTCACCGAGGCGAACGCCCACCCGCTCGCCGGCTGCGACGCCTCGCGCGTCTCGGTCGTGCTCAACGGCATCGTCGAGAACTACCGTGAGCTCTCGCGCCAGCTCCGGGAGGAGGGCCACACCTTCACCTCCGAGACCGACGCCGAGACCGTCGTGCACCTCGTCGAGCGCCACTACATGGGCGATCTGGGCGCGGCCGTCCGCGCCGTGATCCCGGAGCTCGAGGGCCACTTCTCGTTCGTCGTGATCCACCACGACCACCCCGATCTCCTCGTCGGCGCGCGCCACCAGACGCCGCTCGTCGTCGGCGTCGGCGTCGGCGAGATGTTCCTCGCCTCGAACGCCGCCGCGTTCCTGCGCGAGACCCGGATCGTGCAGTTCCCGGACGACGGCGACGTGGTCGAGCTGACGCCGGACGGCGCCGTCTACACGCGCGCGGACGGGACTCTTGTGCAGCACGACGTCGTCGAACTCGACTGGGATGACGAGGGCGCCGAGAAGGGCGGTTACGAGACCTTCATGCTCAAGGAGATCTACGAGCAGGCGGAGGCCGTCGCGGAGACGATCGGCGACCGTGTCCGCCACGGGACGCTCGTCCTGGAGGGGCTGGGGCTGAGCGAGGACGAGCTGCGGCAGTTGCGGCGGATCGTGATCCTCTCGGCCGGCACCTCGTATCACGCGGGCGTCGTCGGCCGCTACGCGATCGAGGAGTGGGCGCGTGTGCCCGTCGAGCCCGACATCGCGTCGGAGTGGATCTACCGGAACCCCGTGGTCGACGCCCGTACGCTCGTGATCGGCATCTCGCAGTCCGGTGAGACGCGGGACACGATCCAGGCGATGCGCCTCGCACGGGAGAAGGGCGCGCGGACGGTCGCGCTGACGAACATGCTGGGATCGCAGATCACGCGCGAGGTCGACTCGGTGATCGCTACCCGCTGCGGCCTCGAGGTCGGGGTCGCCGCCTCGAAGACGTTCACCGCGCAGGTGGCGCTCCTCCTCCTCGTCGCGCTGAAGCTCGCGGAGGTGCGCGGCACGATGCCGCCGGAGGAGCTCGAGTTCATCCTCGACGAGCTCTACGAGCTCCCGACGAAGGTCGACACGTTCCTCGACGGCGACCATCCGATCGAGGAGATCGCCCAGCGCTTCCACACCTGCCCGTTCTTCCTCTACCTCGGCCGCCACATCGGCCTCCCGGTCGCGCTCGAGGGCGCGCTGAAGCTGAAGGAGATCAGTTACATCCCGACGGAGGCGTACTCGGCGGGCGAGATGAAGCACGGCCCGATCGCGCTCCTCGACGAGAACACGCCGGTCGTCGTCGTGGCGACGAACAGCCACGTCTACGACAAGCTCGTTTCCAACATCCAGGAGGTCCGCGCGCGCGGCGCCCACGTGATCGCGATCGCGACCGACGGCAACGAGGACATCCAGCACCACGCGGACGACGTGATCTACGTCCCGACGTCGCCGGCGTTCCTGCAGGCGATCCTCGCCATCCTGCCGCTGCAGCTCCTCGCCTACCGGATCGCGCGCCGCCGCGGGCTGAACGTCGACCAGCCCCGCAATCTCGCCAAGACCGTCACGGTCGAGTAGGACTCCGGGGCGTGACGCCCCTTCCCGACTGGCTGGAGCCGCTCCCCGACGCCGGGCGGATGCGCGCGACC
>DASQNG010000124.1:0-3252 GCA_035645095.1 Gaiellaceae bacterium | reverse complement strand
GTCGCCGACGAAGCGCATCCCCTTCGCGAGCGCCTGCGGGCCGAGGAACTCGGGGTCGGACTCCATCGAGTTGCACTCAGAGACGCAGCAGCCGCAGTTGATGCAGAGCGACTCCTTGTGGATCACGTTCATCCGCTCCTGGGAGATCACGTGCTCCTCGTTCACCTCGGGGACGTCGTAGCCGGGCTGGAGGTACGGCTTCATCGCCTTGAACTTGGCCCAGAAGGGCTCCATGTCGACGACGAGGTCCTTCACGATCGGCAGGTTCCCCATCGCGCTCACGACGGGCGCGTGGCCGCGCTCGGCGAGGTCGTACATCCGCACCTTGCACGCGAGCACGGCGGCGCCGTCCATGCGCATCCCGCAGGAGCCGCAGATCATCATGCGGCAGCTCTTGCGGTAGGCGAGCGTCCCGTCGTACCGGTCCTTGACGATGTCCAGGCAGTCGAGCAGCGTCGCCTCCTCGGGCGCGTCGAACTCGTACTCCTTGAGCGCGCGGTCGCCGGTCGTGGAGTCGTACCGCCAGATCTTCAGGCCGACCTGCACTAGTACGTCCGCTCCTGTGGGGTCCAGCGGGTCATCCGCACCTCCTTGTACGCGAGCTCGGGACCGTCGCCGACCCAGCGCGTGATCGAGTGCTTGAGGAAGTTGTCGTCGTCACGCGTCGGGTAGTCGTGCGGGCGGGAGTGCGCGCCGCGGCTCTCCTTGCGCGCGATGCCCGCCTGCAGCATGCACGCCGCGAGGTCGAGCATGTAGCCGAGCTCGATCGCCTGCGTCAGGTCGCTGTTGAACACCTCGCCCTTGTCCTCCACGACGACGGTGCGGTAGCGCTCGCGCAGCGCGTCGATCACCTCCACCTGCGTCTGCATCTGGTCCTCGCGGCGGAAGACGCCGAAGTTCTGGAGCATCGTCTGGCCGAGCTCGTCCCGGATCTGCCACGGACGTTCCCCCTGCGAGCGGTCGAGCAGGTCCAGCAGCTCGCGCTCCGCGTCGGCGGTGGCCGACCGGGGCACCTCCACCGTCGTGTTCGCGAGCGCCCACTCCGCGGCGGCGCGGCCCGCGCGCCGGCCGAAGGTGATCGTCTCCATCAGCGAGTTCCCGCCGAGGCGGTTCGCGCCGTGCACGGAGACGCAGGCGACCTCGCCGGCGGCGTACAGGCCCTCGAGCTCCGTCAGCCCGTCGCTGTCGGTCTCGACACCCCCCATGTGGTAGTGCGCTCCCGGCCGCACCGGGATCGGCGTGTGGATCGGGTCGACGCCGGCGTAGACCATCGCGAGCTCGCGCGAGCCCGGGAGGCGCGTGAGGATCTTTTCGGCGCCGAGATGCGTCAGGTCGAGCAGCACCGAGCCGTTGACGCCGCGGCCCTCGTCGATCTCGGTCTGCTCCGAACGGGAGACGACGTCGCGGCTCGCCAGGTCCTTCGCGGTCGGCGCGTAGCGCTCCATGAAGCGCTCGCCCTCGGAGTTGCGCAGGATGCCGCCCTCGCCGCGGCAGCCCTCGGTGATCAGGATCCCGCTCGGGTACATCGTCGTCGGGTGGAACTGCATGAACTCCATGTCCTTCAGCGGCAGCCCGGCGCGCATCGCCATCGCCATCCCGTCGCCCGTGCACGCATAGGCGTTCGTGGTCGCGCGGTAGAGGCGGCCGGCGCCCCCCGTCGCGAGCACCGTGGTCTTGCCGCCGAGGGCCTTGAGGCCGCCGTGCAGCAGGTCCCAGCAGATCACGCCCTGGCAGCGGTCCTGATGAACCACGAGCTGCCAGGCGAAGTACTCCTCGTAGACCTTGATGTCGCGCTTCACGAGCTGCTCGTAGAGCACCTGGATCAGGACGTGCCCCGTGATGTCGGCGGCGAAGACGGTGCGCGGGGAACCCGCCGCGCCGAACGGGCGCTGCGCGAGCTTCCCGTCGTCGTTCCGCGTGAAGACGGCGCCCCAGTGCTCGAGCTGGTAGATGTCGAGCGGCGCCTCACGCGTGAAGATCTCGATCGAGTCCTGGTCGCCGAGGTAGTCGGAGCCCTTGACCGTGTCGAAGGCGTGTGTCTCGGGGTCGTCGTCGCCCGTGTTCCCGAGCGCGGCGTTGATGCCGCCCTCGGCGGCGCCCGAGTGGCTGCGCGTGGGGTGCAGCTTCGACACGACCGCGACGTCGGCGCCGGCGTCGTGAGCCTCGATCGCGGCGCGCATGCCGGCGCAGCCGGCGCCGATCACGAGTACGTCGTGCTTCGCCTCCACCGACGTTGAAGCTACCGAACCGGGGGTTCCTCCCGCACTGCGAACCGTACGGGAGGAGCCCCGGGCCGGAGCCGCCTCAGCCGGCGATCCGGACCTCCGCGAACGCCTGGGTTCCGATCGTGCTGCAGAACGTCGAGCACGAGAACAGCGTCGCGGTCGCGAGCGCCGGCCCGCGTCGGAAGAGCGGCAGCGGCTGGCCGACCGATGCGAACGTTCGGACGAGGACCGGGTACGTGCGCTTCGCGCCGTCGCAGGTGGCATTCGACACGAAGCCGCTGCCGCTGACGACGACGGACCCGTCGTGCGTCTTCTGGAGCTGCTGGAGCTGCACGTTCAGGTTGATCGGGGTCGTCAGCTCCGGTGCCGGGCACGTCACGTTCACCTGCACCTCCACGGCGAGGCCGGCCAGCAGCTCCGCCTTCCGCTCGATCGAGACGGCGGCTGTCGCCGCCGCAGCGGCGCCGACGGCCGCGAAGGCGACAGCGGCCGCGACGGCGAGCACGAGTAGTGGCTTGCGCATGAGGACTCCTATCTCTCTCTGGTCACGGGAATCAGGGGAGCGGTGGGCTCCGGCGGCACCGCGTCGCTCGTCGCAGGCGGGCAGGAGCGGCGACGATGCGCCGCTCCTGCCGGACCCACCTACGCGGTGCCCCCGCAGATCGCGTACGGCGTCATGCTGTTGTCGCCGCCGTAGTTGAGGACGGTGACCAGCCACCCGCTGCCGTCGTCAGCCGGAGACGAGCTCGCGACAGCCACGTCCTCGGACGGATCGGCGACCCTCACGCCGCCGCCGACTGCGACCTTCCCGTCGGGGCACGACGCGCTGCCCTCGACGACGAAGTCGTCGATCGTCATCCCGACCGGGGCCGCCGACACGATCTCGTAGCCGGACAGGCCCCCGCTCGCGCCGCTCGGACCGGCGGGCCCCGTCGGCCCCTGCGGGCCCTGCTGACCGGCCGGTCCCTGGGGGCCGGTGGCGCCGGCCGGCCCCGGGGCGCCCGTGGCGCCGGCCGCGCCACGCGGT